>NZ_JAJCKS010000020.1:0-66507 GCF_020558815.1 Blautia sp. 210820-DFI.6.14
TTTTTTTGCACCAAAAAGAGGCTGCGCACTAATTACTTAGTGCGACAGCCCCTTTCTAATTCTTAATTGTTCTTTTATTAGCTCCAGATTGAAGAGTAAGCTTTCAGTATTACATCTGCTCTGGCAGTTGTTACTGTATTCAATGCTGACTGGATCGCCTTATATGTATTCGGGCGCTGGCTGCTCAGTGCAGCTCCATTCAGCATATAATCCTTCACAGATTCAGCAAAATATTCCGCAGCATTCTGTGTTGCATATGCTTTGTTATATCCTGTGAATTTCGCTTTTTCACTGTTATATACAGATGCGAATGCACTGCTCTGATCTACGTTGCCTGCAATAAATGCAAGGAAATGTCCAAGCTCATGATAAATTGTCTCATCTGCTTCCTGGATCGTGATGCTTCGTGATCTTGCATCAAAATGTCCTGCATAAGCGGCATTCGGATCAACCGTTACCGTAAATCCCATTCTTGCATACGCATTCAGTACTCTGCTGTCCATCTTCGGTGCAATAGAAGCAACATTGCTGATCGTATGCTTGGATGCCTTCTGACTGGAGGTCTTTGCTGAACCAGAGTTCTGAGTTCCGGAACTCTGGAATGAAACTTCCTGCGTCTGCGCATTCTGCTGTGAAGCTGCAACTGTTGTTGTAGTCTTGACTGTTGTTACTATTTTCTGTGTGACAACTTTCTGTTTGGATTTCTTTGTGTACTTCTCAGTCGTTGCTGTCTGTACAGTTGTCTGTGTCTTCACAGTCTTCTTACCACTCTTCCTGGTTTTGGTAGTTGTTTTTTTCTTTTTTGGAAGTTTTTTGGTGTATGACTTCTTCGATGCTTTTTTCAGTTTTACTTTCTTTCTCGTTGTCTTCGTTTTTCTTTTTGTCTTCGTTGTTACCTTTGGCTTTGATGCTAGCGGAGTATCATCACCGGTAATTGTTGTTTCGATCACCGGATCCGTATAACTGGAAAGTTCTGGTATGTCAGAAGACTGCATCACCATCGAAAAACTTCCTGCGGCAATCACCGCGGCTGCTGCAACACATCCTGCTGCAACTTTTTTCCTTGTAAGGAATTCTCTGATTTTCATTTTTCTTTTCATATTATCACACCTTTCAGATATCGACGTATGAAATACAATATTGTTCACAGCAATCCAGTCGCCGGAACATCAGAGTTATTTATATTTTAACACACAAAAAAACCGTTTAATTAAATTAAACGGCCGCATATGTTAATTCAGATTCTCTCTTCTGTAGTCCATAATACGTCACTAAATCGGAATTTAATGCGGCAACCGGCTGCCTTAGTCTCACGACCTTAGACCCGTGGCTTTGCGTCCCTGCCTTTCAGCAGGTTTGCCTTTATGCTGTAAGTATAGTTTTTTTTCAGTGAATGTCAACATTTTTTCCTGTATATTTCACATTTCTGTAATAATTCAAAAAATCAAAAACCTCTTAAGGAATATTGCCTGTAAACATCTACTCTGCTATACTTAATTCAAAACAAACACAAGTAAATATTTCATATTATCAAGGAGCAGTCACATGAACCGATTCATTCGCTTACGACTCCTTGCCATGCTATTGTGTCTGCCTTTTCTGTTAATATTTATTTCAGGCTGCGGATCTTCTTCGCAAAAAAAAGATGAACCCCCTGTCTATTCCCCGCTCCAGGTTCTTGTTCCTGAAGCCACCGGAAAAGAAACTATTGGCTCATCGCCTATGATACTGGATGTATCCAATATCAGCCAGGGCTACTTTATTGCCCAGTCCGATTCTTCTGACCTGACATGCAGTTTGCAGATCATTTCTCCTTCTGGTGCACTTTATTCTTATTTTATTGCACCCGGAGAATCCGCAACCGTCACTTTTACAGAAGGCAGCGGTGATTACACAATTACCGGTTACCAACAGGTACAGGGTGACCAGTATGCAGCTCTTTACAGCGAAACAGTTACCGTACAGCTTGAAAATGATTTTCTGCCTTTTCTCTATCCAAATCAATATGTAAACTTTACACCGGACAGCAAAGCCAGCCAGCTTGCGCTCTCCCTGATCGATGAGGACACCGTTGATGTAGATGCATTGCAGCAGATTTACGATTATGTTGTGTCAAATCTGACTTATGATTATGAAAAAGCAGATACTGTGACCACCGGATATCTTCCCGATGTCGATGAAACCCTGAAAACAGGCACCGGCATCTGTTTTGATTATGCCGCGCTCACCACGGCCATGCTCCGAAGCTGTGATATTCCATGCAAACTTCAGATTGGTTATGCCGGAGATATCAAGCATGCCTGGATCGATGTATATATACGCTCCAAAGGCTGGGTCAATCAGGCAGTATCCTTTAAAGGAGATACCTGGACACTTATGGATCCTACCTTTGATTCCAACAGCGATGACAAAGAAGCTATTCAGGATTACATTGGAGATGAAAGCAATTACACTGTACAATTCACACGTTAATGGCAAAGGAGATTTTTTATGAAATACACATTAACAGCCCGGGAGCTCAGTAACTTTTTCGGACAGCTTGGAATGCTGATTCATTCAGGCATTTCTTTAACAGAAGGCTTGGCAATTTTTCACGATGAAAGTCAGACGGATACAGACCGTGAAATCATCACCGCGCTGCTCACTTCCATGGAAGGAACCGGAAGTCTTACACAGGCAATGGAAACTTCCGGAAGATTCCCCCATTCTTCTGTTTCTTATATAAAGACTGGTGAAGAAACAGGATGTCTGGATGAAATTCTGAACAGCCTGGCTCAGCACTATGAACAGGAGCAGGAAGTTTCCGAACAGATTCGAAGTGCAGTTACCTATCCCCTGATCATGCTTGGAATGATGGGAATCGTTATCGTCGTTCTTCTTGTAAAAGTACTTCCTGTATTTCAGCAGGTCTTTCAGCAGATGGGGATGGAAATGAACACACTTTCTCTTGGATTACTGAAAGCCGGAAGTATTCTCAGCAATTATTCCGGTATTTTCCTGATATTGGTAGTTCTATTGGTTGGTCTGATTCTTTTTCTCAGTCTGAGCGAAAAAGGACACATTTATCTGAGAAACGCAGCCTACCACTTACCAGTCTTTCGCGATATCCCACTGGCTGCCGATTACGGGCGTCTTGCACAGGGACTTTCTCTCGGGCTGAAAAGCGGTCTCACTCCAGATACAAGTCTTGAGCTGTCTGCTGAAATGGTTTCACATCCTCTGATTTTGAAGCGACTGGAAGAAACAGGTCATTTACTGGAAGAAGGCACTCCGTTTTATCAGGCACTGACAGATTCCAAACTTTTTACCGGTATGGAGGGAAGACTGATTTCTGTTGGTTTTCAATCTGGTTCGGCAGATGAGGCACTTAATCAGCTTTCCGTAAAATATCGTGAAAAAGCAGTTGATCTGATTTCGGAAGCAATCTCCATCGTTGAGCCAACGATTGTCATCATCCTGTCCCTGCTTGTCGGTCTCGTTCTGCTTTCTGTAATGATGCCGCTTCTGGGTATTCTCTCTGATATTGCATTGTGAGGTGAGCTATAAATGGAACTTTTTGACATCCACAGAAAAAAATTTTTACGCAGATTCAGTCTGTTACTACCTTTATGCTTTCTCATTCTGATCAGCAGCATTTTTTTCATCAGTGTCAGCTTTGCATCCGATGAAACCCTTCACAAAGAACAACAGGCACTGGAACAGGCGCTTGAAAATGGTGCTATCCGGTCATATGCCATGAATGGTCAATATCCAGAAAGTCTGGACCAGATTCTGAGTGATTACCACATAACTTATGACCGCTCTCGTTTTGTTGTCGAATATACCCCAAACGGTTCCAACCTGCTTCCTTATATAAGTGTAATTCTGCTGTCCGATACTGCCGGACATGGAAAGGGGGCTGCCAAATGAAAAAAAGGCTTATCACCAGACATCCAGTTGCTGAACTGGCCTCTCTTCTGCTTTTTGGCATTTTTGTTCTTTTTCTTCTGCTTATGCTGCTTTTTTCAGCACGCATTTATCAGCAGACTGTAAAAAATACAAATGCAGAAAATACTCTCGGTACTGCTGTTTCCTATCTTACAACCAAGTTCAGACAGCATGACACAGTAAATGGAATTTTCACCGGCAAACTGGATAATCTTTCTGCCCTTTGTTTTCGTGATACACTGAATGATCAGGATTACATCACTTATATTTATCTTGATCAGGGTAATCTGAAAGAACTCTTTACTTCAGACAGTTCTTCTGCCAATGCATCTGCCGGAACAACGATTGCTCAACTTTCTGACTTTCAGATCTCTGAAAGCAGACCTGGTTTTTATTCTTTTGAATTAAAAGATTCTGAAGGAAACAAAGAAACTTTTTATCTCCATCAGAATTCCGTTTCCAAGGAGCCATCATGAAAAAAATATCTGCACATTCAAAAACAAGTCTCTTTTTAATGGAAATGATCTTTGTTCTGCTTTTTCTGGCACTTTCCAGCGCTGCCTGTATCCGTATCTTTGCTGCTGCAAAAAACAATCATATACAGGCTCAGGAATGGCGTCATATACAAACGCTCACAACTTCCGTCGGTGAAATTCTGGAAGACAGTGACGGAACCGCAAAAAGCTTTGTCTCACTGTTTCCTGATGGACAGATTCAGGACAATCTCATCGAATGGTACTATGACAGTTCCTGGCAACTCTGTTCCGATTCACAGGCTTCCTATAAAATGGAACTTACATTACACGAAACAGCGAACCCCAGACAGGGAACCCTTACTTTCTATCACGCCACAAATGATATACAGATTTACACGATTGATCTGGTTTTTCCTATTATTGAAAATTCAGACAAGGAGGCCAGCTCATGAAAGACCATAACAGCTTTTTTACTGCCACGGGAATTCCCTCTCTGTTTCTGATCTTTTCCGTGCTTTGTCTTGCGGTGCTTTCTTTGCTGACACTCGGAAATTCCCGTTCAGAATTAAGCACTGCCCGTAATTCCATGCAACAGACAGAAGATTATTATAATGCCTGCAGTCAGGCTTCCACAGTTATCAATGAGATTCAGACAGAACTCACAGATGCCTACCGGCAGGCCACCGATCAGAAGAATTATCTTGCCCTTGTCGGACAATTCTGCAAGGATCATTCTGAGCTTACTTTTGACGAGGAAAAGCAGACATTGCTTTTCGCCGAATCACTCTCTGACACTCAGCAACTCACTGTCTGCCTGAAGGTTTTATACCCGGAGAAATCCGGGGATTCTCTGATACAAATATTACAATGGAAAACAGACACCACGGCTTCCTGGACTCCGGACACCAGTCAGTCTGTTTATAAAGGAGGCACTCATGAATAAAGAACAAACTCTGGAATTTCTCTCTAAGGCAGCAGATCTGCACGCTTCAGATATTTTTATTATTGCAGGACGTCCACTTTCTATAAAAACCGATGGACGTCTTTCCACCTATGGTGACCGTCTGATGCCGGAACAGACCAGTGAAATTCTCGAAGCAATTTATCAGATGGCGAATAACCGTGATATCTCACGACTGCACAATACCGGTGACGATGACTTTTCCTTTTCTATTCCAGGTCTGTCACGTTTTCGTATCAATGCTTACAAACAGCGTGGTTCTCTGGCAGCAGTCATACGTGTTATCGCTTTCCAGCTGCCGGATCCCGCCGAGCTTTCTATTCCCGAGGATGTCATGAGTATTGCTGATCTGACAAAAGGCATGGTTCTTGTAACCGGATCTGCCGGAAGCGGAAAATCCACAACCATGGCCTGCCTTATCGATCGAATCAACCATTCTCGCGAAGGGCATATCATTACGCTGGAAGATCCTCTGGAATACCTGCATCGACACGATCGTTGTATCGTAAGCCAGCGTGAGATATGCACTGATACGGAAAATTATATTACTTCCCTGCGTGCTACCCTTCGCCAGAGCCCGGATGTCATTCTTCTTGGCGAAATGCGTGATCACGAAACCATTCAGACTGCCATGACAGCTGCCGAGACCGGTCATCTCATCCTTTCCAGTCTGCACACACTCGGAGCCGCAAATTCGCTCAACCGTATCATAGATGTTTTTGAACCATCCCAGCAGCATCAGATCATCATGCAACTTTCCATGGTACTTCAGGCTGTCATTTCTCAACAACTGGTTCCGGATGTCAACGGCAAAAATATTCCGGTTTTTGAGATTATGCGTCTTACTCCCGCTATCCGGAATATGATCCGTGATAATAAAATTCATCAGATCGACGGTGTCATTTCTTCCAGTCCCGGACAGATGCGCTCCATGGATCAAAGCCTTTTTGAATTGTACAAAAATGGACGCATCACAAAAGAAACTGCCATCAACTACGCAATGAATCCGGAAATGCTCCGCAGAAGACTTGGATGATTTTTTCTTTTGGAATCTTCCTTACATAAAAAATCCGTCTCAGGCTTATCACCTGAAACGGATTTTTTTATTGCTTATTTTTGTTTCTGATCAAATATCAGCTCTTTTTGCTTCCGAAACGTTTTTTTACAAAAACTACGATTGCTACGATTGCTGCCAGAAGAATAATCACGAATGGAAGAATCGGTGTATTATCTCCTGTCTTAGCTGCAGTCTTAACTGCAGTCTTAGCTGTAGAATTTGACGAACCAGATGTTTAATTTTATGCTGAAATATCATATTTGTCGAAATTATATGCAATTTTGTGTGCAATTTACATTATCATACAGTGTATTTACGAAAACTTTACGAAACTCCATACTTTTCCCTTATTTCAGTGCCAAAATCAACAATAATTCTTTATGACCACCTGTAGGTTTTCTCTTCCCTGAAAAACATTAATTTCAGGATAATATGTAACAGATATGGTATCATGCGCCTGTACAAAATCCACGAATTCCTGTGCTTCTCCAAAATATACTGCATCCATCTTTATTCCATTTTCATCTATAAGAAGCATCTTTGCCACATTCCTGTTTCTGCCAAAAACACGAATCCCCACTGCCCGAAGATTTTTCTGTGCAAACAAAGGTTTCGAGTTCCCTTTACCAAATGGTTCCAGCACCTTTAACTGTTCTGTCAGTTTTTTGGAAAGATAGGAAATCGGCATTGGCACATCGATCATAATTTTGGGAATCAGATCCTGTTCTGTAAGGGTACAGTTATCATTCAGACGTCTGCGGAAAAGTTCTACATTTTTTTCCTCCATTGAAAGTCCGGCTGCCATCGGATGACCGCCAAACTGCGTGAGCAGATCACTGCATTTCACCAGTTCCTCATACATAGAATATGCCTCGATCGACCGCCCGCTTCCCTTTACTCCGTCAGCTCCTTTCGTCAGTACGAACACCGGCTTATTATATGCTTCACGGATCCGTCCTGCAATAATACCAGCAAGGCTCTCATGACAGTCTGGAAGATACACTACCAACACTCGGTCCTTACCGAGATTATTTTCCTCAATGCTCTGAATCGCCTGTTCTTTTCCTTGCTCTGTCATGGCTTTTCTGCTCTGATTCAGATCATACAGATCATCCGCAAGCTTCATTGCATCTTCCATATTATCCGCAAGAAGCAGTTCCAGAGATCTTGCTGCTGTATCAAGCCGTCCGCTTGCATTGATACATGGGCCAATAACAAACCCTACATGATATGCCGTAATCTCTGCACCTTCAAGATTATTCACACAAATCAGTGCTTTCAGCCCTTCAAAAGAAGTAGAAGAAAGTTTTTTCAGTCCTTCCTTTACAATGATCCTGTTCTCTCCCTGCAGATCCATGACATCACCTACTGTTGCAATTGCTGCCAATTCAAGAAAATCCCATATCTCATCACTGTCAATTCCCAATCTTTCATATAACGCCCAGATCAGTTTCCACGCAACCACCGCCCCGCAGATATTTTTATTCGGATACAGACAGTCATTCTGTTTCGGATTCACCACTGCATCTGCTTTCGGAATGATCCAGATTCTTCCATCCTCTGTATCGCGGAAAGGAATATCATGATGATCCGTAACGATCACAGTGAGTCCTTCTTTTTTTGCGTATTCTATTTCAGCTGCAGCTGCAATCCCATTATCGCAGGTCAGTATCGTATCAATTCCATCTTCCAGTGCTTTATCGATCAGCTGCTCATGCATTCCATATCCGTCTTTTACTCTGTCCGGAATGTAAGTATCCACATTTGCATTAAGTCGTTTCAGACCTTTCAACAAAATGCAGGTAGCTGTCACGCCATCTATATCATAATCTCCGATGATTCGGATCTTTTTTTTCTGCGTAATTTTTTTCTGAAGGATCTGCACTGCACGTTCCATATCCTTCATCTTCCATGGGGATGGAATTTCCGCAAGTGTTCCATATAAATAGGAACGAATCTCTTTCATATCCTGTATATCACGGTTTCGTATCAATCTCGCTATCACAGGATCAATTCCAAATTCACTGCCTATTTTTTGAAAATCTGCTTTCTTATTATATACCATCCACTTTTCCATAATGATCCTCTCTGTTTATCAACCTATCCATTATTAAAACACAAATCCCGGGGCAGCAGTCTGTCCCGGGATCTGAGATGTGTTACTGTTCACTCCGTTCACAGCAACTTAATTGTTACTTTTTATGTTTCGGATTATGCATCCTTATTTTCATCTTTGGAAGCATTTTCCTTTGCCGCTGCTTCCTGTGCCGCCAGACGTTCTGCTACTCTCTTGCGGTTTTTCTTTTTCGGCTGATCTGAATTTTTCTTTCCGGATTTTGTATCCTGGCTGTTATTGTTCTGTTTTGCAGGAGCTGCAGTATTCTTTGCTGCTACAGCCTGTGCAACAGGTTTCTTATAATAGCGTTTCATTACCAGCCACAGAGCACCTGTGATGCATACAGAAGAGTAAGCTCCACAGATAACACCTACCATCAGAGGAGCTGCGAACTCACGTATAGAAGATACACCCATGATGTACAAAACAGCTACCATTACGAAAGTTGTGAAAGAAGTGTACATACTTCTTGTAAGTGTCTGTGTGATACTTTCATTAACGATCTCTTCAAGGTTTGATCTGCTTCCCTTCGTATTCTCACGAATACGGTCGAAGATAACGATCGTTGCGTTGATAGAATAACCTACGATGGTAAGCATGCAGGCAATGAAGGTATTACCTACGGAAATTCTGGAAATTCCATAGAATGCAAATACAACCAGTACGTCATGCAGCAGGGCAAGTACTGCACTGCTTGCGAAACGGATATCTTTGAAACGGAACCAGATGTAAGCAAGCATGCAGAGTGTAGCCACAATCACGGCAACAACTGCATCTCTTCTCATCTCGGAACTTACTGTAGAAGAAATACTTTCTGTTGTGATCAGAGAATCATCTACATTAAATTTCTCAACAAGTGCATTATCCAGTTTCTCACGTTCTTCCTGAGAAAGCGTACGCGTCTTGATAACTACCTGATTTGTTCCTACAACTTTAGTCGGCTGTACATTCTTATCACCTGTAACTTCTTCAACGACAGGAGTTACTTCAGAGTCAATCTGCTTGATATCCATGTCTTCGTTGAATGTTACAGTTGTTGCAGTACCACCTGAGAAGTCAAGTGCATAGTTCAGAGCTGTTCCATCTACGTTGTGATGGATTGCCATTGCAACCGGACCACTTAAGATCAGAATGATGGAAATAATGAAAAATACTTTTCGTTTTCCAACAAAATTGAATACTTTACGCTGTTTTGCACGACCGTAGAATTTCTCATCATGGAATCCTACTGCATAAAGAGCATTCATAACAAAACGTGATACAACCAGAGCTGTAAACATGGAAACTACGATACCAAGAGCCAGTGTATAAGCAAAGCCCTTAACAGTACCGGAACCAAGCCACATCAGCACGAGAGATGCGATCAGGGTTGTGATGTTTCCATCGAAGATTGCGCTGAACGCTTTTGAGAAACCGGATTTAATAGAAGCTCTTACAGAGTTTCCGGCTGCGATTTCTTCCTGAATACGTGCGTAAATGATAACGTTCGCATCAACCGCCATACCAATACCAAGAATGATACCTGCAATACCCGGAAGAGTCAGTGTGATGTCAAATGCATTCAATGTAATAAGTACGATCGCTGTATACAGGATCAGTGCCACACCGGCAACAACACCCGGCAGACGATACATAATAATCATGAAGATGATTACAATAACAAGACCGATCAGACCAGCCATAACACTGGTGGAGATTGCTTCTTCACCAAGCTGTGCAGCAACTACGCTGGAACGAAGTTCTTCCAGTTCGATGCTCAGAGAACCGATACGGATATAGGAAGCAAGATTCTGTGCTTCTTCCACACTGGACATACCAGTGATCTGTGCCTGTCCACCTGTGATTGCTTCGTTTACCTTCGGTGCGCTTAAGATCTGATTGTCATAAACGATCGCAATCTGTTTTCCTACGTTTGCTTCTGTAGCATCTGCAAATTTTGTCTTACCTTCATCTGTAAGTGTCAGGCTGACTGCATACTCTCTGGAGCTGTTTTTGTCAGACTGGAATGCACCACCCTGGGCATCTTTTACATCTGTACCTTCCAGAACGACGGATCCGGATTCACGAATCTCGTCCAGACTTCTTGCCAGTACATAACCGCTTCCTGTACTGGAGAAGTTTGCATTACCGTCATCATCTGTCATTGTGATAAAACACAGAGAACCCGGTTTTCCAAGGTCATTCAGAATCGCATCTGCATCTGTAACACCAGGAATCTCTACAGCGATACGGTCGCTTCCTTCTTTGTACACCTGTGCTTCTGTACTGTACTGTTCAACACGCTTCTGGAGTTTATAAACAGTATCTGACATGTCTTCTGCACTTGGGTTGCTGTCTTTTGCCTGATAGGTGATACTTACACCACCAGACAGGTCCAGGCCGGTCTTAATGTTTTTTGCAGAACCGGTACCTGTTGGTCCGAGGCCAATCCCGGCCGTGTAACACAGAAAGACTGTGATAATGGCGGTCAGAAGCAGCACAACAATTCCTTTGCTTTTCTTCATTGTTCTTTCCCTTCTTGCATTATTTTATTCCGCTAATGCGGCCTTTATCATGATTGCGCACTCCACTCTCTTACGCTGAAGTTCGCATCCGATACCATAATTGCCATTTATATCTTTCTGAAAATGATAAGCATTGGCAGCACAGCCACCACTGCAGTAAAATCTTGCGAAGCAGTCTTTACAAGCTTCTTTTGTGTAAACATTACATTTACCAAACTTATCACGGATCTCCGGATGTGTGATTCCCTCATCCACATTTCCCATAAGGAACTGCTCTTCACCAACAAACTGATGACACGGATAAAAATCACCCCAAGGAGTTACTGCAAGATACTCGGTTCCTGAACCACATCCTGAGAGACGTTTGTAGACACAAGGTCCACCAGTCAGGTCAATCATAAAGTGGAAGAAGTTGAAACCTTTTCCGGCTTTTTCTCTGGCGATCATTTCTTTTGCCAGTGCATCGTATTCTTCCATGATCTGAGGAATATCCTCTTCTCTGATTGCATATTCCTCTGTATCAGCTGCAACTACCGGTTCAACAGAAATCTGTTTGAAACCAAGATCTGCAAGGTGCAGAACATCTTTTGAAAAATCGAGATTATGATGTGTAAATGTACCACGCACATAATACTTGTCCTGATTTCTGGATTCCGCAAATTTCTGGAATTTAGGAATGATCAGATCATAGCTTCCTGCGCCCTTACGGAACGGTCTCATATAATCATGAACTTCTTTACGTCCGTCCACACTGAGAACAACATTTCCCATTTCTTTATTACAGAACTCCATAACTTCATCATTGAGAAGAACACCGTTCGTTGTCAGTGTAAAACGGAATTTTTTATTATAGAGTTTCTCCTGCTCTCTTCCGTATGCTACCAGGTCTTTGACAACCTGCCAGTTCATCAGAGGCTCTCCTCCGAAGAAATCCACTTCCAGGTTCTTTCTGGATCCTGAATTGGCGATCAGGAAATCAAGAGCTTTCTTACCCACTTCAAAAGACATCAGTGCTCTTCTTCCATGATATTCTCCCTCTTCGGCAAAACAGTATCGACAGGCCAAATTACAATCATGGGCAATGTGCAGGCACAGTGCCTTTACTACTGTCTGTCGATTCTCTGTAAATTCATCAATAATGTTTTCGTATATATCTCTGGTAAACAGCATACCCTGTTCTTTCAGTTTCTCACACTCGGAAACAGAAGTACGGATATCAGCCTCAGGATACTGATCTTTTAATTTGTCAACAATCTCCTGCTCTGAAAGTCCCTCTTCCATAAAAGGAAGAACTTCGTATGTTACAAGGTCTACCAGATGAATACATCCACTGTTAATATCCAGAACAATGTTATAGCCATTGCTCTGATATCTATGAATCAGACTCATCTTTCTGAAAATCCTTTCCTGTAACTTTTTGTTCATAAGAATAAGCAGCGGATTTCACTCCGCTGCTTACTGAATGTTCTGAACCTGCTTATTTGTTCTCGCAGCTCTGATTTCCTACAGTACAGGAAGTTTTGCATGCTGACTGGCAAGATGTCTGACATTCACCGCATCCACCTTTTTTCACTGTGTTCTGCAGGTTCTTTGTATTTAATGTTTTGATATGTTCCATTATATATCCCTCCTTATGTATAATTATCTGGGCATAGTATAGCATAAAATCAGCCTAATTAAAAGCATTTTTTTATCAAGAAAGCATCCCTCCAAGGGTTCCTCCTCCAAGACACATAAAAAATGTAGTCACCAGATGTTGGAAGCTCATATCCCACTTTCTCTGTACTGCAAAAGAAACAGCTGCAAGTAACACAAAATAACATAAGCCTACCAGAAATCCCCACCGATATTTATCCTGACGAAGTATCTTTCCTGCCAAAAATCCTCCTGCCAGGCAGGACAGCACATAAATCACTAAAATTCCTACCGTAACCGGCCCTTTCCCTATGTCAAGTTTGAATACCAGTAATGCCAGCAGGAGCAGGCAGACACCCGACAGAAGATATGCCAGAAACAATGATCTCAAAATTGCCTTTACCTTCATAAAAAAGCCCTCCCATATTGAAATATATGGAAGGGCTTTGCTTCATATGTGCAAAATGCTATGCAAAATATTATTTTTTCTTCTTAAGATAAACGAGTACTGCTACAATTACCGCAGCTGCGATGCCAATGATCACAAACGGAAGGATCGGAGTATTATCTCCAGTCTCAACTGCTCCTACAGAATTCCCCTTACTGTCTGCTTCACTCTGGTCAGCAGAGTCAGAAGTACTGTTCTGATTTTCAGATGTGGATGCCTGAACAGATGTATTATTCGCAGAAGTGGATGCTGTATTACTTGCATTATTTGCGGTACCGCCAGATGTACTGCCGGTATTTGTGGAAGCTGCTGCTGTCGCCTGCGGAGTCGTTGTCGCGGTAGAAGTTGTACCGGAAGAATAGCTTCCATCTTCAATTTCTTCTCCTACAAGTGCCTTGCTTCCTGCAATTCCAAACGGGCTGAAAGAGTGTGTACTGAATACCATTGTACTGCCCTCAACACTTGGCACGATTGTTTCCATAGCACCACTGTCCAGAAGATGCTCAATTGTATAATCATATCCGGCCTTAACAGGAACTGTCACACTCAGATATTCACCATCTGGGATCTCATACTCTGTATTGTTTTTCAGATCCCATAATTCAAAATCATAAGATTTGAATACATTTGCTTCTGCTTCATTGGTAAATTCATAATTCTCACCACTTGCAGCCCTGAACTGTACGTACCATGGAAGATTGATCCCTGATACAGAAATGCCATTGCATGTGTGATTTTTTTCTGCTATCTGTGCTTTTTCTTCATCAGACGGCTCTGTGTCCTCCTCAACCGACTGAGCTCGGTCATCTGCTGTGATATCTTTCTCTGTTCCATCAAAAATATTGTCTTTATCAGCCTCCGGAGTCACTGTAGGTTCCGGTGTATCTGTCACTGATGGTGTCTCAGTAACTTCTGCGATATCTGCAGGTCCCGGTGTCTCAACGGCCTCTGGTGTATCTTTATCTTCTGACGGAGTTACTGTTACAGCCGGTGCTTCCGTATTCTCAGTAATAATATTGTCTGTATTATCATTATCCGGTGTTTCCGTCACTTCTGTACTGTCTGTATCTGCGTTATTCTTGTCCTCCGTGGACTCAGAGTCTGCTGTGTTCTCGGTATTTTCCGGGTTTTCCGTTACTTCCGGAGTCACTTCCGGAACAGTAGTTTCCGTATTTTCTTCAGTATTATCTGTCGTGCTGGCCTCTGTGTTTTCTTCTGTGTTTTGTGCAATATTCTCAGTATCTGCAGTTTTCTGCTCTGTCTGAGTCTCCTCATAATCTGAATCCTTACTGATACTGCTTACAACAACTGTCACACTGCTGTAAATTGCATCTGACTGTCCATCCCAGCCGGAAATCTTCGCCAGATCAGCAGCATTATACGGGCGAAATACAACATCATAAGTCTGCACTCTCGCTGACGGTACGCAAGACCCATCTGCCCAGGAAAGTGTTCCATAATCACTCTTCGGAAGTGAAATATCTGAAAGAGGAACCGGCTGATCAATCGTAACATTATTCGGGATCAGACTGCTGACCTGTACGGTCGATGTATCGTCTCCCATTACTGTTGCAAATGAAAACTGACTTGTTACAAGTGCTGCGGTAAGTGCTGCAGCAGCAATAAACTGCACGTTCTTCCTCTTTTTCATCATAATCCTCACACCTCAATCTATATTCATTACTGCCAGACAAAGCCATTATATGCCGGCAGCTTCATATTATTTATGTAATCTTTAAACAAAAAATGTAACTTGTTTCTATATCATATATAATTCGAATTTAAGTACTGTAATATAAAAATATCTATTTTGTCGTATATGAAACTTTTATCTTTTCGTAACTAATTTGTAACACAATATTTTATTTTACGACACAAGCATTATATCACAGTTCTACTTTTTTCGACACCCCCAAATTATTTTTTTTATATTTAACAAGATTACATCATTAGTGAGAATTGAGTGACTATTCTGTTTACTTCTGCAAGAACTTCTTTTATTCCTCTCTCAGACTCTGTCCAATTATCTCTGGTAATGCCATCAATGCAACATGGGCATACCCGAAACTCAGTGTCCGGATATGCCCTCTGATAATACATCAAAGCTCTTCTGGCATGATAATTTTTGCAACAAATAATTGCCTTCCTTATATTAATACCAGCCTGATCTGTAACTTTTCTGGAAAACTTTGCATTTTCCCAGGTAAATGTCGCCTGATCTTCCTTCAGAACAGCATCCGCCGGCACACCATTCTTCATCAGTACATCCTTTAAAAATTCCCATTCCGTCTGATACTCTCCACTGTACCGTTTCTGACCAGTCAGTACTCCGCCAAATCTGCCTGTAGAAATACTGTATTTTCCACTTGGCAGTACAAATGGAGCATATTTTTTCGCATACAGCTGTGCCGCTCTCTCTGCCATCTGTGAATAACCATTGCCGGGTACAAAAATAATATCCGCTTTCTCTGGCTTATTTTCTGCAAAAATGAACTTACTTGTTTCTTTTATGAACTCTTCGTACATATTCGATACCTTCTCTTTTGGTTTATTTTGTTACAATGACCGTACTATATCCTGCATCTCTGAGGCGTTGTTCCATATTTATTGCATTTCCGATCTGCTGAAATGCACCAACCTGTACTTTATATAAATCATTTTCATTCAACAGAAATGCCGGATATCCCTGATCTGTCAATTGATAAAGCATACGGTCTGCATTCTCTCTGTTCCGAAATGCGCCGGTCTGTACCCGATAATACAAAGGAGCTTCTATCGTTTCTTCCGATAACGTTCCTAGAATTGCGCCTGCAATCGCCTGTGCTATTTCATCTTTTTTCTCATCATATAATGCATTATCCGCATCTGAGTTTATAAATCCGGTTTCAATGAGAAGAGCAGGCATTCTGGTTCTTCGCAGAACGACCAGTCCCGGACGTTCTTTTACTCCTATTTCTCTGAATCCAAGTTCCCCCAGTGCTCCAACAATATTTTGTGCCATCTGATACTTAATTCCACTTTTGTCATATACCAGAACTTCTACGCCCTGATATTGATTATCTTCAGGGCTGCTATTCCGATGAAAAGAGATAAAATAATCTGCACCTGACTGATTTGCGATTCTTGCCTTCTCAAATGGCGTCTGGTAAATATCTTCTGTTCTAGTATATACCACATCCACACCATTGTCTTCAAGGATTTTTCCTACCGCTTGTGCAAGTGCAAGATTATCATCTTTTTCATTTCTTCCATTATATACAGCACCGGGATCCGTTCCGCCATGTCCCGCATCCAAAACAATTTTATAAGCCAATTTTGTATCTCCTGACTGCTTTTTAATTAGTATATGCACACACTGATAAAAAGCATACGGGATAATCAGATTGCTTCAATAATAGCTGAACTGACCAGTTTCCGCATTGTAATGGTACACATAATAGGTAAGAAAATCTTCTTCCGGTGTCGTTTCCTCTACAGTCTCTGCCAGAACCTCTTTTAGCTTTCTTGGATCTGCACTATCTTCGCTGTGTATCATTACCTCATGAATACTTGTAAACACCATATAAAAACTGCCACCAATAAGTTTCCCCAATCGTTGCGCAACTCCGGGTAAAAAAACAGCCACTGCTCCATTGGTCCGGACAGATGTACTCAGACAATTTCCTATTGCATCTTTCTTCAAAGACATATCAAACAGCAGATTCATAAAATTCTCGCCTTCATAATCCAAATTATATAGAAGTTTCTCCCAGCAATAAATTCTTGGTGGCGAAATAAAATACGTATTCAAAAGTGCCTCATTAAACACTGACTGTTCATCCTGCTCCCATTTCTGTAACATATGTTTTTTTATTTTAATGCTGGTACTGCATCCATCCAGTTCTCCCATCCGGGCATATAATACCAGTGCAATATCCCCAACGGTTCGAAAAATTGCATTCTTCAGTTCATCTCGATATTTAACCACATTCATCAGGCGGATAAACAGATCTCCCTTTACCTTTTCGTAACTGTCCAGATTTTTACTTTTCTCAAAACACTCGGAACGAGCAAGCGTATCTAATCTTTTCATAATTTCCTGTATGATATTCTCCATGCTCCATCCATTTTGAAATTCATCATACAGATCTCGCACATAAAGTGCACAGACTTCATAAACGCCTTCCTTCTGTCTGTTTTTCAAAAGCAGTCTGTCACCCGAAGTCGGAGGATATTCCTCAGCCTTCTTATAACAGATCATTTCTTCTTCATAAGAAGTTTCCTTAAGAAGACTCTGTCTCAAAGTGTCCACGAAGTTTTCGTAACCGTTTTCCATATTCAATTCCTCATCTTTCCTGAATTATTCGGGCGATCTGCCCATGACTTAAATAGATTTGAAAAAAAGAAGGAAGCAGATGCTCCCTTCAAGAGTTGCTGTATCTAGAGGATACCGCATAATATTGTTTATGTAAAGAAAATTCGTTCGACAAAATTCGTGAATATCGACAATTGTTTTTATAACATTTCTTATTATAAAATACTTTAGAATAAAATTCAGATCAGGTCAGTTTAATTCATAATAATCTGCCCTTTGCCTTCCAGATATGTCAGAAAGCCCTCGCATCCCCTGACTACGTCGCGATATGTAATGTCAAAATTTCCTGTGTACCATGGATCTGCGATATCCCCGTGTTCGTCCGCATAATCCAGCAGAAGGCTCACTTTCTTTTCCGGATCTTTGCCTAGAATTCGAAGCATATTTCTTCTGTTTCGCTCTTCCATTCCAATCAGATAATCATATTTATTATAATCTGATTTTTTAAGCTGTACTGCCCTTTTCCCTTCACATGTAATCCCATGTTTCGCCAGTTCACGCTTCGCCGGTGGATATACCGGGTTACCGATTCCATTCCAGATTTCCTCTGTACTCGTTGCCGCAGAGGCGATGTAGAACTGGTCACCTAGTCCACGGTTATTGACCATGTCCTTAAATATAAATTCTGCCATTGGAGAACGACAGATATTGCCGTGGCAGACAAATAACACTCTTATCATTGCTTAAAACTCCTTGAAATGCTGTATTTACGCTGTTTACAGGCATTTTCCGATAATCTTCAATCCTGTCATTTTCCTGTATATCACAGCATAAATTCGTATATTTTCTTATCCAAATTTAGTAACTTCTTAGTAATAATCAGCCTGGAAAACAGGCTTTCTAAGAACCTTATAATCAGATTATTTTTAATTCTTTTTTCTATTATTTTATCATACTATGCCAGTTTTGCAATCCTATTCATCTCTTCTTTTGCATCAATTAATCCCAGATGCGTATATACATTTAACGTAACCCCTATATCAGAATGTCCCATTAAATATTGGAGTGCTTTCGGATTCATTCCAGCTTTCGCCATATTGGAACAATATGTATGCCTACATACATGAGGCGTGATCTTTGGCATTTGTTCCTCATGAGTACGATTATACTTTCCTAACGCCCACTGAAAATGTTTTTCCCAATGAAGTGCTACCTCAGGCATATCTTTTTTATCCAGGAATAAGAATCGACTATATCCATCTATAATCGGCTCAACCCTTACTTTTTTACGGTTTTTCACAATCTGTTCAAAACATTCATAAACTTCATCTGTCATCGGTAACATTCGTGTTCCACTTGAAGTTTTGGTATCTTCAATGACGTACTGCATTCCTCTGGTTCTCTGAAGCTGATGATTCACATTGATTTTTCTCTCCTGAAGATCAATATCTTTCACTGTCAATCCACAAAACTCAGAAATACGAAGTCCAGTCTTAAACAAAATAAACATTCCATTATAGTATTTTGAGTAATGGGCATCATTTCTGATAAACTCCAGAAATAACTCTTCCTGTTCTTTTGTAATTGCCTGTCTTGTAACACTGTCATTTACGACAACTGTACATAATTGAAATTCAAAAGGATTCTTGCGCAGTAAATCATCTTCAACTGCCATCTGAAATGCAGGTCTTACAATTCCACGCACACTGTGAATGGAACTGTATCCTCTTCCATCTGCTTGCAGCTTAATAAACCATGCTTTTGCATCCGACAATTTTATTTTATCTATTCTTCTGGTTCCGAATTCTTCTTTTTTTATTATATTGATCACAAAATCATAGTTCGCCTGAGTATTATGACGAACCCCCTTTTTTTGTCCAATATATTTTTGAACCAAATCCAAAACTGTTAAATTTCCTCCGTAAGGTACTATACCATCATGTAAATCTCTTTGGATATTTTTTTCTTTTTCCCTTAGAGCTAAGCATGGTCTGCATCCAGTTGGCAGAGAATCTGTTGGCTCTAATTTCCAACTATACAAAAACTTCTGCTTTCCATAACAATCTGTATATACAAACGCATATCTTCCATCTTTTCTCTGACTTTCTCCGTTTCGTAAAATTCGACCTTTTTTATCTCGTCGTTTTTGGTCACGTTTTGTTTTACCCAAACGTCTTCGCCCCTTTCTACGAAGAAGCCCTAGCACGATATAGGTATTATATCATACCAGGGCTAACATTTCCACTTTAAAGCGCTAAATTGTTCGTATATTTTTTACAAAGACGTAGTCTGATCCAGAAAGGCCTCAAATTTCTTACGGTTAATCAATGACTTACACCCCACCTGGACTGTAAAGCAACATTCTGAATTTAGATGTTCCGAAATAAGCATCCTTATTTTCTTTTCACCTATTCCGAAATATTGCACTGCTTCATCCACCGTAAGCATATATTTTTCCCAAATTGGAATCTTACCTTTTTCAATTTTAATCGCCACTCTTCTCTCCTCCTTTTCTCTTTGGACAAAACATTTTTATCTGCCCATGACAATTTACAATTTTATACACTGTCATCGGCAGATAAAATTACAATACAGGTGGCAGTTCAGTACTCTGCCCACATCGGTTTTGCACCGTCATTAAATATGACCAGATTTTTTCTGGAAGTATCATTATCACAGATATGCTTCGTCGCCCTGTGCAGCTGCTACACATTTTGTCAAATTCTTCTCGCTCCATACCTTTACTTCAATGTTATATTTCAGCATTTCCTCGTATTTACTCCATTAACAGAGCAGATATATCATGGCGGATTTACCTAGTGGCTCTACATATCTTCACGTCCTGTATGTAAAACAATATACAATTTTCAAGGTACAAAAATTCCTGAAGGGGAAAAGGAATCTATATTAAATACTCCCTTTACTGATTACTTTTCCTTACATATGATTTCGTATCAAATCCCAAGGTCTTAGTAATCAGTTTTGCTTCCAGGCGTTGACGCAGAGTTTCATCTACACAGTAATGCACCTGTCCAAATTCGTCAAACATTTTTCTGGTAGCCAAAACTGTTATGTACCCTTCATAATGCTTCAACACTGCCTGGATTGCCTCAGTATCACCAGTTGATGCTGCCTCAATAACATGGAATGGCAGCAAATCAAATGCGCATTTCTGTTTTTTACTTTTTTTCATTTGCAGATTCCTCCATATTTTTTCTCATCAGTTCCAGTGATCGTCTACGATGCTCATTAATTGTGCTGCGTACAAGATTCATTTCTCTGGCAATGTCTGCATCACTCATATCCATAAAATATGATAATAACACAACATTCCTTTTCTTTTCAGTAAGTGTCTGCAGTGCTTCAGCAATCAATGCATCTTTGACTTCTATGTCGTAACCCAGGACCTGAAAACGATGTGTTTCCATTTCATGCTCATCCATTATAAAAAGTCTGCTCAACTCCTTTTCTGATAATTCTGACAACATCACTTCATACTTCTGGCGATATGCCATATGCTTTTCATAATTAATAACTTCACTTTTCAATGCCAGCTTGCACAGAGAATCAAACTGATGTCTGACTGTCTGCTCATCTTGAAAAGAGGATTGCTCCATAAGAGTTCACCTCCTTCCCCGCCGGTAGGCAATAAGCAAAGTTCTTGCTTCCCCTTCACACATATCCCAAACGGATGAGTGCATTTGTCGGGGTGTGGGAAGAAATTTTTAAAAAATTTCTTAATAAATACGAGAAAATTGTTTTTCCTGTATTTTGAGGTATATAAAAAACGTCCTAATGGGTAGTTTTTAGCCCATCGGACGCTATTTATATCAAAAGATAATATTTTGCCATCATTTTTTGTGGCATATAATTCACTTTTTGAGGTAAAGAAATTTATTTGCTTTTTTGAACTATTTATCTATTTCATCCGTCACGTAATGACGGATATGATACCAGACAATAAAATTCTTAATCTTTCCTATACCTCCGGATCTGTTTTACGGAAATTCAGAATTTTATATGTCTTTTAAAAAGTGAAATATCACCCTCTTTTTTAGTGAAATATTAGTTCATTTTCTTTCAAGAAAGGGAACTATACACTAAACATGGAGGTGTATCATATGCCAAAACAAACAGATAAAGAACTGGGATTGTTTTTTAAGAACGCCCGACACGAGCAAAAATTGACTTATGAAGAATTAGCTGAAAAAGCAGAAATGTCCAGCCGATATTTAAAGGAAATTGAAAATGGGGGCCGAGTTCCGAGTTTTCATAAAATCAGAAAACTGGTACGCGCTTTAAATGTTCCTCCTGAACCATTGTTTTATCCAAACAATCATACAGATAATCTTGATTATCAACGCCTGCTCATGTACCTGTCAAAATGCAACGATGAGCAAATTACCGCTATCCTTGCCATCGTAGAAGCATACCTGCGCACATACAAAATTCCTACAGACCACGATAAACAAGATCCCTGAAATTCATTTGAATTCTATCTGAATTATTCTGAAGAAGCGGTATGGTTTCCCATACCGCCACTCTTAACGTGCATATTTTTCTATCATTCTCTTAACATTCGTGGATTTCTTTATTGCCCCTATATTAATAAGAAACTCAACTACATCCATCATTCCCTGGTAATAAGCCCGCTGCTCCTCTTCATAATGGAAATGTTCTAACTGATCCAGATATTTATTCCAGAAATTCTGCTCACGCTCTGGGATTTTTTCCAGATGTAGTGGCAGCTTCTTTTGTATTTGTTTCAAATTCTTCTCTGCTTCTTTCCATTCTTCCGGCTGTACTGTATATTCTCTTTCTCCGAAGTCACAGCGCAATTCCTCAAATAAATTCGATACTGCTTCATAAAATTCATTCATCTTCTTTCCACCTCTCATTAGAATTATTTCTCATTACAGGCAGCATTATCATTTTCTTATTTCAAAAATCAAATAAACTTTCCAAAAACTTCATCTTTAGAAGTATAGTAACAATATTTTTCCTTAAAATCAATAATAATACTTCATCTTTAGAAACTTTTGAGGATCAGAATGATTATTTATTGGGATAAAAAAACGAACAGTAAAAACAGAATAGGACAACGGGTAAAAGAATTACGAAAGGCTCATAATCTTACTCAGAAAACACTCGCTGCCAAATTACAACTTGCAGGATATGATTTTAATGATCTGGCAATCCTGCGAATTGAACAAGGCACACGTTTCGTTCCCGACTACGAAGTTGTCGCACTGGCCGAAGTATTTAATGTTTCCTGCGAATATCTTCTTGGTCTGACGGACGCTCCTGCAAAATAATTCAATTGTATTGCTGCCCATTCTATGCTAAACTATGGATAGATACTTCTGAACAACATACACTATTTATAAACCGTATGATTGGAGTGATTTCATGGAATTAACAAAAAAAGTCCCTACAACCGATAAAAACCAGGAAAACAATCATCTTCTCCGCATGTTAGACCGGGGAATTGATGATATGGAAGCTGGTCGTGAATTGCCACTGGAAGATGCTTTTCGCAAAATCACAGAATTAAGGGATGCACGAAGAAATGCAAGAATATAAAATTATTTTAACCTGGGAAGCAATTTACGATGTCACAGACATTGCAGATTATATTGAAGAAGAATTCGGCCAGCAACGTGCTGACCGTTTTCAATCTGATCTGAAAGAACAAATGCAGAATTTAGGCCAGTTCAGTACTGCCTTTCCCCGAACTCAAATTCTGTACAGAGGATATTCCATACATAAAAGATCTTTTCCGCCATCTATTATTTTTTATATTATAATGGAAGAAACAAAAGAGATTCATATTCTCCGAGTGCTGCGCCATGAACGAGATTGGGAAAATATCCTGTTGCAAAGATCAACTTATACATATCCAGAATGAATACCTGGGAGCCGATCAGAGATTTTTCTGAAAGGCTTCCTTTTTAATTTTAATTACTTCCCACTGTCAATTAAATCATAACTCATATCCAGAAAATCTAGCGTCTTAGCTTCACTGACAGATTCATCCAAAAGAATCGTAATCCAGTGTCGCTTATTCATATGATACCCCGGTAAAAATCCATACGTTTCAATTAACATCCCAACCAGATCAGGGTCACATTTTACATCCAGGATATTAATTTTTCCATCTTCTTCTAATCCCAGTGTTTTCTTTTCCACTGCCATAATTATAGCATACCATTTTCCATTTTTATGTCGAAGCACCGCAGAATCAGGATCTTTTTTCCATAAATATTCCGGTTCCGTTCCATATTGCTCTTTCACATATTGAAAAATTTCCTCACGTTTCAAATTTATCCCTCACTTACGATTTCTTGCTCTGATTATACGCTATCAGGATTATATTCTCAACCACTTCTCACAGTTCTATTTATGTTTTATAGCTTTTGCATAGCCTGCTTTGCAGGCTACACCCCAAAAGAAGCAAGCACTGCCAGTGTCATGACAACTGGCTCATTTTGTCAAATTCCCTTTCCGGTTCATTCTACCAAAATGTATCAGGGAGTATCCCTGGCCCTCTCATATTTTATAATTTCTTAATTTGACGCTTTCACCCAGTCCTGTTAAAATAACTTACAGATACATCTGTCCAAACCAACAAAAAACCAAGTACCATAACTGTCATAGCCGAACTGGTTAGACAGTTTTTTTGTACTCTTTTTTATAGAAAAAAACGAATTGGAGGATTTCAATGAGCAAACGTACCAGAATTCATCCCGTACAATTTTATTTGAATGATGACGAACAATACATTTTAGAAGAAAAATATCGTCTTTCCAGGATGAAAAGCAAATCTGCCTTTCTACGGAAAATGATCTTATATGGATTTGTATATGAAGTAGACTACTCTCATATCCGAAAAATGAATACCCTGCTGGGCAATATCAGCAGCAATTTGAATCAGATCACCCATCGTATAAACAGTACCAATACAGTTTACCCAAAGGACCTGGACGATATAAAGGAGTTAATGGAAAAAATATGGCAGTTACAAAAATCCATGGTATCAAAACAACCGTTGATAAAGCAATAGAATACATCTGCAATCCAGATAAAACTGGCCAGAATCTATATATTTCTTCCTTTGCCTGCTCTCCCGAAACAGCCGTTCTTGACTTCAAATACACTTTGGATCATACACATGACTGCAGAGATCCGCACAATACAAATAAGGCATTTCATCTGATTCAGGCATTTTCCCCTGGTGAAGTTTCCTATGAAGAAGCCCATCAAATTGGCAAAGAACTTGCGGATCGCTTACTGGAGGGAAAATACTCCTATGTTCTGACAACACACACTGATAAAGGTCATGTACATAACCATTTAATTTTCTGTTCTGCAGATAACATCACTTTTTCTCATTACCATGACTGTAAAAAGAATTACTGGAAAATACGAAATCTCAGCGACACTTTATGCCTGGAACATAACCTGTCCACAATTATGCCAGATGGTAAAAAGGGAATGAAATACAATGAATGGGCTGCAAATAAATCTGAATCCAGTAAAAAAACGCAGCTGCGAAAAGATATCAACCAGACAATCCGGATCGTTTCCACTTATTCAGAATTTCTTACATTTATGGAAGCTAAAGGATATGAAATAAAAAACGCAGAATTTGGCGAAAACAGCAGAAAATACATTACCTTTCGTTCTCCCGATATGTCCCGTCCAGTGCGTGGAAGTGCTAAATCTTTAGGAAAAAACTTTACTAAGGAACGTATCAAAGAACGCATTGAAAATAAACGTCAGAAAGCTATTTTTCCTTCTGTTCATAACAAATTAATAGATACCAATGCTCCCAATATAGCAGGAAACATTGGACTTCAGAAATGGGCAAATAAGGAAAATTTAAAAATTGTCTCTGCTGAATATAACAAGATGTTCACACATAATCTACATAATTTTTCAGAACTTGAAGACCGCATAGCCTTGTTACATATGCAGCAAAAAGAGGTAAATACCTCTGTTGTTTCTCTCGAGTCTCAGATACGCCATCTTCGAGAAATGCTAAAATATGCCGAACAATATCAGAAAAATAAAATTTACGACGACCATTATAAAAGCTCCAAAGATCCAGATCGTTATTTCCGTAAATATGAATCTCAAATTATTCTTTTCGCGGGTGCTGAACATATTTTACAGGAAAATGGTATAAACCTGAAACATCTTAATTCCAATAAGTTGCAAGAGCAAATTGCAGATCTTATTTCCAGAAAAGAATCTCTAAATACTCAATACGTTTCTTTTAAGCAAGAAATAAAAGAGTTGGAATTGATACATCAAAACCTGTCCAAATATCTCAAACAGGATGCTCCTGAAATACAAAGATCTTCTCATAACCAACTCCCTTCTTTGTAAAACCATAATAATAGGCAGCGATTTCACTCGCTGCCTAAATTCCCATTAAACCGATATCCTACACCTCGTACTGTTTGTATATATAATGGTTGTCCAGGATCATCTTCTATTTTTTCTCTGATATTGCAGATATGTCGCATAACCACATTATAATCACCGGAATAAGGTTCATTCCATACCAGATCATAAACCATTTCTTTTCCAAATATTCTACCTGGACTTTTCGCTAAAAAAAGTAAAATATCATATTCATATTTTGAAAGATGAACATCACTATCATTCTTTTTAACAATTCGTTCCTGTAGATATATTTTTAATTCTCCAAACCTTATAATTTCCGGTATGAATTGGTTTTTATGTTCCCAGCTAGTCAATATGTTTTCACTTATGCTTCCATTAGCATCTGTGATTCTCTCAATAATTTCTACCTTTTTCACCTTTATTGCCTCTACATTATTAATTTTATATTCTATATATCATCTGCCATTTGACTTTTTTCTTCTACAAGTAATATAATATATTTATTACATATGTAGGATTTAGCAGGAGGATTTTATTATGTCACTACCCCAGATTTCAGAAGCCGAATTTGAAGTTATGAAAATTGTATGGAAATATGCTCCCATCAATACAAATGAAATTACAGAAAAACTTACTCTAACTATCAGCTGGAGTCCAAAAACAATTCAAACTCTTATCAAGAGACTTGTTTCCAAAAAAGCTCTTTCCTACGAAAAACAAAGCCGGGTATTTGTCTATACTCCATTAGTCCAAGAAGATGAATATATACGCCAGGAAAGCAATTCTTTTTTAAAGCGATATTATAATGGAAATCTTTCTTCTATGCTGGCTTCTTACCTTGAAGACGATAAGCTCTCTTCAACAGAAATTGATAACTTACGCCATTTATTATCAAAACATCAGAAATAGGAGGTTTTCAATGAGCAACTGGATCATCCACTTTTTAATCAGTAATATCTTCATATGTATTTTTACACTTGTAATAATCGGAACAAAAAAACTTCTGAAAAAATATTTATCTGCGGCTACACAGTACCATCTCTGTTTTCTTTTATTTTTATTACTTGCCGTGCCATTTTTTCCTGTACAGATTCATGGCTCACAACTTTTTTCATGGTTACATTTTTTTCAAACTGACTCAGGACTTAACTCTGGTACCGACACGCTATCCGAACTTACCAGTAATACACAAAATATTTTGTTAAACCAGGTGAATGATTTTTCAGTTTCCATCAGTAGTCAATTTTCTGGAGGCTTGAATACCATACTCTTTCTAATATGGATAACGGGTGTTATGATTATGTCAGTCCTCACCCTTCATTCATTAAACTATGTACGTTCCATAAAAAGATCTGCTCTCCCGCTTCAAAATCAGCAGGTAAAAACTATTTATTACAATTGTTTAAAGGAACTTAAAATCTCTTACCCAGTATCAGTCTACAGTACTGCATTTTTAAAATCACCAGTTTTAATCGGAATAATACATCCCAGGATTTACATTCCCATCCATTTAATTTCCGAACTGAATCCTGATGATATGCGTTTTATGCTGCTACACGAATTACAGCATTACCGTCACAAAGATACATTTATTGGCTTCCTCATGGTCATAAGTAATATACTCTACTGGTTTAACCCTTTTGTTTGGTACACTTTAAAAGAAATTTTCTGTGACCGTGAAATAGCCTGTGATTCTGCTGTATTGCAGATGATTTCTGCTGATGAATACCAAGCTTATGGAACTACACTGATTAATTTTGCAGAAAAAATATCCTCTTTTTCCTCTCCACTGGCAGTTGGAATGTCCGGAAATTTCAGGCAGATGAAACGACGTATTCTCAACATCGCCGTTTTTAGGAAAGAAACTCTTTATCAAAAAATGAGAGCATTGATAATTTATCTGGTCATTAGTGCTGTTTTTATTGGATGTACACCCATTTTATCCATTGATGCCTCTACTCAAAGCGTATATCATTTTAGTGATACAGACAAAAATATCTCCCTGTTAGATATATCCGAAACATTTGGAACATATGATGGATCATTTGTTTTGTATGACAATAATTTGGATTCCTGGAAAATATACGATCTTGAAGAAGCCACCAAACGTATTCCGCCAGAGTCTACCTACAAAATATACGATGCATTATTAGGGTTGGAATCCGGAATCATCACACCAGAACACTCTTCCATGACATGGAATGGTGATGCCTTTCCTTTTCCATCCTGGGAAGCTGATCAGGATTTAAACTCTGCTATGCAAAATTCCGTTAACTGGTATTTCCAGGCAATTGATTCGCAGCTCGGAATTAACAGAGTCCAGGAATTTTTGAATAAAATAGAATATGGAAACCAGACAACCAGTTCAAATCTGGATTTATACTGGTCCGATTTTTCATTAAAAATCTCGCCTTTAGAGCAAGTAACATTATTGAAAAAATTTAACACAAATGAATTCCATCTAAATTCCCAAAATGTATTTTCTGTTAAAAATGCTATAAAAATTGCCAGTACACCTAATGGTAATTTCTACGGAAAAACTGGAACCGGTCGTGTCAACGGACAGGATATCAACGGCTGGTTTATCGGATATGTAGAAACTTCCGATAACAGCTATTATTTTGCAACCAATATCCAAAGTGATTCTAATGCAACTGGCAAAAAGGCATTTGAAATCACTTCTGATATCTTAAAAAAATTACATATATGGAATTAACAAATATGAAAGGGCTGATAGTTGTTATCAGTTCTTTCTTTTTATTCTATATTGATATTTGGGAATTTCTTTCGTACCATTATTCAGAATTTTATTCCCCATATATTTAAAACTCTTATCATCGTTGAACTTAACAGTCAGCTCACTTGTAATAACGGCATCATTACATATAAATGTATCACATACAGCATCAACAACCAGCACATTGTTTCCCTCTCCGCTATCTCTTATTTCAACGACCTCCGGTAAAGATGTTCCAAAGCTATAATTAAAACAACCAAATTGTTCCCAGTCATAAGTTTGATGTTCCGAATCAAATACTGCCCATTTTTTAATTTGCTCCGCTGTTATCGGCAAAAACTCCATTATCAGATTTTCAAACTCTTCTGCCGGAATTCCACTTGAGTTACCTGAAAACTCATATCTCTCCCCGTATTTCATTCGATATAAATATTCATATAAACCATTATAATCTAACCCTTCCATATCAGATCTATCCCAATCAGAACATAAAAGATTATTCCCCTGATATCCAAGCCAATACACACACCTCTTTGAAACTTCCCTGCATTCATCACTTAAAGGTTTAATTCTTATCATAGAACTGCCATCAACCGCTTCTGATACTTCCGGATATTTTGGAACACATAGCGTATAACCAAACCAGCCTTTTTCTGTATATTTCCATTCTTCTATCCTTGTATACGAAACATATACAATAGATGGATTGTCGTTCATACCCCAAACAACTTTCGCAGCCAGCAAATACATATCTGTCCCATCATAATTGAATTTGAGTCTTTCTATCCCACCATCCCTGTTAATCCTATATAAGACGATATCTCCTGGCAGATCCTGTTCTGCCCTGAAAAGAAATTCTTCCATTTTAGAATAATTAGCCATATTTGAATACGGCGCTGATGTAATAACAGGGACATTTTTTTCCTTTAATACTTCCTGCATTTCTTCCATTACTGTCTCAGAAACTACTACATTCGATGAAGTTCCTTTATCCGCCTTTTGATAAATGGCTTTCATCTGATTCATAACATTCTTACAATCTTCAATAGCTTCTTCTTTCACGACTTCATCTACTGGCAAATCATATCCTCTTTCTTGTACAGCATAATTCGCAGTTTCCTGTGAAATATATTCTAAATCAGCCCCTTTACATTTTGTATTTCCTATGAAAAAGCATCCCAAAATAAATAAAACACTCACCATCTTTTTCAGTTTTCTTTTTGTACTCATATCAATTATCTCCATAACATTCCTCCCACTTTTCGTCTGATAATCTTTCCGTATACCAGGTAACCTCTATTTCTGACCTTGATACATAATTGGATACATATTGAAATCTATCTTTATCTAACAGCCGAATGGTTACGCTATGACAAAACGCCTGATCTAATTCTTTTTGTGGCCATACCGCATTTACTTCCAGTGTTATTGTTCCATCTTGATTTTCTATGTAGGAAACAACTTCCGGATATGGAATATATGGTGTGGGAGCAAAATCATATACGATTCCTCTGGTTCGATACCGATATGTCTGTGTTTCCGTGTGAAATACCGTTCCTGTCTGCAGTATCTCTGCGCTTATATTAAAATATTTTTGAAATATCGCTTCAAATGATTCTTTTGGGATTTCATAAGTCTTTCCTTCCTTAAATTCATCAGCTTTTTCTTCCATTGAAAGTAAACGGTCAAAAACATCATAAAAATTTATTCCATCATAATTTTTTTCACTCCAATTAGAAGTAAACAATTTATTAAGTGTATATCCAAAAGGAAGTATATATTTTCGATTCAGCTCCCTGCATTTTTTATTTAACGGCACTACCCGAAAGGCCCGATATCCAGACGGTCCATCATATCCAGCCGGATGATATTCTTCCATAAAGAAATACCCGTTTTCTGTATATTTCCATGAATTAGCTCTAAACTCATGATAATATGTTTCCTGCCAAGTATCCTCTTTCCATTTAAAAGAGCTTACTTCAACGTCTATTTTCCCCTGTTTGGTTTTCAGATCATACCGAATAAAATGATCCCCTGCTATAACTTGAAATATAGTAGTTTTTCCATTTTTCTCTTTTTCTGCTTTTTTCAAAAAATCATCTACTTTAATACTTTGAACCATATCCAGCTGATTGTAGGAATCAATTACTGCATATCCATATTTTCCAAAATAATCCATACTTTTTTGTATTGTACTCAGCTCATATAGTGCATTTTCTTTCACAGCATTCTCATATATGCTCTGATAGCCTTCTGCTAGCATTTCACACTCTCTGTAAATTTTTTCTTTCGTATCTTCAATTGTCTTTTTCTGCTCTTTCTTTATGCCACATCCACTACAGACAGCAAGAAAAATAACTCCCACAAATATTTTCCAAATTTTTTTCATATCATTTTCCTCTTACATTTGTAATATTTAAAGGTAAAAATTATTCATTACCAAGATATTCATCCAGTATCGCCTTATCCTTTTCCACCACATAACCGCTTCCTCCAATATCTTTCACATTCTCTACCATACTGATGAGCAAAATAGGATTCTTTGCATCTCTATCTGTAGTAAAAACTGTAAACCAGCCAATTTCTGTTCCAGATGTATCTTCTTTTGTAGCTTTCAGTTCCGCTGTTCCGGTTTTTCCTGCTAATCTAATGTCTTCCCGGCATGCTCCATAACCAGTTCCTTCCGGGTTATTCACTACACCCTCTAACCCCTCCATAACCTCCGAAACAATTTGTGGTGAAAAAGCATCTTTTATCCAGATTTCACCGGAAGTGCTTCCACCATCCGCGTGAAGATATGGCTTTATCATATTTCCATCATTTAGAAAAGCCGTATAAATGCTTGCAAGATGCAAAGGATTTACCAGAATCTGTCCCTGTCCATACCCACTGTCAGCAAGCTGGATTTCTGTTTCTGTCTTGTCCGTATTAGAATATTGGGACTCTGACATTTTAATATCAAATGGAAGTTCCTGATTAAATCCTATTTGATTTAGAGACTGCATCAGTTGATCCGCACCAATTTTTAATGCTGCTTTTGCAAAATAAATATTATCTGAATAAATAAGCGCATTTTTCAAGATCACAGGTGCATAATCATGAAGTGTAGTCACTGTATAATCTCCCCACGAGGAATCTTTCTGCCACGCCAGACCCTCATTTCCAAAATCGTCATTTGCAGTAAATGCCCCCACTTTTAATCCAATTGCAGCAATTACAGATTTAAAAGTTGAGCCAGGACACCATGTCTGGCGAAAGCGGTTGTATAAAGGCCTGTCTTCATTTTCATTTAATGCACTCCACTGGCTGTTGTCCATTCCACGTACAAAATCATTATTATCATAAGATGGCGTACTTACCAACGCCAGTACTTCCCCTGTATAAGGATTCAAGGCTACAGAACATCCTCTGTCTTCTTTAAATTGTTCATAAAGAGTACTTTGAAGATCGCCATCAATCGTAGTATGGATATCTTCTCCATCTTTTTTAGGCTCATATGCAATAACACTTTTTTTATTTCCATTTGCATCTACAATACAGATCTCACACCCATCTGTCCCTTTTAGTTCTTTTTCATAAAGCGTTTCCAGTCCCGTCTTTCCAATCACACTGTTTGTACGATACCCTTCCCCTTTATGTTCCTGCAAATCCTCGGCTGTAACCGCCTGTACATACCCTACCAGATGAGAGGCAGCTTCTTTTAGATAATAAGTTCGTACTTTTACATCAGATAACATAATACCTGGAATCTTCAATAATGTGTCCTGCTTTTCTTTTTCTTCCAGAACAGTTTCATCCGGATTCACTGTCAGAAGATCGACCTCTTGTATTTTAGGAATTGTTGCTACTGGTACAAAAGAATCTGCTTTTACCCAATCGGCTTTTAACTTATCCTCAATTTCGTCTGCTCCAATTCCAAGATACTCTGCCAGTTTTTTTATTGTATCTTCTCTGTTCTCCATCCTGCCCGGAACAATTCCTACCGAAGATGCAGTTCCCTCTCCAGCCAACTGACGACCATTTCTGTCTAAAATATCTCCTCTCTTTGCCTCTTCTGACGTTACCTGAACTTTATCCGTTGCAGATAACTCTGGAAAAATCAACTGATCCTGCCAGATTAAATGATATCCTGTCCAATCATGTGAAAATACCGCATCGTTGGTAAATTCTACATTTCCTGCAGCAGTCTGCATATTTGTTGTATAGGAAACCGCCGCATTTCCGTTTTCTTGTCTTTTTACTGTAATATCAGTTATGGACAGATCAGACATCTCAATGCCTTCATATATTTTAGAATTTCGTTCTATAAATTCTTCCTTACTGTTCATGCTGCTTTTTTTCTGATCCAGCATGGCATACATTTGCTCATATTCCCCTTTTTCAATATATTTCATATATTCCATTAGTCTTTTTTCAGGAACATTACAATTCATTATTGTTACAATACCGATTTCACCACCAATCAATATACCGCTAAATAAAACTATTTTTGTGATAATCTTCGTGTGTTTTTTTCTTTTCTTTTTTCTCATATAGTTTTATTTCTCCTTTTTTCATATTTTCTTAAATATTACACTTGTAATATTTAAACGTCAAGCTTTTTCTTAGGTTTATATATGTAAACAAAAGAAAAGATTTGGATAAAAAAGAAAGGGCATCTCAAAGCTTCTTTGATAAAGAACTTTACGACACCCTGAGGTAATGGTTTCTCCGGATGTTTCCCAAACGCTATAATCACTCTCCAGAAGAACCAAAAACGATTTTTAATTTTCTCTCAGAAAAAAAGAACTACTCTAAATCTGCTGATCTTTGAAATAACCCTGCTCGTTTCTTATAATCACAAACATATTCAGACAACACATTCTTTGCTGGCAGATTATTATAGCAGAAAACGCAACAAATCCCTTTATTAACTTTTGTTCCATATATTTCCTGTACCAATCCTATTGTTTCATCATCTGAACAAAAGCTCTTCGGAATCTCCCTACAATCCCTGATAATAACTCAAATCTGTTTACTATGTCCTCTCTGTCAGTATACAAGCCAGCTAATCTCTTTATTATAGTATCTAAATACTTCTTCCCAATTCCACTACTCAAAATTTCTTCAGTCACTGTTTCTGTAGATGTGTTTTTATATCAGCCAGAGTTTCCCTGGCTGAATTCTTCCAATATATACCTGTTAACACTTCTCAATGCTGACACTTTTTCCTTCGCTTCTCATCTTTCACCTGCTATACTGCACTCTGGCTTGAATTCATTCCCCCTCTTCCAGTTCCGATTTATAATCTTCCAAGTCCATAAGAAAAATCTCATAGCCTTCATCACTCATGCAGAACAGCTTTCTTATGGTATTGCAGACCAGCCCGATCATATCCGCATCCCCTTTCAGAAATGGAATGATATGGTCGATAGCTTCCATCGTATCATTTCGGTTGCCTTTATCAAACATTGCGGTCACTAAGCATTCATCTGTATCAAAGTTCATTGCCAGATTCATCATAATTCTACATTCCCCTTCGTATGTGCTTTGGATTTTTCAGTTGCCATTTCTTTCTGCTCCTGTGCTTTTGCTCTTGCCTGGAACTCTTTTAACGACTGCAGCACGGATTTTTTCAGTTCCCCTTTTCCACCCTTTGCAGGCTCTTTGTTTTGTTCCCGGTTCGGTTCTACTGATACGGATTCTTTCTTGAATGGTGTTTCTGAAACTTTCTGTTTCACTTCCACGGTCTGTTCTGCCTCCTGCACTTTTCCATGTTTCTCATTCAGATACTTTTCCATGTCATTGATTGCTTTCTGTACCAATGGGCTTTCCTTATAATGTGGAATCATATCAATCAGATCCCTGTCTATCCTGTCTCCACTCATGAGTCCATATTCCCCGGAATAATCTTCATCACCATCTTGCAGATCAAATCCGATTCCTTTAATCCCATGCAGTCTCTCTGCTGGGATACTCTCATATATTTTAATGGCTTCTTCTAAAGTGAGGTTATTATGGTACTCTCCCATGACCGGAAACTCCATGCACTCTGCGACATAAAAACTGATCGTGGCTTCTGGCTGTTCCTGCTCTGGCTGTTTGTCAAAGATAGAAAATCTCTCTGCGTCCTCCAAACGGGAAAGTAAAGAACGGGCAATTATAACATCGCTGTCTATATCGGATTCTTCAGATACTTCAACCAGCCAGTCCTTTAAACACTCTGTTTTCTTATTCAGAATGTCCTCTGTGATTTTCTCCACCTGTTCTTCCCTGTTCTCAACGGTATCTTTATATTCGTAAGTGTCATATTCATAGCTGAAATTATCTAAATCCACCGCCAGCTTTTTAATCTCCTGCTGATCAAGGTAAGCATCTGCTTCCTTCATATATTCTGCCAGAGTGATTCTTTTTTCTGCGATAGGATTGATGTCCACCTTAATGCCTGCCATTGCTATACCATGAGCATTTAATTCATTGAAGAAACTGTCTTCACGGATATTGCCACGATAAGAAAGCACTACATCAAGGTCAGAATCTTCCCGGTAGAGGTCTTGTCTGCTTCTGGAACCATACACTCTTGCAGCAAGCAGCTCTACCTCCTGTTCCATTCCCATATCTTCTAATACTGCCTGTGCATGATACAGGACACCTCTTTCAACTTCTGCCCTGCTCAGGCTATTTAATGCCAGTTCATTTCTTCCAATCTCAGAAGTCGCACGAAGTTCCCCCTCCTGCAATAAATCCTTAGAGTGCTGGATCGTCATTTCTTCAAATTCTTTATAATCCACTTTGACACATTCCAGGTCATCCATTCTTTCACTTTTAAGGATTTCATAAGCAGCTTCCTGAATGGATGCGTCTGGATTATCGTAATCACCACTCTGGATTTCATGCAGATCAGAGTCATAAAAAATAAACGAATATCCTTCTTCTGTTGCCTGTATGGTCAGATACCCTTTACTCCTGATAAACTGCATTGCGATTCCTTCATAGGTTTGCATTGCTTCTTCCCTGCGAAATCCTTCAAAAATACTTGCTGGGCAGTTTTTTTCTAATTGTATCCGCTGCATCTGTTCTTCCTGAACTTCTTCCACATCTGCCATCAGTTCTTCATAATCCACTACTTTTGCGTCTTCCAATGAGTACCCTTTATCTTCCAAAATATCACTGGCAGCTTCATCTACATAAATTGTCGGATTGTCATAGATTCCTCCATCATCCTCCTGATAATCTTCATTGTAAAATGTATAATCATAGCCATCTTCAGCAGTCTGGATTGTAAAGTATTGTTTTCCAATCTGATATGCAATCTGTACCTCATTCCAGTCCAGCATATTTTCCATTTTATTTACCGCTTCATATATTTCCGGATTCAGCCACCCTCCGATCTGTTCATATGCATGGGTCAGCTGATCTATTCCGTTTTCACATCGGATAAAATCCATGCTTTCCTGCATTGTTTCCGTATTCTGGATACCAAGCACTTTTTCCTGATGATTTGGCAGGCGTAAATATTCCTGCATCGCTTCATCCAGTGATTCATACCGGTTTACTTTTACTACACCCTCTGCATTTACATCTTCCATCACATAAAAATTATCAACGTAATGAATCTCTGGCATTTTCAACTTTATGCCTTCTGGCAGCTGCACCTCACTGACTGCATGGAAATTAAACCGGACATCCGTTCCAGATTCATTTTTTCCTGCCATCGTTTCTTCCCAGGTATCTTTCTGTACTGCCTGTATTTCTTCGATTGTAAGTGTCTGTCCACTCCGCAGGGTTACAACAGAATCTTTCGGGAATTCCGTCAAGTCATAAAGTGTTGTTCCATTTTCCTGCAAATATTCTGATACAGCTTCTAACGCTCCTGCATCAAACCCATTCCATAAATCCTCCGCTACAAGCTGTCCATTTTCTGCTACGATAATCCCTGCCACATCGGAGCCAAATTCATCATGTTCCATTAAGAAGAACTTCTCCCCCGCATATTTCTTTTCATCAACCGTATGCCATGTCCCGTTATGTCCTTCTGCTTCATATCCTCTTGTCTCTGCCGCGATTGTCACTTCGTTTTCTCCTATCGCCTGTTCTATCCTCTGCATCCGGATCTCAGCTCTTGCCATGTCGATAAACCCATCTAAAACTGCCGGGTGGCTTTCGATCACATAATCCAGGTTTAGATTTCTACCCTGGCTGACATTTTCCGGGACTTCGATATGCTCCGCCCAGTCTTTGTTCTGTCTGGAAAATCTTCCATCATGGGAAAGTTCACGGATAGTATTTGCCATAACAAAATTCATACGTTCTTCCCCGAAGCGTTCCACGACTTCTTTTGCCGCATCCTGCTTTAAGTGCAGCCCGTCAAAATTCTCCCGGATGGCTTCTTCGATTGCTTTCTTACAGTCCAGGTTTAACTTTCTGGAATCCAGATAAGCATCCACATCCCGTTCTCCCATTGCCTGTTCCAATGTTCCTTTATAAACTGGCGGATATGCCCTGACGGAATTATGTTCCAGTATGTTCATTCTCTGCTGGACAAACTCCGGAAGTTTCTGAAATCCAAAAGAATCTACATAATAGGCTGTGATCTCTGCACCCCTGTTTATCACGATCACATCACTTACCGATAAGGAATGACCACGGAAATCTTCCGGTCGGTCAATGTTAAAGCGTTCAAATATATTGTCTAACGTGATCGTTGGCATCCACGGTGCTGCATAAACCATTCGGTAATCCTTTCCGTCAATGGTATAGCCCAGACTCTTTGCGGATTCTATTCCCATAAACTGATAAGTATGCTCATCTCCACTATCCATCTGATAAATAGCAAACCTTCTGCTTTCTCCATGCAGAAGAAGTGTCTCATCAATCTTTTCTGCACTGTCCTGTTCCAGTTTTTCCTGTCTGGCGGCAGCTGCTTCTCTTTCTTTATGTACTTCCCATTCTGCTTCCGTGATACCAAAAATACCGTCATGTCCCAGGATTGCATTTTCTGTTTCTGCAAGAATCTGTCCTGCCTGCTCTGGATTGTCTGGATTTCCATGTAAGAGAAAAACTTCCGCACCCTCACGATACAATTCTACTGCCCTGTTTTTTTCAAGAGGATACATGTGTTCCAGTCGGATTCCTGCTTCGTGCATTTCTGTAAAACCGATCACGCCATCTGGGAAATTGTCAATCTGTGCCTGTGTTTCATTCATAAGGCTTCTCGTATATTCACTTCCCGGTCTGCGGATTGCAGTCATCATACGGTTCACCAGTCCAAGCACTTCGTCTTTGTCGTCCATCTTATATGCAAAATTCACAATAAGATTTCTCTGACTATCCGTAAAATTTCCCCTACTTGCATCCTCTGCCGCTTCGATCAGCCGGTGGGCATACTGCATAGCTGTTTCTTCTATATTTTCAAGACTTGCATCTTCGATTGGTCTTTCCATTTCCAGCTCGTGTATCTGTGTTTCGATATTCCCAATGACTTCCGCAGACGTTTTCCGGATAGTATCCATAGATGCTCGAAGTGCTTTCATATCCTTGCTCTCACACCAGCTGGCGATATAGGTAAACGAATATTCTGAAGTATCCAGACCAAAATGATTGCAGACAATATAAGCAATACTTTCTGCTTCCACTTCCTTTGTTGTCTGGTCTTTTAAGACTCCTTCCGCATCCATTACCTCCCGGTCATGCAGCAATGCGTGGCTCACCTCATGGACTCCGGTTTTCATGGTCTGGAGATTGCTCATATCTTCCTGAATTGCGATATACTTTTCTGTCTGATGGTAATACCCCTTTGCTTCCCCTTCTATCTGCATCATGCGGATTGGCACAGGGGAAATGTTCTGCAATGCTTCCATGAACGTGTCATAAAACTGTACGCTCCCGGTAAGTTCCGGTACTTCCAGTTCTGCAATCGGCTCTCCCTCTGTCTGGCTGACATCAAATACTGTTGTCACACGAAACCTTGGAATAACCATCTCCACAATCTCTGTTTCCGGCTGACCGTCATCCCCGATCACTGGCTCTTTTGTTACAGGGTCAATCTTTTCAATCTCCTTTTTCTCACGGATGGGTGCCGGTGCGATGATCTGGATTCCTTTTTCCCCTCTCTTTACATGGCGGTTAAACTTCTTCTGCCACGCCTGATACCCTGCCACCAGAGTAGCCTCCGGTTTCTGCATGGTGATCAGAAGGGTGTTATTAAAACTGTAATTATGGAACTTGGACATGGTATTCAGATATTCTGTATATCTCTCCGAAGTAAAGATTTCTTTTACTCCCTGCTCCAGCCGTTCCGATATTTCTTTTAACTGTTTTTCTATATTATTTGCCATAAACAAACCCTCCATTTTATGTCCCCGCCAGAGAAAACTCTGACGGGAAATCTTTTATAACTCCTGTTCGTGTTTTTTCTTTGCAGTTTTCTGTACAGGTGGCTGTTCCGCCGTATTCTGCTGTGCCTTCTCCTGCTTTAAGCGTTCCAGAATAGATGGCTTATGGATTCTGTCTGCTGTTTCCGGAAGTTCTTTTTCTTCTACAGCATCCCTGCTATCTGTGCTGCTTCCTTCTCTGCCAATATCTTCATCTGCCATAATCGTCTCATTGCCCTTTTCATCCATGTTCAGCAACGCATTTAACTCGGATAACCGTTCCATCTTTTCATTCAGCTCTGCTTCTTTCGGGAATGGTTTCTTTACCTCTTCCTGTGCAGTCGCAAGCTGCTGTTGTACGGTTTCCAGTTTCTGTTCGCTTTCCGTCAGCTTCCTGTCAATGGAAGAAAGGGTGTTATGGATACGCTGCATATTTCCTACCGGGTCTTTTCCGATCTCCAGTTTATAAGAGCATTTTCCTTTGACCGTCAGCTCAAACGCATTGGAGAACATATTGTAGGAAGCAGATAACGTAAACCCATGATATTCCCCGACCTTTCCGCCGGTGCTAACGGTTTTTAGTCCTGCACAGGCAGCAATCAATGCCTCGCCTGCTTCTTTCTTATCTTCATAAAGGACATTTCCTACTGTCATGGCAAATGTGTCATTATCCTGTAAATCCACGCTTTTTACTACCTGCGAATCCACCTGCATCCCGGCAATCCGCTCTTTCAATGCACTGATCTGTACCGGGAAATTCTTTGCAATATCGGATTCCAGACGGTAAATCTGACTGGTATGGTTTGCCTTTAAGAGTTTCAGCTTACTTACCTGCACATCCAGATCCATTTTTTCCTTAATGTACGGATTGCCTGTAGCAAGTGCCTTGATCTCTGCATAGGACAGTGCCGTATCATCCACATCTTCACAAGCCCTGACCGGGGATTTACTGGTCATGATCTGACTGATGAACTTCTGCTTATTCTCCAAAATCTGCCACATATACGCATCAAAAGTGTTCTCCGTCACATACCGGAATATCTTTACTTTGTCATTCTGGTTTCCCTGTCTTAAAATACGTCCCTCCTGCTGTTCCAGATCAGACGGCTTCCACGGACAGTCAAGGTGATGCAGAGCAATGAGCCTGTCTTGCACGTTGGTACCAGCACCGAGTTTCGGTGTAGAACCCATGAGGATTCTCACCTGTCCGGCCCGCACCTTTGCAAACAAATCTGCTTTCTTTGTCTCCGTGTTGTATTCATGGATAAACGCAATCTCTTCTTTCGGGATTCCCCTGGCAACCAGTTTGTTTCGGACATCATCATATACATTGAAAGTCCCATCCCCTTTTGGAGTAGACAAGTCACAGAAGATCAGCTGTGTTGTCCGATCTGCTTTTCCCTCGTCCCATACCTGAAAAGCATTTTCCACACAGGTATTGACCTTGCTTTTTTCTGCATCCGGAAGGAGTTCATTTAATAGCCTCTGATCCAATGCACATTTTCTTCCGTCATTGGTAATCTTGAGCATGTTGTCCACCGTTGGATTCACAAGACCGGCTCTTACTTCTTCCGCACGTTCCGAAAAGGCACTGACCATTTCCTGCTGTTCTTCACTTGGTTTTAAGACTTCATTGATAAACTCTGCTTCCGGTACAGGAAGATTCAGCATATCCGATGTCTGAATATCCGCAGCTTCCTTAAAAATGGAGATCAGCTCTGGAAGATTAAAAAAACGGGCAAACCGTGTTTTCGCACGATAGCCCGTTCCTTCCGGTGATAATTCGATTGCGGTTACTGTCTCCCCAAACGTTGCCGCCCAGGAATCAAAGTGTCCCATACCCATACGCATGAGTGTGTCATACTGGAGATAACGCATGATAGTGTAAAGCTCGGTCATACTATTTGATACAGGAGTACCTGTAGCAAAGGTGATTCCTCTGCCGCCGGTCAGTTCATCCATATACCGGCATTTCATAAACATATCCGAACTTTTCTGTGCATCCGTCTGTGAGATACCCGCCACATTCCGCATTTTTGTATACAAAAAAAGGTTCTTAAAACTATGGCTCTCATCCACAAACAGCCGGTCTACACCCAACTGCTCAAAAGTTACTACATCATCCTTTCTGGTCTGGTCATTGAGTTTCTTCATCCTCGCCTGAAGACTCTTCTTTGTTTTTTCCAACTGCTTGATGGTATAATTCTGCCCTGCCTGATGTGCCGCTTCTTCAATGGAAAACGTAATATCTGCGATCTGATCTTCCAGCATGGCAATCTGCCGTTCTCTTGAAAGAGGGATTTTCTCAAACTGCGTATGGCCGATGATCACGGCATCATAATCCCCTGTCGCAATACGGGAACAGAACCGTTTTCGGTTTGCCGGCTCAAAGTCTTTCTTCGTTGCCACCAGGATATTTGCTCCCGGATAGAGACGTAGGAAATCACTGCCCCACTGCTCGGTCAGATGGTTTGGCACAACATAAAGATTCTTTTGTGAGAGTCCCAGCCGTTTTGATTCCATACCGGCTGCAATCATCTGGAACGTCTTTCCTGCTCCTACGCAATGAGCCAGTAACGTATTATTTCCATACAGCACATGAGCCACTGCGTTTTTCTGATGCGGCATCAAGGTGATCTCCGGGTTCATGCCGACAAACTGAATATGGCTTCCATCATATTCCCGTGGACGGATGCTGTTAAATCGTTCATTATAAATTTTACAGAGATCTTCCCGTCGGTGCAGGTCTTTAAATATCCACTCCTTAAATTCCTCTTTGATCAGCTCCTGCTTCTGCTGTGCCAGCATCGTTTCCTTCCGATTTAATTCCCGGTGTTCCCCATCGGCATCCTGTACCGTGTCATAAATCTTGGTATCTCTAAGGTTTAAGGCATCTTCCAAAAGGCGGTAGGCATTGGCTCTCTGTGTTCCATATGTGGAAGTAACAAGGGCATTTCCGTAGCTGTCCACATTTTTTCCCATAACATTCCACTGTCCGGTCACTTCGGCATACTGGACTTTGACCTTGCTCCCTACATAATATCTTGGTGTATGGAATGTTTCTGCCATGAACCGTGTAATGTAATCCTCGGAGATCCAGGTTGCCCCAAGTCTTGCTTCAATCTCTGATGCATCCAGATCTTTTGGCTGTACCTGCTCCAAATACTGCACATTCACCTGATATTCCGGGTGATCTTCTGCAAACTGTTTTGCGATCTGCAGTTTCTCCCTCACATTTCCAGAAAGATATTCGTCCGACGGCTCCCATTTTTCACCGATCGGATTCTTAAAGATCACCCCTGCCAGTTCTTCTGTAAGCTCCTCTTCTGTTTTCCCTGAAAGCTGTGCCATATAGGAAAGGTCAACGCCTGCCCTCTCACCAATGCAAACCGCAAGTGCTTCACTGGCAGTATCCACGGAAGTTACCGTTTCTGCCCTGCGGATCGTCCTTTTGGTAAAAATATCCGCTTTCCGTTTCAGTTCTCCCTTATCATCCAGAAATTCCAGAGAAGTCAAAAGACAATAGCTGCTGTCCTGACTGAATGCCCTCTTATTGGCATTGCTGCTGATAAGACCATATTTTGCTGTAAAGATATCATATTCTTCATTGAGTTTTTCCTGCAGCTTTGTGACCTGCTCATCGCTTCCCTCTTCCATCTGATACCGGATCAGTTCATTCGTAACATCACGGATCTTCACCATCCCTTTGACACGTTCCGCTGTCATTGCCGGAAGCTCCATGCGGTTCATCACAGAATTTTCCCGGTAATAGACTTCCTCATTCACTACGGAAAAACTGAAATTCTTTACATCCGGGTCTGCCGGGATAGAGACAACATCCTCTTCTAACTCTGTATCCGAAAGTTCCAGTTCCGTGATCGTGCCATGGATATTCTGGACGGCTTCCTTTAATTGTTCTTCTAATGTAATGCCTTCTTTTGGTTTTACGGTCACTTCCTGCTTTCCGTACTGGGTACTTTCTGTAGTAAAATCACCAAGCACCATTTCCGGATGCTCTGCAAAATAAGCATTGACCGAATAGCCTTCCGGTGTTTCCTTTAGATTTAACCATTCCGGTTCCTCAATGGATGCCCTGTCCCTTTTCTGGAAAAACAAAATATCAGAAACAACGCTGGTATTGGCATTTCTCTGGAACGCATTATTCGGTAATCGGATGGCTCCAAGCAGTTCTGCCCGGTTTGCGATATACTGTCTCACTGCTGGGTTCTGCTTATCCATCGTTCCACTGGAAGTTACCACTGCAACTACGCCGCCCGGACGAACCAGATCAAGGGATTTTGCAATAAAATAATCATGGATCATAAAATGATGGCGGTCATACCTGCGGTCACTGACCTGATACGCTCCAAACGGAACATTGCCTATCACACAGTCGAAAAAGCTGTCCGGATAACTGGTTTCCTCAAATCCCTGCACGGCAATCTTATTTTTCTGGTAAAGCTGTTTTGCGATCCTTCCCGAAACCGGGTCGAGTTCTACACCGTACATATTGGTTTTGCTCATACTCTCCGGGATCATTCCCATAAAGTTACCGACACCACAGGACGGCTCCAGGATATTTCCCTGTTTCAGTCCCATATTTTCCAGTGCTTCATACATGCTTCGGATCACGGTCGGGGATGTATAAAAAGCATTTAGGGTCGATGCCCTTGCTGCACTGTATTCTTCTGGTGATAAGGTATTCTTTAATTCCAGATACTCATTCGCCCAGCTGCTGTTACTCTCCTCAAATGCCTGTGGGATACCACCCCAGCCAACATAACGGGATAAGATTTCCTGCTCTTCGGGTGTTGCCAAACGTTCTTCTTTCTCCAAAGTCTGTAACAAATGGATGGCTTCCATATTTGCCTTATACTTTGCCTTCGGACCGCCTGCACCAAGATCATTATCCTGGATACGGAAGTTGTGTAGTTCTAACACAGCTTTTTCCTGTTCCTGACTTTCCGGAATATCTTCTTTGGCAGTAACCTCTTCCTCTTCTATTTCCTCCACATCTGACATATCTACTACGGTCGGTTCTGTCACTGCCTTCGTATCCAAGAAATCAAACATGGTCATCTGGTGTCCGGATGGTTCCGCAAAAGACGGTTCTACTTCCGGTGTCGGAAATATCGTATAGGTTCCTTCTGCATACTGGTGGAGTTCTGAAAGAAGTTCTGTTTTCTGCTGATAGTTTGTCCCATACGCCTCAAAATCTAATGACAAAGCTGCCAATGCTGCATCCATCTTCTGTAACAGTTCCTCTGTCTGCTCTGTTCTTTCCAACACTGCCATCAATTCTGCTCTCGACACAGCCCCAAAAAAGTCATTGGTAAATGGTCTGTCTATTCCTTCCGGAAGACGAGCATAAAAACTAAGTATCTTATTCGCCATCTGTTCCCGTTCATATTCTGGCATATGAACATAATCTTCTGCCTGCAGGAACTGGTCATTCCTTATCAAATAGGATATTCTATTGGCAACTTTCTTCCAAGATAATGAAATTGAAGCATATGGGCTATTATCATCACCTCTTGCAAGAAGCAGTCCTTTCCTGTCATAATTTACATAAAAATCATCTACATCAGGCAGTGCATGAATCCTTTTATTAGCTCCATACTTTTCTTTAACAAAATCTGTTCTGGATTTTTCATTTTCATTTAACAGATAAAAAGAATACGTTTTGAGCCTATCTTTTGAATAAGGGCCACCCCTTGCGAGAAAAGAATCTATCTCATCCTGCGTAATAAACATCTGATGTTCTTTCCACACAAATCCGTCCCTTGCCTGATAAGGGATGACCTCATCCGCAAACTTCTGAAACTGCTTTGAGATATTTACAGGATTATAATGATGGAAACGCATAATGGAATGATTTTCTTCATAGGCTTCTGCCAGTGCATCCAGTCTTTCATCCAGTTCCGAAAGCCACTGGGGATCTTCCAATTTTTCTTCCAGATAATCCGTGATCTCTGGATAGATACTGCGAAGATGTGGTAAGTCCTCTTCGTCGAAAACAATCTCCGCTACTCCTTCTGCCATATCCCCTTTCATATAGGCAAGAGCCTGGGCGTGTTCTTTTACTGCATTACTTCTTGCCGCATCCAATACAGACTGCGGTGCATATTCACCCTGGTCTAAAAGCTGATGGATACGTCCGCTGACATCTTCCCATGATAAAAATGCCTTATCTAAGATATGGTCTGTAACTGTATGCCCTACTGCGATCTGCATCCCTGTTTCATCAAACCAGACCGAATATTCATTTCCATCAATCTGAAAACCTTTTCCCCCTTTGCGGTATTCACGCTTCACAAACTCCGTATATTCCTCCGGTGTCTGTTCACTCATGAAATTATAGATGATCCGGAGCTGGCTGGCTTTCCGGTTTCCTCCTGTCCGTAAGATCTCATCGACAACTTCCTCTGGAATCGGGATTTCTCCGGCATAAAGGGCAGCTGTCCTTTCCTCGATCTGCCGTCTTTGTTCATTTGCGGTGGGATATTCGGGCAAAGATAAAGCAGAGGCGATTTCTTCCTCTGCTTTACTCAATCCATCTTCTCTTGTATCTTCGACTAACTGTATACCAATTCCGTCAAGATGCTCTCTTCCGCTGTTGCCATCAGTACGTTCATGTGTGCTGTCCATGCCATCGGATCTGCTTCCTTGTCCGGTGCCGGATTCTTCTCCAGTAATTTCTCCATCTGGCTGTCCATTCTCTCCTGTGCTGCTTTCTCGATCTGTTCCAGATGGCTGTTCAGCTTCCCGGTCAGGAACAGGCTCTGATAAAGGCTGTTCTTGTGTTCTTTCAGAAATGTCCTCCGCAGCATCCCATATTTCCCGATCGTCACTTCTTCCTCTTCGACGGTCAGATTCGGAAACAGGTAATCTCCCTTGCGATGATATGTCAGTTCCATAATCGTTTCCTCCTTCATTTTCAATATTTCCTTCTTTTTTCGTTTCTGCATCCTGATTTTTAATTTCGCATATTAACGTGGTAAAGTTGTTATAATTCCTTTCATTGGATTTTTCAACCTCTTTTCTCGCTTCTTCCAGAGAAATTTTATGTACGGTCTTTCCAATATCAATCAGAATACTCTCACTGAGCTGGCTTGCCGCATTTCCAAGGAAGGTGAGAACTGACAGACGGTTATAATCTGTGATATGCATGAAGTCCTCTTCTTCCAGAAGTTCCATCGGGTCAAGCCCGCATCGCCTGGAAAGCAGATAGTAAACACTGTCTGTTGCCAGCTGACGAAAATCACTGCGGATCGTCACCTCATCCAGATCTTCCAGATAAGTACCTTCTACAGCATATTCCAATCCATCCAGGTATTCCTCCAGATTGTCATTGACCATTTCCCTTGCGACCGCCATCAATGCGTCCTGCAAAGTTGCCGCATCCTTTTCTTCCAGAGCATAGACTTCTGCCAGATGGGTGAGGATCTCTTCTCTCTGGTGTTCCTGCATCTTCCAAAGATATGGGCTTCTGCCTCCGGCTACCATGTGGGTATCCGAAATATCAAACACATAACGAAGTTTGGTATTCTGCCAGGTTTCATCAAACAAGGCAATTCCTCTTGCACCACGATTTACCCAGCGTAACATCTTTTCATTCCATAGTTCCAGTGATGCACAGGCTGTTGCGTCTGGACGCTGTGCATGGATCAGAAGCTGGTCTGAAAAAGAATAACGATATAACCTTGATGCTGTGTCCATATAATCCATCCAATCCCCTGGCGAACTGCTCACTGATACGGCATGTTCCTGCACCAAGTTTCGGATGTCCTGTAGTTTAGACATTAAACTTCCCTCCTATCAATAAAAAAACAGCCCACTCTTTTTTAGAATTGGCTGCATAAAATGTACTTTACTTTTCGGAGAGAAAATGCTATATTCTAATTGAAAAGAGTAACCGCCCACAAGGTGGATGCTCCTGGATTAGGTTTTAATTTATTTTGCTCTCAAAGAGAGCTGCCTATCCTGTTGGCAGACAGGGTAGGCTATTTTTTTCGCTTGTTGTCCCTATTATCCAAATAGGCAAGCAAAGCAATCAGAAACGTACCGCCTAAGAACAATAAGCTCAAGACTTCGTATGTATCCATTCGCTCCACCTCCCTTCTTCTGTATCCCTTAACGGAATCTGAAAATCCAGGAGGTTTTTACCAACCCTGTACACGGTTACTCCAGTAATATTCTAACAGGTAACTCTCCGCAAAGCAATTCCTTTTTACTTCATACGGTTTTATATTCTGTTTTTCTCTTATTCTCTGGCCAATGCAGTTTCCATTCCAGATATTCCTCTTCTGTGATTCTTCCATCGCCCAATTTCTGCTTTTTCCCCATCCATTCCTGCAGATAAGACATTGTTTTTTTATCCCTCATTGTGATTCCAACTATTTCACTTTCTGAATCATTTAGCAGGAACAGATGAAAAAGCCCTCTATTTTCTTCATCCATCCAGAATAAAGTTTCCATTAATTCGTCCATTGTCGCAATTCCAGGACTTAAAAAATTTCGGACATCAACTTCCAATATTTCTGCTATCCGGATAAGCGTTTCCTGCTTCGGTGTACGCTGTCCACTTTCATATTGGGCGATTCTCACATCCGCACTACTTTCCCCATATCCTAATCTGCGTCCCAATTCCTTTTGAGTTATGTTGCGAAACATACGGATTTTTCTTATTCTTGCTCCTAATTTCAATTTCTTCTCCTTTTCAAAATGGGGCTGTGCAGTAACCACAGCCCCAGAACACTATTTATATTATCATTTGCGTTTTCTCTTAACTGTCACTACAGTTCCCAGACATCCTGCTGATACTGCAAGTGCCAGCACAAAAATAGCAATATTTGTATTATCTCCTGTTTTTGGTGAATTGGATACAGAAGTCGCATCAGAACCATGGGAACCAGGAGTGCTGACTCCCTGGTTTTCTGATGTTTCCGGAGTGTCTTTTTCCGGAGCTTTCTTATTTGTCAGATCCAGAGTATATTCAATCACAGGAGTACGGTCATTGACATATTCAAACTGAATCTTATGCTCGGTTTCATCAAGCTGATAGCCATCCAGTGTTTTTGTTTCTTTCAGGATATATGTGATTGCTTTTTTATACTGCCCATTCTTAAAAGTCGCAATCGGATAATTCTTTGATTCTGCATGGCCAGCACTGTCTGTTACCAGAGTTTCCAGAACTTTACCTTTGCTGTCACAAAGGGCAAATTCTACACCTTTCATTGGCTTCTTGGTATCTTTATCCGTTTTATTTAAGATTACCTTGCCCATTGCCTGTTCATCTTCCATTTTGGCTCCCTGAACATCTCCGGTGTCCTTAACCTCAAATGTCACTTTATTTGCCACAATATAGCCTTTCGGTGCTGTTTCCTCCAACAACGTATAAGTGCCGACTGAAAGTTTCTCTACATAATGGGGCTGATCACCAGATGTCCAGCTTTCCATAACTTCCTGGTTTTCATTAAGAATATACAGTTTAGCACCTTTGACCTCGCTGCTTCCATCTGTCATATCAACTTTACTGATCAGAATTTTTGTTGTATCATCCTGCATTTCTACTTTCTGTATATCTGCAGTATTTTCTACTACAAACGTAATGGATTCTGCAGTTGCATAACCATCAGCAGGAATTGTCTCTGTTAATGTATATTTCTTTCCAACTTCCAGTTCCTTAATGATGTGTGGTGTGCTTCCGGAAGTCCACTCATCCACAACGTTTCCCTCTGGATCGGATACTTTCAGTTTTGCACCTGGTAATTCTTCCCCAGTTGTAAGATCTGATTTTGTGATTTCAAAAGTAGTTGGCTCGTCTTCATAAGTGAACTCAAAGGATACTTCTGCAACATCTTCTCTCGCATAAGTAAAGTCAAATTCCTTGATTTCTTCTGTTGTTACAAATCCTGCAGGAGCCTGCACTTCTTTTACATAGTAGCTGCCATTGATTGGAAGATCTGCCGTAAATACAATTCTTCCATCCTGATCCGTAGCTTTCTGCTCGATCATGGTATCTGCTTTCATGATTACTTCGCCTTCTGCATTTAAAATATCATTCTTTGTATAAAGTGCAAATACTCCGCCTTCCAGAACACGATCTGTATTTTTTTCTTTCTTAACTACAGTTACTTTTGCTTTCTGGCGGTTATTCTGCCAGTCCTCATCATAAGTCACAACCGGAGTATTCTGATCACGATAAGTCAGATCAACCTCTCTGATTTCTCCATCCAGAACATATCCATCCGCCGCCTCTTTTTCCTTTACATAATATTTGCCTAAAGGAAGATCTTCTGATCTCGCATATCCAAGAGCATCTGTCGTAATTGTTGCTACCAGTTCGTCCTTTTTATAATAATCACTGCTTTCCCCATCTGCAGCCTTGATATCCTCCGCTGCATAAATTTCAAAAGTAACATCTTTCAAAGAACCTGTAACATAACCAAATGCTGCGTCCATGCCGCCTGCCAGCATATCTTTCCAGGTAACTTCTTTGACAAATTCACCTTTTTTATTGATGATGATTCGTCCAACCGGAACAGCATCCTTCATCTCTACTTTTTGAACTTCTGCGGTATCAGAAACTGTAAATTTCACTTCCTCTGCCTGCAGATAACCATATGGTGCAAACTCTTCCCGAAGTGTGTAGGTTTTTCCCACATGGAGTCTCTTTATTACATGAGCTTTTCCTTTTACAGAAGTCCATTTTTCTACTTCTTTTCCGTCTGAATCCAAAACCGTCAGTGTTGCTCCGTCAAGTTCCACACCTGTTGTAATATCTGATTTCGTAAATTCAGTTGTTGTCGGCGCATTCCTAAAAACAGTTTCCAGTTTTACTGTTTTTACTTCCTGTCCCTGATATTTCGCAGTCACCTCAATCTGCTCATCCGAAGATACAAAACCATCTGGGGCTGCCAGTTCTTTTATATAATAAGTTCCAAATGGCAGATCCTGCTCAAAAACAGCTTTTCCATCTTCACCTGTTACCGCTTTTGTAAGCAGTTCGTCTGCTTTTACCAGTACCTTATCCCCTGCTTTTATATCCTCTTTTGCGTAAAGACCAAACTCTGCTCCAGAAAGCCCTTTCTCATTTTCAGCATCTTTTTTCACAACTGACACTTCTACTTTCTGGCGGTCATTTATAAACTCTGCACTCTGTGAGATCACTGGTGTATTCTGGTCTGCATAGACGAAAGAAATCTTCTGTTCTTCTTCATTTAATACAAATCCCTCCGGTGCAGTCTTTTCTACAACTTTGTATTCTCCTAGAGGCAGATTATCAAGCTCTGCTTTTCCGGATTCATCCGTTGTCAGTTCTGCAACTTTTTCACCCTTTGCATATTTCAGGATTCTTTTTCCTGTATCATCTTTCTGGAAATCTGCTGTATAGATATCCTCTGCAGCATATACTTCATATACTGCACCGGAAAGGTTTTGAACTTCATACCTAAAATCATTCTTATAGGTCGAAAGAACCTCTCCTTTTTTCTGTACAGTGAGTTTTCCTTTCACCGAATGGTCCTCATATACCACTTCAATGACCGCATCACCTGAAACCGGATCCGTCTGATACAGGGTATTGGTATCCACCTGTATTTCGACATAATTTTTGTTAATGGTATAACCGTCCGGTGCTGTTACCTCTTCGATTCTATAATGACCAATTTTTAAATTCTGAGGCAGTATCAGATATCCATCTATATCTGTGAAATATGAGGTATGTGTAACAGTTGTCGGGTATGTAGTTACCTGCTCTACATATTTTTCATGATCCATATCATAAATTTTAAACTCTGTTCCCGGAATTAGAACAGATTTTTTAGTCTCATCATCCTGTTTGATAATTTTCAGTTTTGCAGAAAATTCTTTATCCAAAAGAACTCTCCATGTCTGCGGCTCTGTTGGTTTATTCTCTGTAATCCGGACAATAAAATCATCTACAGGTTTGTAATTATGGGGTGTTGTAGTTTCTCTCACCAGATATGTTCCATATGGAATTGCAATGGATTTTACATAGCCTTTCTCATTTGTAAAAATTTCCGTTGCTCCATTTTCACCGATCACAACTGGCTCTGCAGAGGAAAAATCATAATTTCCATCCTCTTTTACCACCAAAGAAGATACCAGATATGCACTAAATCCAGCTCCGGATAGTAATGCAGCATCTGTGTCTCCATTATTGGCAGCTTTAATAAGTTCAAACGGCTGTTTCTTCACCGTTTCCAGTGAGGTACACTCTTTTTCTACAACCGCTGTCAGATCACCTTCATCACTGCATACAAGATCATATTCATGCTCGTCTGCCAGATATCCTACGGATGGGGTAATTTCCTTGATGTAATACTCTCCAAGATAAAGATTCTCTATCCTTGCTTTTCCTTCTTTATCGGTAGTTAGCGTACCAATCTGGCTTCCGGCTTTATAAATAACGCCTGTCTTTCCATCTGGATGGGTAATGTCGTTTCTTGCATAAAGTCCATACACCGCATTTTCCAGGGAAGCATCTCCCTGTGCCTTATTTTCTTTTGTCTCGGCATCTTTTTTATTCAAAGAGATTGCAGCACTGACCCTGTCATTCACAAAAGTATGACTGAAAGAAATTTTTGCCTGTTCATCATTGGTATAACTGAACTGGAAAGAATAAGTATCTTTCTCATTTCTGACATAACCAGCCGGAGCCTGGACTTCTTTTACATAATAAGAAAATCCCACTGGAAGATCTGCTTTAAATGCTGCTTTTCCATCAGTACCAGTAATTGCAGTCTCAATCAGAGCATCTTTTTTTACCGCTACTTTTCCATCCACAGTTTTCATATCCTGCGCTGCAAACAGAGCAAAATGCCCTCCGGATAGTGTATTTTCAGTATCTTTGTCTTTCTTTATCACCTGCACCACTGCTTTCTGACGGTCATTTGTAAAGGTAGTCTCTGAGAAAGCCGCTTCTGCAGTCTGCCCTGCATAAGAAATGGTTACTTTTTTTGTTTCTTTTGCATTATAAAAATTTTCCGGGGCCTGTGCTTCTGTTACATTATAGCTTCCAAGCGGAAGATTCTTTACCGTTACAGAACCGTTCTCACCTGTGATCAGATTTTTCGCTACTTCTGCGCCTTTTTTGTAAACTGTTTTTCCACCTGCTGTTACAATATCCTCGGCAGCATATACGTTATAAACGGCTCCTTTCTGACGGCGTTTCTCATACTGGAATGAAGTTCCATTTTCATCAGATACAGCTCCTACAAAAACTTCTCCCTCTTTATAAACGGTCAGATTTCCTTTCTGCTCTTTGTCCGTTACAGTCTGTTTGGTCGTACTGCCAACTACTAATTTCACTCCATAAGAGGAAGCCTGGACAACATAACCTTCTGGTGCTGTAATTTCCTTTAAGTAAACTGTATCCTGTGTCTTAGTAAGAGTTACACGTGAAGAACCATTGCTGTCTGTTGGCGGCATTTTAGCAATCAGCTTTGTGCAGGCGTTATCACTATATACCCCATACACGGCTCCAGCTAGATTTTTTCCAGTATCTCCATCTTTCTTTGTAATTTCAATAACTGCTTCTTCCGGCCAGTCAACTGTAATCTGCAGGTCAGAGGAATCTGTATAGTAGCCAAAACCAATGTCCTGTGAACTCTCCAATTTTAAGAGCATTGCATGGAAATCCAAAGGGAAATTAGATGTAATCGCATACTTTCCTTTCAGACTGCCCATATTGGCTGTTGTAGCTACAAGATGGAATTTCTCTCCACCCTTTACAGTGACATTTCCAGATGCCGTTTTTCCTGTGGTTTCATTAACAAGGCTTACTCCGTTCTCCAGATGAATGGTAATGGTAAATGCTTCATTTGCCTTCCAGGTAAAACTTTCTGTTTCCTTTCCCGTTGCATTAACGGAAAGTCCTGGAAGAAGTTTCATTGCTGTCGGATCAGGCATTTTAGCAAGAGCTGCTTTAATCTCTTTCAGCATATTTTTAGCGGTTGTAGAAAGCGCACCTCCAAATCCGGATTCGCCATCATATAAATAGTCAACCAGGTAATGCTGCATGGCTCTTGTCTCAGAACTGCATCCATATTTTTCCATAATGGATTTTACATTATATCCATTGAATGTATGTCCCCATCCTGGACCGCCATATCCATAGAATAAGGCTTTTCTCAAATATTTATCATCTCCGCCTTCATCCAGTTCAACCATATTTTTATATGTTGTCCCACTTGGAGGTGACTGCATGGAGTGCTGCATACAATACGCATTTACTGTATAAGTCTTTCCGCCTGCTTTGTAACGAACATATTTGTAGCTGTCATTTCCACCCTGTCCCATAACTGTATCAAACGGATGAAGCTGGCCATCTGAATAATAGTAATATTTATTTGCTTCAATATTTGTTGCATCATCCCATGGAGTATCGGTTGCAAGTAACATGATACCGTTTTCTGCCTGATCCATGGAAACACTTAGATCAATGTCATCTGCTGGCATTTCAAAACTGAATTTATCCGATTCTTCGTGATAAGTCACCTCAGAATACAATAAATCTTCTGTATTCTCTGTCTGGTTTGCCTGTACTTTTGTTGTTCCTACTGCAATTAAGCTGCCTTGCGGCATATCTCCGGAAAAAACAACGGTTTCTCCTGGCTGATACTGTCCATCTTCATGGTTCAGCTCAATATGAAATTCCTCTCCACGAACAATATTTACCTGATAATTTCCATCTGCATCTTCTGTTTTCTCTGTTCCATCTGTAAAAGAGTCGTCTGTCGCCTCTGGCATTTCTTCCGGATCTGTATCTGTAATTTCTTCAAATGTGCTGTCTGTATCCGGATTATCATCTATGGCAGGTTCTTCTGTTGAAACTTCCTCAGACGGATTTTCCGGGATTGGTGTATCTATTGGCTCTTCCTCAACCGGAATTTCTGTCGGAGTTACTTCTTCATAGATTTTATCCTCTGACGGAATTTCTACATTTACCTCATCCTGCACAGGTTCTTCACTCTCTGCAGTGCCTATGGCTGGTTCCTCGCCTTCTGCTTCATTCTCATCTTCCTGGTTGCTTACAGATTCCTGATTCTCAGATTCAGCAACCTGCACCACCGCTTCCTTTACAATCAGCTTACGATTGATCTGATAAATTGGGTGGCCACTTACTGGCTCTACATAATAAACAGCTTTGTATGTATCTTCGTAATCTGTTGTAAAGTCCTGCTTTTCCTCATTTTTTGCCTCATGGAAAGTGATCTTCACCTTTTTTTCATCTGGTATTTCCAGTCCGGTAAAATCTTTCTCCACTTCAAAAATACTGCCTGTTTCCAGTTCCAGATCTTTTGCTTTTACCACCTCATCTGCATCAAGTTCATTTTTTACCTTTTCGTATAACGGTGGCTCTTCTGGCACTACATCTGCCGCATAGGACAGTATTGGAGATAGAATTGTAGATAACACTGTAAGCATTGCCAAGAATCCCGACAAAAATCTTCTCATATTTTTTTTATTCTTCATTCTTTTTTCCTTTCTTCCGTTCCGGGAAAATCAACTGAAACTTTGGATTTCCGGTTTCTGAAACCTCCATCTTTATAGTTGCTTCATACTTCCTTTTTGTTTTCTCTGATACCAGATCTTTGAAATGCACCTGCTTCTCACTCAGCAGCTTCCTGACAGTTGCTTCATCAAGTATTTTTCCCTGACTCTCAAAAAATCGGTTATTTTTCCATAAAGTAAAACTGCAATCACTTCCTGAACAATAATAATTTCTCTTTCCCACATAAACCTTATTGCCACATCTTGGGCATTTTCCAATTTCTTTCCGACCATCTGAAAATAGTTTCTGGTATTCTTCCACTGGCTGTCCATTATCACTTACCAATTTGGTAACCATTTTTTCAATTTCGAAGAGAAATTCTTCTACATTTTTCTGGCCTCTGGAAATCAGTGTCAGATCATTTTCCCATTCTGCTGTAAGTTTTGGTGATTTGATCATTTCCGGAAGAATCCTGATCAGATTTCTTCCATCTGCAGTCGGTAATATCTGCTTCTTTTTACGCTCAATAAAGCCTTTCTCAATCAGTTTTTCAATAATCGCTGCCCTGGTAGCCGGAGTTCCAAGCCCTTTTCTCTCTGCGTCTTCTATCGTATCCGAACTTCCAGCGTGTTCCATGGCACTAAGGAGCGTATCCTCCGTATAATGTTTCGGCGGTGCTGTAAAATGTTCACTAAATTTTACAACAACACATTCAAATACCTGTCCTATTTTTATATCTGGAAAATCACTTTCCTCCTCTTCTGGCTTTTCTGCATTTTTCCCATATGATTTAAAGAACCGTTCTTCCACTTCTTTCCATCCATATTGGAGAACATTCTTTCCAGATGCAGTAAACAGTTCTCCATGACAGGAAATTTCAGTCTTAATACTCTCATATATGTATTCCTGTTCCGATGCACATAATAACTTTGATGCAATCAGCATAAGAATTTCTTTTTCTCCACCCGGAAGTGCTTTTAAATCCGTGTTTGCAATTTCTACCGTTGGTATAATTGCATGATGATCTGATACCTTTTTGCTGTTTAAAAGTCTTTTTATCTCTGGTTCCGAACCCTTCATTGATATTTCTGGAAATACTCTATTTACCGCATCAATAACCAAAAACGCATTTTCTTCCATATCATCTGTAAGATATTGGCTATCCGTCCTTGGATACGTCACCAGTTTCTTCTCATAAAGGCTTTGGGTATAGTCCAAGGTTTGCTGTGCCGTAAATCCAAGAAGACGATTTGCTTCCCTCTGTAATGTGGTCAGATCATATAATTTCGGCGGCTGTACCTTTTTCTTCTCTTTCTTTACTGAAAGAATCTGTGCAGTTTCATCCTTCATATCCTCCATCATCTGAACGGCAGCACTTTTCTCTTTTATCCGGTTGCTTACAGCATCCAATCCATCCATCAGAAGATGAACCAGATAATACTTCTCTTTCTGGAAGTTCTCGATGCTCTTTTCCCGTTCCACCAGCATTGCAAGTGTAGGTGTCTGCACCCGACCTACAATCAACCGATGGTGATACAGCACCGTAAACAGTCTGGTGGCATTAATTCCCACCAGCCAGTCTGCTTCACTTCTCGCCACCGCAGAATAATAAAGATTATCATATTCATGTCCATCTTTCATCTGCTGAAATCCTTCCAGAATTGCTTTTTCCTCCATGGAAGAAATCCACAGTCTTTTAAAGGGAAGTTTACATTCTGCCTGGTTATATACCAGGCGGAAAATCAACTCCCCTTCTCTTCCTGCATCTGTTGCACATATAATTTCTGTGACATCTGCTCTGTGAAGCAGTTCCTTTAAAACCCAAAACTGCCCTTTGGTACTTTCTTTAATCTGATATTTCCAATTCTCCGGGATCATGGGAAGTGTTTCATATTTCCATGCTTTCCAGTCATACCGGTACTGATCTGCACTGGCCAGTTCAATCAAATGCCCAATACACCAGGAAACCAGATACTCTTTTCCTTCCAGATAGCCATCTTTTACGTTTGTGGCATGAAGCACCTTCGCAATGTTTCTGGCTACGCTGGGTTTTTCCGCAATTACAAGCTGCAATTTTCTATCTCCTTTCTGCACCTGTCGCTGTAATTAAGTGAAACAAAGTTATTCCTCTGATTCTTCGTCTTCTACTTCACCTTCCATTTCATATTCTTCTAATTCTTCATCATCCTCACGAATTGTATCTTCTTCCTCCTCATCGTCGTCCTCGTCCTCTTCATAATCAAAAGAAGTATTTCTTCCTTTCATAAATTTCCAATAATAGTAAGCACCACAAACTCCTGCCAGAACCAGCAGCATTAATAAAATCGTGCCGGAATTATTGCTTTTCTTCTCAGGTTCTTCCTTTTCTTCCGGTATGATCGTAACTTCTGGTTCCGGTGTCTCTGTGATCTTCTCTGTTTCAAGTGGCAGTGCGGATTCTGCAATAGCCTGGTTCTGTGGAAGTGTGACCATGTTGGTATCCGTAAAGTTCAAAAGATCATTTTCGCCTACCTCTGTAAGAAGATAAACATTTTCATCCGTTTTATCCTTATCTACAATCAGATAAAAAACCTTATCACTTTTTGTCTTGATCGTATAAAATTCCTTTCCCCCTTTGTCCTGAACTGTTCCTGTTGTCATGCCGGAAGCATAACTTTCTCCCTGCACCCGTCCGGTATCTGCTTCTGTATCCGTTTCATTTCCTGTGTTTTCTGGTTCTGTTGGTGCAGTAGCAGTCTCGTTCGTTGTCTGATGTTCCGTTACGGTTGCCGTAGCACTGGTGGGCTTACTTGCAGTTCCATCGGCTGGCAAAGAAGCTGCATTCTGCTCCGTTCCGGAAACCTCTGTATTCTCTTTTACTGCATCTGGATTTTCATAATAAGGGTTTCCTACTTTATAGATCTCTGACATATTTCCTGCTTTGTCTTTTGCCTGCAGGGTAAAGTATTCATAGGAAGTATCCGCTTTTTGCAAACGGACATTTAACGTATTATTCGTCAGTTCTGTGAATTCATTTCCATTGACATACAAAGCAGCAATTCCCGATTCCGCATCAACTCCCTGCACGATCAGTATCCCATTCTTCGCAGCCGCAATAATAGTTGGTTTGGTTTTATCAAAACACTCTATGTAACGATTCTGCTCATAAGTATTTCCATTCTGATCGGTAACTCTCACATAAACACTACAATTAGAAGAGATGGATACTTCCATATTTCCGGTTATGTCTGACCATCCTCCATTTTCTGAAAGTCTTGCTTCTACTTTTGCAATAGAAAAAGCACCTGTATTCTTTGTATCTTCCACTTGAATTTTTACGGTTGCCGTATCTGTCTGCCAGCCTTCGGGTTCTGTAAAGGTAATCCCTACTTCCGGTGTTTCCGTCACATCATTTCCTGCATCTTCCTGTGCCTGTTCCACTGGATCTGCATGAATTTCAACTTCTGATCCATCTGAAAAATCAACATCTTCCGGGCTGCTTTCTTCTGATGATTCCACTTCTACATTATCTGCCCATACAGTCAGACTTCCGGGCGAACTATAAAAGAAAGCTCCTGCCGGAAGTCCTGCTAACGTAGCTGCGGTTAAAAATACAGCTGCTCTTTTATGAAATTTCTTCATTTTCTGTCTGCTCCTTTTCTCTGGTTTCCAATATCTTTTTTTGTTCCTCCTTGCTGATATCAATCATCAACTGAAGTTCCTCTGCGGAAACTCCATTGCTTCGGATAATTTTCAGATACTCCATATCCTCTGCCTGTTTCTTCTGTTCTTCCAGATCCCTTGCTTTTTTCTGTAGCTTTTCAATCTTAACGTAGGTTCTTGCAAGTTCTTCTTTTATTCGTTCAATGTTCAAATACGCCCCTCCTTATGGCCTGCCAAAAGCATAAAAATGAGACTGCCAGTATGCAGAATTAATGGACGTATACTGAATTGGATTTCCACAATGGATCATCTGTCCATCTCCGGCATAAATTCCTACGTGGGTAACCGGCTCTCCCGCATCATACGTCCCAGTGAAAAAGATAATATCTCCTGGCCTTGCTTCTTCTGGTGATACAGGCATACAAATGTCATAAATTCCCTGTGCAGTAAGTCTTCCCATATTGCAGACACCCGAATTGGTAAACACATAGCTTACAAAACCAGAACAGTCAAAAGAAGTCTCCGGGCTGGAACCGCCCCATACATACGGCATACCAAGATATTTGTCTGCTTCCGCAAATAATCTCCGCACAGTCTCATCATCATAACTGCCGCCTCCACCATACAGCCCGCTATCTCCGGTACTGATATAAAAAACAGGATTATAATATTCCCCATCTTTGACCAGTTCCAAATATAACTGGCTTCCGGTTGCACTTCCTGTACTTCCCGTTGTACCAATTACAGTATCTGTTGTTACTTCCTGACCATTTGCTACCGAAATGCTCTGCAGATAAGCGTATTTAATCTGCACACCTTTTTTATCCTGCGTAACTACATAATTTCCAAAAGTTCCGCTATATCCTACATCTACAACAAAACCATTCATCGCTGACTTCACTTCTGTTCCCTGTCGTACATTAACCGTCACACCTCTGTGAAGTTGTGTCTGCCCGGTTCCATTGTTTACAGAATACCCATAATAGGTACTGATATAGGCATACCAGTTTAACTCAACCGGAGTTTTATATGTCTGTAAATTTCCTCTGTTGGAATAGACCTCTTCATAAATTTCCTGCTCATCCTCTTCCATTCTGGACAGAATAACACTTCTAAGCGGTTTTGCCTGAACAGAAACATTCAGTACATCTGCAGTTACTGTACGGGTAACTTCCACAGAGTTCTGATTGCCCTCTGCCAGAAAACATTCCCAGGTCTGATGACCATGTGCCTCAGCTACTGCGTGATTATCATAATAAACATCAAACTGGACACCATACTGGGCAAAGTTTCCAGTATCTTCTACGGTGTACTCAATCCCATTCATCACTACTTTCGTCCCCATTGGAAGAAATGGGTTTGCAGCATCAACCGCAAGCGTATGATTAGCCTGTGGCATTGCCCCTGAAGCAGTTGGTCCTCCACTCCACACGCCACAGCAGATAGGACAGTTACAGTATCCACTGGTCACAACATTTCCCAATGACTGCCCTACCTGTATTGTAGATGTTTCCTGCCGGGTTTCACTTTTTTCCTCTACGGTGATTCCGTACTGTAAAGAAAAAATTGTTTCCAGTTCTCCTTTTATCTCATCAAACTTAAAATCCCCATACCTGGCAGTCAGATAACTGATCAATGTATGGGGATCATGGCCGATTTCACCAATGTTATATCTGTATTCATCTTTTCCTGGATACCGGGCTTCCATCTGGTTTATTTTCTGTTGAAGACTGGCTTCCAACTGCGTATAATACAACTCTGCTTTTTCAATTTCGTCCGAATCCGCAATGTAACTGGAAGCGATTACCGTAGAAATTCCATTAGAAAACATAGCCGAACAGGAAGCAAATCCTGTCATTACGGAAAGAAGCAAAATCAATAACAACCCCATTGAGATCAGAGTAGTTACATTTCTTACAAATACTTCCTGTGCCTTTCTTGCAATTTTAGTAGCAAGATTTACTGACCGGATTGAGGTGTCTTTTGTTTCTTTTGCAATCTTCCCAGCCCGGTATGCCATCTGATACTCTCGCTTAATCCTCTGCTTCTGTATTAATTTTCTGATCAGCTTTTTCTGCATCTCTGGATGTTCTTCCAGATATTTCTGATATTGATACCTGGATGCACTCTTCCAGGCTCTTTTCTCTAAACGGTTTTCTTTATGTATCTGACTGCGGTTCTTCCGGATATTTCTACTGCTATGTTCCTGTAATATCCACTCACCTGAACGCACCAGCTTATGTGCTGCATCTACAGCACTGTTTTCCTCTTCGTCTTCGCCTGCTTTCTGATATACTGCATTTTTTAATGCTTTCTTTGGAACAGAAGACAAGGTTTTCTTTTTACCATCCGTTTTCCCTGTTTTTTTGTCGAAATATAAATGGTACTTTACCTTTGCTTTCTGTTCCTCATTTGTTTTCTTGGTATAAACAGAATCTTTCGGAATTTTGTTCTGCCTCTCAGCTTCCTGTTTTCTTGCAGCCTTATCCACTTCCTGATAAGTTTTTATTGTTTTTCGGCTATATTTCTGCTTTCCTTTTTTTCGGTTTGTAGAAACATCATTCTTCTCTGCCTGAAAATGTCCTCCATCTGTTTCAGCCGAAGTTTTCTTTTCTTTCTTCAGACTTCCATCTGTCTCCAGTTTTCCAAACTGCAGTCTCTGCTGTTTCTTTTTCTGTCGCTGATACTGGCTCCTGTGTTTTTCTTTGCGCTCACGTATTTCTACCGCTGAATCCACAGATACACCTGCAGGCTTGTCCCGATATCTGTACCGTCCCTGTGTTTTTCGTTTTCCCGGAGGACTGTTTGCAGCCTCTTCTTTTTTGGCAGGATTTCCCTCCTGAACTTTTTCGGAAAATTGTTTCTTTTCAGCTTTTTTATGAGAGTTTTTCTTCTTTTCAGAAGTAATAAATGCCTGTTCTACATCCTTCTGTTTATAAGGCAACTCCTGATCGCTGTTTGTAACTTTTCTGGTCTCCTTTGTTGCAAGATTTTCCTCAACCAGACCATTTCTGGTCATACGGCTGACTTTCTTCTCTTTCGCCGTATATTTTTGTTTTCCCAATGTACCTCACCTCTGCTTTTTTGTCCGTTAAGTCTGAATCTCATCCGGTTTAGTACTCATCAAAGCATAGGTTCTGGTATCCTGCGGATATCTGTCTGCAAAAGGTATGATTACATTTCCGTAAAAAAGCAGCCCTTCTCCTGCATTACTGTTATTTACAAAAGAAATCTGATGCTTGGAAATATTCAATTTCTCCGCAAGGATCTTCTGATCCCCGCTGTGCTGATTTAACATCAGGATAAAATCACTGTTTCCCACAATACTTTCTACTGCCAGAGAGCCAAGAAAATCTGTTACATTCTGACTGATTCCTGTAATGATTCCACCCCACTTACGAAATCTCTTCCACATTTCAATAGAATAATTAGCAGTCTGTGGCTGGTTCAGCAAAAGGTGAAATTCATCCACATAATAACGGGTTGATTTCCTGCGACTGCGGTTCTGTGATACTCTTGTCCAAACCATATGCTGGACAATCAACATCCCTGCTTTTCGTAGTGTGGTTCCAAGTTCCCGGATATCAAAGCATACCACTCTGTTCTGCGTATCGACATTACTTCGATGGTTAAATACATTCTGCGATCCTGTTACATACAACTGCAGACTGTTGGCAATGTTCTGTGCTGCTGGTTTATCTGGTGCATAAAAGTTCAGACGTTCATAGAAATCCTGCAGAGTCGGCATATTTTCCGGTTTTGGATCATTGTAAAGATATTTTTTATAAATGTCTTTTACACACAGGTCAATCATGGAAACCTCATCACCATTTAATTCTGCATTTTGAGGTTTCTTCATAATGACCTCGCAGAAAGATGTGATAAACTCTGCTTTATCAGCAATAATGGTATCAATATCCTCCACATCGCCATTAATCCTGTATTTCTCCGGATGATAAATAACATCCAGGTTCACTTCCATAGGATTGATGTAATCATTACTTTTTGCACTGATTTTAATAACTTCACCATTTAAGGCATTTACCAGCGGAAAATATTCTCCCTCCGGGTCACAGATAATAATGTCATCGTCTGTAATCAGGAAAACATTGAGAATTTCTCTTTTCGTTGCAAAACTCTTACCGGAACCAGGAGTACCCAAAATCAGGCCGTTAGGTGTTTTCAATCGTTTCCGATCCACCATAATGAGATTGTTTGACAGTGCATTTAAGCCATAGTAAAGAGCTTCACCGCCTTGGAAAAGTTCCTGTGTGGTAAACGGAACAAAGATTGCTGTAGAAGTCGTAGTCATAATTCTCTGTATTCCAGTCTGGTTCATTCCCAGTGGCAGTGATGCCACAAGTCCCTGTTCCTGCTGATATTGAAGTCTCCGTATATTACAATTATATTTCTGAGCAATTCCTGCCGTCTGATACACAATATTGTCCAGTTTTCTCTTATTGTCCGCTGTATTCATCAGCAAAAAAGTAAGTTCAAAAAGTTTCTCATTCCTGGACTGGATTTCATTGAGCAATCCCTCCACATCCTCTCCGTATGTAGAAATGTCCGTTGGAATAATATCCATATCATATCCGCTTCTGACCGCTTTCTTCTGTTCTTCAATTTTCATTTTCTGAATATTTGACAGCGTACTTTTCAGACTTTTAATAGCTGCCTTGGGATCAATGGGACGCAGGTGCATATTGATGATAAGATTCTCTTCCAGATCCAGCAGATCTGCCAGCAGTTTATCCGTAAGTTCTGGTGATGTAATCTGTAAATATGACACGCATCCAAAAGTCTGTCCCATCCGAAAATAGCTGTCATTACGAAAATCAAATCCGGTAGGTGCAATAAAGTCTTTTGTCTGCAGACCTGTTTTTGCAACCATCCCATAATGGAAATGGAAAGATTCTTTTGTGTCCATATTCATCACATCATGCAGAATTTTCAGACGTTCTACTCCATTTAAAGGCTCTGCCATGGCTCCCATCACCTTAAAATTATTCAACACACTGGCTTCAATTCTCTCCAGCCTGGATTTTGCATTTCGCAGATTATCCGCTTTAATGGAAAATGTGATATATTTTGTTTTTACAAGCCCGTTATTTCCTTTGGAAAGCTGCATTTTCAACATATCCGAATATTCTTTCCGGATATCATTGAAACAGTCATCCTGCTCTGGAATATCAATATTTTTTGCATACTCATCAAAATTCACCTGTTGATTAAGAAATGTAATTTGTACCTCAACAGAGCTGTCAAATGAATTCAGGAACTCACAATAGTTCTCAAAAATAGCCGCTTTATCATCATTCTGCGCTAACTGGTAATTTATATCGTAGAACTGCACCATTTTTGAATAATAGTTATCATCCGTTCTGCAGATACCATCCTTATATATTTCCTTATATGGAATCGTATCCTGCGCTGTAAAAGGCTTCCTCTTCTTCTGATTCTCCGCTTTTATCATCCGAAGTTCTTTCAGACGCTTTTTTTCCTCTTTCGTAAGTCCGGTTTTCTGTTTCTTATTTTTTTCGGTCTGCTTTTTTAAAGAAATGGAACGGATTTCTCGTTTCCCTGGCTTCTTTTGCCTTTTTCTCAAGCCATGCACCCTCTTTCTCTAATTTATCGTACTCTATAATCCGGTCATATAAGTTTTGGGAACGATAGACCCTGATTCCAGGTCTTAAAAATTTCTGCCGGATAATGTGAAGCAATATTTTCTCTGCTGGAAATCCATCCTTTTCATACATTGCAAAAAAGAAAAATGGCAGCATCACTATGATCATAAGCGTTGCTGCCACATCTGTTCCCAGTCCTGCTTTTGTCAGCAAATAGACCGGAACACCACAAATTCCTGCCAGAGAAAAACATATAATTTGTCTTTTAGTTAAATTCAGTGCTAATTTTGTCTTTATTTTTGAAAAATCTTTCGGCACTGGAACATATGCCATATTCTTGTTTCCTCCTAATGTGCATTGAAGATTGATTTTGCCAGGGAACTGGTCTTAAACAGACTGAAACATAAAATAACTGTATATGCTGCAACTGACCAGATAGCTGTATGAAGATTATCCGCAACTGTAATGGCATTTACCAGAACCGCATAAATCGCAACACATACCATCATAAAAAATCCCTGGAATCCCAACGCTAATAATGCCTTCACGTAATTATTTCCAATACTTCCCCATTCCCTGTTCGTAAATGTTGAAAACGGAATAGGTGCCACAGAGACATAAAGATATATTTCTATCATTCGTCCATATAAAATGACGGTAATCAGGACTGATATGATTTTTAGACATAAACTGACCAGCATCGTTTCCAGACCAAGCCCCAGTAATTCTCCGATTCCCATATCTTCAATCTGCGTTTCAAGAAGCGTTTTCAATGCTTCTGTAACATCAATAGATGCGGAACCGGTTATCATACCGCCAGCATTGGATACCACATGATTCGCTACATCAAAAATTGCCATCGCAATATCAAAAGTATGAGTAACAAGATATACCGCTACCCACATCTTGAAAATGTATTTGAAAAACATAAACGTATCCGTATCGTGCATATTGTTTTTTTCCATAATCATGGAAATCAGCTCATAACACAGTACAAATGTAATAATCATCCCCGCAATGGGGACAATGACATTATCCGACAGATTTTTTATCATGGAAAAAATGCCACTGTTCCAATTTTGGGGTGTTTTCCCAACCTCCGCAGCAATCGTTTCTACTTTGGTATTTACATCGGTAAACATGGTATCCAGGTTTGATGTGATCCAGCCTGTTAGCAGATCCTTTATGAACTCTGTTATTTTTTCGGTTATTCCACCCATTTATTTATCCAAACAAAGTTGCAAGCTGTGGAATCAGGTTTATTCCAATCAGTACGATGCCACCGCCCGCCATCAACTGTTTTATTCCTTGTGACTTTGCACCCGGATTGTCCGTTCCATATCCTTCCAGCAGATTGATCACTCCCCAGGCTGCAAGTCCGGCTCCGATCGCACAAACCAATGTTTTTAAGGTCGTAATTGCCGTTGTAAAAAATGCCATAAGTGTACCTTTGGAAAACTTACATTTTCCAGTCCTTTCTTAGATTTTTTCCAGAAATGGAAGAAAACACTATATAAACCCTGCCTTTTGTGCTACACTAAGCATAGGATTTTCTACTTGGAAAATTCCTCACACGTACAGTCGGTATATTCATTTTCGTCGATGGATACCGACTGTTCCCTTTTTCCAAATTATTCATGATTTCCTCCCATGATCCACTTCCCGACAATTTGTCGAGAAGTTACATCTGATACAATTCCACTTCATCCTCTGGTTTCAGTATCAGATTAGTACTCAGATATTTTTCAATATCAAAAGTATTCTTTTTGTCATAATCGGACAGATATTTGTAGTTTTTATGTTTGCAAATATCGTATTTATTTGAGAAAAATGGTCTGACACCTCTCACCTGCAGAATACATTTTCCCCCGTCCATGACTGCTATTTCATCCTGGCTCATCAACTCCTTTCCTGTTTTCTGGTAGTTCATTCCATAAGACCGCTGACTGCCTCTCGTATCCGATGTGTTATAAAGATCTATGGTTTCTTTTCCCAGGATCTCCGCTATTTCCTTTAATGTCGTTTTTTCCTTTCCACCCAGGAATAAGGTCGTATCACAGTTCCCTTCGATGGTATCGGCATTATCCTTATAAATTGCCTTAAGCTGAGACTTTGACTGCAAAATAATAGAAGCTGAGATTTCCCGGCTTCTAATCGTAGCAATCAATTTTTCAAATTTAGGAATTTGTCCGATGTTCGCAAACTCGTCCAGGAGACACCTCACATGAATTGGAAGTCTGCCTCCATATACATCATCAGCTCTGTCACAGAGCAGATTAAAAAGCTGTGTGTACATAATAGAAACAATAAAATTAAAGGTATCATCGGTATCTGAAATAATAACAAACAATGCAGTTTTCCTGTCACCAACCAGATCCAATTCCAGCTCGTCATAACTCATAAGCTCCCGCAGTTCCGCAATATCAAAGGGTGCGAGTCTTGCACCACAACTGATCAGAATAGATTTTGCTGTCTTACCGGCAGCCAGCTTGTATTTTTTGTACTGCCTTACTGCAAAATGGTTCGGGTCTTTCTGCGCCAGTTCATCAAACATCAGATCTACTGGATTCTTGAAATTCTCATCATCTTCCCTGGCTTCTGACACATTGATCATTTCCAACAGAGTATTAAAATTCTTTTCTTCTTCCCTGCCTTCATACCAGATATAACCAATCAGGGCACAATAATAGAGTTTTTCCGCCTTTACCCAAAAATCCTCACCTGATTGCTGCCCTTCACCTTTGGTATTAGCAATAATGGTTGTTACCAGTTTTAGAATATCTTTTTCACTGCGGATATATA
>NZ_JAJCKS010000021.1:0-56029 GCF_020558815.1 Blautia sp. 210820-DFI.6.14
ACAAAAATGAAGCTGCCGCTTCACGATTTATTAATCGTTAAAGCGACAGCCCCTTGTTCACATATTCTTCTTTTTATAGAAGAATCGTGATCGTCAATCCTTTTCCGTTTTTATTTTCTGCGGTAATTTTACCTTTATGCGCCTGTACGATTGCTTTTGCAACTGACAGGCCAATACCAGATCCACCTGTACCTGAATTTCTTTTTTATCTGTAATATTGTCTACCGTCCAGTCCAACAAGAATGAGCTCCACTCCCTCAATGATCATAAAGCCTCCTACAAGCACACCCATGGAAAGGATCGTGATCATCGGCCGAAAGATCAGAAGGATTCCAACGAACAGACCAAGGATATTCAGAATCAGTGAAATCGTATAATAAGTCATTCCATAATGCATCTTCATATACTGCAGATGAGAAAGTCTGGAAATACAATGCGCAATAATCCAGATTGGAAGAATCATTGCAAGCGCCCAGTTTCCTGCTTCCGGATGTGCCGTGAGCATAAATCCGGCCATCACACTCAGGATTCCTGTGACAAGTGAAACGATCGGTCCAAACCCGGTAAAGTGTTCCATTTTGACATACAGAACAATATCCCCAATTCCGCTTAAGATTGCAAGCACACCACACAGAATCACGATCCAGGTAAGTACCCCTACCGGCTGACGCATGATCACAACACCAAATATGATCAGAATGATACCCACGATTAATTCAAACCATCCAATATCAGATCGTCTGTTCATCTGCATCCGCCTCCTTCTTCTCAGCTCCTGATTCTATTTTCGTTTCTGTATTTGTCTCATTTTTTGCCTCACCATTCAGGATTGCCATAAATTCATCTCCTGTGATCGTCTCTTTTTCATAGAGATAATTGGATAACTCATCCAGTTTCTGACGGTTATCAAGAAGAATTTTTTTCGCTTTCTCATGCTCTCTCTTAACCAGTTCCACAACCTTACGGTCAATCTCATTCTGCGTATCCGCAGAGCATGCCAGGGATGCGTCACCGCCAAGATACTGATTTGTCACGGTTTCCATAGCCACCATATCAAAGTCATCACTCATACCATAGCGGGTGATCATGGCTCGGGCAATCTTGGTTGCCTGTTCAATATCATTGGATGCGCCGGTTGTTATCTCACCAAATACCACTTCCTCTGCAGCACGGCCACCGGTAAATGTTGCAATCTTATTTTCCAGTTCCTGCTTTGTCAGAAGATATTTGTCTCCCTGCTCTACCTGCATGGTATAACCAAGCGCACCAGAAGTTCTTGGAATGATCGTAATCTTCTGAACCGGTGCAGAATGTGTCTGCATTGCTGCTACAAGAGCGTGTCCAATCTCATGATATGCGACTACCTTTTTCTCCTGATCTGAAAGTACCGCATTTTTCTTCTGATATCCTGCAATAACAACTTCAATACTTTCTTCCAGATCTGCTTCTGTGACTACTTCACGATTATCACGAACAGCACGAAGAGCTGCCTCATTTACAATATTGGCAAGCTCTGCACCGGAAGCTCCTGAGGCCATTCTTGCGATCGTATGGAAATCCACATCGTCAGAAAGCTGAACTTTTTTTGCATGTACTTTAAGGATTGCTTCACGACCTTCAAGATCCGGAAGTTCTACAGGTACACGGCGGTCAAAACGGCCCGGACGGGTCAGTGCCGGGTCAAGAGATTCCGGACGGTTGGTTGCTGCCAGAATAATAACACCGTTATTTCCCTCAAAACCATCCATCTCAGTAAGCAGCTGGTTCAGAGTCTGCTCACGTTCATCGTTTCCACCTGCCATCTGTCCGTCTCGTTTCTTACCGATAGCATCGATCTCATCAATGAATACGATACAAGGTGCTTTTTCCTTTGCCTGTTTAAAGAGATCACGAACCTTGGAAGCACCCATACCAACAAACATTTCCACAAATTCAGAACCGGACATCGAGAAGAACGGTACATTGGATTCTCCGGCTACTGCTTTTGCCAGCATGGTTTTACCGGTACCTGGAGGGCCGACAAGCAGAACACCTTTCGGCATGGAAGCTCCCACCTTGGTGTATTTCTCCGGATTATGCAGATAATCAACGATTTCCTGCAGATTTTCTTTTGCTTCTTCTTCACCGGCTACATCACTGAAGCGGATACCTTCGGTTGACGGTACATAAACTTTGGCATTGCTTTTTCCCATTCCAAATGCCATGGAATTCTTACCGCCCATCTGATTCATCATTTTGCGGCTCAGGTACTGTCCCAGGGCGATAAAGATGATCAGAGGAAGTACTCCTGTCAGCAGAAAGCTTGCCACCGGTGACAGTTGCTGATCGATCTCTTTTGAGAATTTTGCACCAGCCTTGTAAAGACGTTCTGTCAAAGTCGGGTCTTCCATCACGCCTGTTTTATAGATGGTATTTTTATCATCTTTATCTGTAAAAAGGATCTGATTATCCTCAATCTGGACATCATCAATCTTTTTATCTTCGATCTTCGACATAAAAGTTCCATAATCGACTTCTTTGACCATTGTTTTTGTGAGCATCGGGGTTACAAGCACATTAAAAACAATTATGATCAGAAGCACGATTCCATAATAATAAAGTAACGGCTTCTTTGGCGATTTTACTTCTTTCATTCGTGTCTCCTCCGATTTTTCTTCTTTTTATATATTATAATTCCAGTTTCTGTCCTTTTGTATAGACAAAAAAAGAAAAGTGTTCGGTTTTTCCACACTTTTCCTTTTCTGTCCCAGATATTTTTCTTTTCCTGCGCGCCTTTTTCTATATAATGTAGGAAAAGTGAAAGAAGTGAGTCGCGTGATATTTCAATTCAGAACTTACGAAAACGGGCGTATCTTGTTTCGAGAAGCTCTTCCTCGGAAAGAGATGTATATTTTTGAAGGAAAGTACAGATTTTATCATTCAGGCGTTCAGCCACCTGCCACATACTTTCCGGTGTCAGATTCTCCGGTTCAGGAATCACCTGCTCAATGATTCCTTTCTCATACAGATCACCGGCGGTTAGCTTCATAACCCCAGCCGCCTCTTTCGCTTTAGTACTGTCCTTCCAGAGAATACTTGCAAATCCTTCCGGCGAAAGAATAGAATATATGGAATTCTCCAACATCCATACCTGATCACCTGCTGCCAGGACAAGTGCCCCACCGCTTCCACCTTCTCCTGTCACAATAGACAGAACCGGTGTTTTCAGTCCGGCAAGCTCCCAGAGATTACGGGCAATAGCCTCGCCCTGTCCTCGTTCCTCTGCCTCGATACCACAGAAAGCTCCCGGCGTATCCACAAAACAGATTACCGGACGATGAAACTTTTCTGCCTGCTTCATCAGGCGCAGCGCCTTGCGATATCCTTCCGGCATCGGCATGCCGAAATTGTGTGCAATGTTTTCTTTGGTGTTGGTTCCTTTTTCCTGCACGATAACAGTGACTGGTTTTCCATGAAATTTTGCGATTCCACCGATGATTGCCTTATCATCTCCGTAATTTCGGTCTCCATGAAATTCCATAAAATCCGTAAAAAGTGCTTCTATATAATCACTGCCGGATGGACGATCAATCTTGCGTGAGATCTGTACACGATCCCAGGCTGTGAGGTAAGGGTTGATGCCAGCTGGATTAGAATCTCCTCTATCCGAATCACACTTGTCATTTGTCAGATTTTCAGAATCTGATCCCGGATAATCCGCGTGATGTAATTCAGCTGCATCCGTTCTGATCCTGTTTTCTGTTTTCCAGGATACCGCATGTATCTCCAGGATCTTACCAAGTGTTTCCTTCAGATTCTCACGCCTTACAATATCATCTACAAAACCATGCTCAACCAGAAATTCTGCTCTCTGAAATCCTTTCGGCAGTTTCTGACGAAGAGTCTGCTCAATGACACGCGGACCTGCGAAACCGATCAGTGCACCTGGTTCCGCCAGAATGATATCCCCCAGCATCGCAAAACTTGCCGTCACGCCACCTGTCGTAGGTTCCGTCAAAACACTTACATAAAGCAGTCCGGCCTTGCTGTGACGTTCCAGCGCCGCGGAAGTTTTTGCCATCTGCATCAGAGATGTGATTCCTTCCTGCATTCTGGCACCACCAGAACAGGCAAAAATGATAATGGGAAGTTTTTCCTCCGTTGCACGTTCTACTGCTCTGGTGATTTTTTCGCCAACTGCCCAGCCCATGCTTGCCATCAGGAATCTTCCATCGCAGACTGCGATCACAGTATCTCTGCCATTTATTTTGCCTTTGCCTGTGACAACAGCCTCTTTGAGCCCGGTCTTCTCCTGAAGTGCCTGTACTTTTTCCGGATACCCTTTGTAATTTACAGGATTTCCACCGATCAGATCCTGATTCCATTCCTCAAAAGTTCCCTCATCGATCACCATCTGGATTCTGCGATATGCATGTACACGGAAATATCCTCCGCATTTCGGACAGATATAATATCCCTGTTTTACATCCTCTGCGATGATGGCAGCTCCGCACTTGTTACATTTACGAAGAAGTCCTTCCGGTACCTCCGGCCTGGAAGCACGGACCGCACTATGGCTCTGTATTCTGGAAACAATTCTTGTCTTTTTGAACATGTTATCCAACTTCATGATCGTTCACTCCTGTTAATACCAAAACTATACGTTACTGTTCACTCCGTTTACAGTAACACTTTATTTATCTGCTTCCATTCTTTCGATGAATTCTACATCTGTATTTCCTGACTGAAAATCCGGATGATCCAGGATTTCATACTGATAGTCTACATTGGTATCGATTCCCTCTATGATCACTTCACCAAGCGCACTCTGCATCTTACGGATTGCTTCGGTACGGTTCTTCGCCCACACGATCACCTTCGCGATCATGGAATCATAATACGGTGGGATCGTATATCCACTGTACACAGCGGAATCAATACGGATTCCTTTTCCTCCTGGAAAATACATGTCCGTGATCGTTCCTGGTGACGGACGAAAACCTTTGGATGGATTTTCTGCGTTGATCCGGCATTCAATCGCATGCCCTGTCAGCTGAATATCTTCCTGCTTACAGGATAGTGGAAGCCCGGATGCAATGCGGATCTGCTCTTTGACAAGATCCACACCTGTCACCCACTCCGTAACCGGATGCTCCACCTGAATTCGGGTATTCATTTCCATAAAATAAAATCTGCCTTCTTTATCAAGAAGGAATTCAATCGTTCCGGCATTTTCATACCCGGCTGCTTTTGCCGCTTTCACCGCTGCCTCTCCCATTCTGGCACGAAGTTCATCGGAGATCACCTCACATGGGGATTCCTCGATCATCTTCTGATGATTTCTCTGAATGGAACAATCACGTTCCCCCAGGTGAATTACATTACCGAATTTATCTGCCATGATCTGAAATTCAATATGTCTTGGATGACGTACAAAATGCTCCACGTACATCGTAGAATCGCCAAAAGCCATCTGCGTTTCTTTCTGTGCGGTACGGAAACTTTCTTCAAAATCTGCCGGTGTATCAGCAACTCGCATTCCCTTGCCGCCTCCACCAAGAGCAGCTTTGATGATGACCGGATAACCGATCGTTTCGGCTTCCTTCATTCCCTCTTCTACTGTATAGATTGGATTTTTGCCACCAGGAATGATCGGAACCCCTGCATTTGCCATTGTATTTTTTGCCGCCTGCTTGTTTCCAAGACTTGCGATCACAGTTGACGGCGGCCCGATAAATGTAATATTGCACTGTTCACAGAGTTCCGCAAAACGACTGTTTTCGGAAAGGAAACCAAATCCCGGATGAATTGCATCCGCACCTGTAACGATCGTTGCACTGATGATATTTTCCATGCTGAGATAGCTCTCGGATGACGGTGCCGGTCCGATGCAGACTGCCTCATCCGCAAGCTGAGTATGAAGTGCATCTCTGTCTGCCTCTGAATAAACAGCAACCGTCTCTATTCCCATTTCTCTGCATGCGCGGATGATCCGTACTGCAATCTCCCCTCGATTCGCAATCAGCACTTTTTTAATCATAGTGTGTCACCTATCCAATCATAAAAGTCAGTTCTGCATCAACTACCACTTTGCCGTCAACACTTGCAACTGCATGACCGACACCAACCGGTCCTTTGCATTTGATGATCGTTGTTTCCAGACGAAGTTTATCCCCCGGAACAACTTTTCCACGGAATCTGCAGTTCTTGATCCCGCCAAAGTATGCAATCTTGCCTTTGTTTTCTTCCAGGCTTAAGATTGCCACAGCGCCTGTCTGCGCAAGAGCTTCCACCATCAGGACACCCGGCATTACCGGTTCCTGTGGGAAATGTCCTTTAAAAAAGTCCTCACGGAAAGTCACGCATTTATAACCGACGGCAAATTTGCCCGGCTCATAATCCTCGATATAATCCACAAGAAGAAATGGATGTCTGTGAGGAAGAATCTGTTCAATTTCTTTTACCCCTAATTTATTCATAATCTATACTCCTACAATGGAAACTTCGTTTATCCACATTAATTTCTCTGTACATTCGAATGATCCACATTTTTTCAGGTTTATACCCTGAATTTATGCAATCCGGAACAACGGCTGTCCATACTCTACTGCCTGTCCGTTTTCCACATAAATTTCCGCAACTTTACCGTCAAAATCACTTTCAATCTCGTTCATCAGTTTCATTGCTTCCACGATGGCAAGCGTCTGACCTTTTTTGACCTGATCTCCAACAGAAACAAACGGATCTGCGTCCTCGGCAGGTGCTGCATAAAAAGTTCCCACAAGAGGAGATTTTATAAGCATACCCTCTGGTTCACCATCTGCAATATCTTTCTCCATCTTTGCTTCTGATTCCGTGATCTGTCCCAACGGCTGCACTGTTTGGAGTCCCATAACCGGTACATTTGAAGAAGTGCCAGAAACCACAACGGTTTCTTTTTTCTTCTTCAGTCGGATGCGGGTACCATTTTCTTCGTAATCAAAATCTGTCAGTTCAGAATCTGATACTGTTTTTATTAATGTAAGAAGATTTTCAAATTCCATAATTATCAACCCTCATATTTCTTTACAAGAAGTGTCGCATTGTGTCCGCCAAAGCCAAGAGAATTGCTCATTGCATAATGGATCTCTTTTTCTACCGGAGCACCGATCGCATAGTTCAGATCACACTCTTCGTCCGGATCTGTGGTTCCAACTGTCTGGTGGATAAATCCCTCTTCCAGAGATTTAACGCAGGTCACAAATTCCACTCCACCGGCTGCACCAAGAAGATGTCCGATCATGGATTTTGTAGAATTTACAACCAGATTTTTTGCCGCATCTCCAAATGCTTTGTGGATCGCTCTTGTCTCAAACAGGTCATTGTGATGCGTACTCGTTCCATGCGCGTTAATGTATTCTACCTCAGATGGCTGAACACCAGCTTCTTCCATTGCAAGTTCCATTGCTCTGGCTGCGCCTGCTCCGTCCTCAGCCGGAGAAGTGATGTGGAAAGCATCCGCTGTTGCACCGTAGCCAACCAGCTCAGCATAGATTCTTGCGCCTCTCGCCTTTGCATGCTCCAGTTCCTCAAGAACTACGATTCCGGCACCTTCACCGAGAACAAAACCGCTTCTTTCTTTATCAAAAGGAATGGATGCTCTTGCAGCATCTTCGGTCTTGGTCAGTGCAGTAAGTGCGGTAAAGCCAGCCACTCCTGTCGGACAGATGCAACTTTCGGTTCCACCTGCAAGCATAACCTCAGCGTCGCCATACTGGATCGCACGGAACGCATCTCCGATGCTGTGTGTTCCGGATGCACAGGCTGTCACAACATCTGTACATTTGCCGCGGAGTCCCAGCTGAATAGAAATATTTCCTGCAGCCATGTTGGAGATCATCATCGGAACCATCAGTGGATTTACTTTTCCAGGTCCCTTGGTGAGGATCTTTTCATAGTTGTTTTCTACCTGCGGAAGACTTCCGATACCAGAACCAACAATAACACCCACACGGAAAGAATCCTCTTTTTCCATATCAAGGCCAGCATCCTCAAAAGCTTCTTTTGCTGCTGTCACTGCATACTGGCAGAATGGATCCATACGTCTTGCGGCTCTCGGATCCATATGATCTTTTGCATTAAAATCCTTAACTTCTGCTGCGATCTTTACCTTGTAATCTGTTGTATCAAATTTTGTGATCGGTCCGATGCCGACTTTTCCTTCACGGATTCCTGCCCAGAAATCCTCAACATTATTTCCAATAGGAGTAACGGCGCCAAGTCCGGTTACAACTACTCTTCTCTTACTCATATGACCATTCCTCCATCAACCTGAATTACCTGTCCGGTAATGTATGCTGCATCGTCAGATGCCAGAAAAGCTACTGCTTTTGCAATGTCTTCCGGTCTGCCGAAATGTCCCAGCGGAATCTGCGCAGCAGATGCTTTTTTTACTTCTTCAGATAATACTGCTGTCATCTCTGTCTCAATAAATCCCGGTGCAACTGCATTGACCGTAACACCGCGGGATGCAAGTTCCCTTGCTGCACTTTTGGTCATACCAATGATTCCTGCTTTGGACGCTGCATAGTTTGCCTGTCCTGCATTTCCTGCAATTCCAACTACAGATGCCATGCTGATGATGCGTCCACTGCGCTGACGGAGCATCTGTCTGGAAACAAAGCGCATCATATTGAAAGTTCCTTTGAGGTTGACATCGATCACCTGATCAAAGTCTTCTTCTGACATTCCCATCAGAAGTCCGTCTTTTGTGATTCCGGCATTGTTTACCAGAATATCAATGCTTCCATGAGTTTTTACAATGTCCTTTACGGCACTTTCACAGGCTTTATAATCCGCAACATTCCACTGTCTGATCTCAGCCTCGCCGCCTTTTTCCTCAATCTCTTTCTGCACTTCTCGTGCCCGTTCCTCAGAACCGTTATAATTGATTACAACTGCTGCACCTCTGGAAGCAAGCTCCAGGGCAATGGCTCTTCCGATTCCTCTGGAAGCACCTGTTACAACAGCAACTTTCTTTTTATTCTGCTCTGCCACTTATTTCTCTCCTCTCGGCATCTGCTGTGACCAGATGTACCTTCATCCGGTCTTATCAAATTTTATTTCAATTCCTCACACACCTGAACTGCTTCTTCCCAGCTGCCAATGTGATAAGCTTTTACATTTTTATCAATCTTACGAAGGAAACCTGTCAGGGTTTTGCCCGGTCCGATCTCAACGAAGGTGTCCACACTTTCACGAAGCATGGTTTCCACACTCTGCTGCCAGTGGACAGATCCACTGACCTGATCCACCAGAAGTCCTTCGATTCTTCCACAATCTGTGATTACTTCTGCGTTAATGTTTGCCACATACGGAACCTTTAATGGATTCATACTGACTCCTGCAAAAACCTTCGCCAGTTCTTCTCCTGCAGGTCTCATCATCGGTGAATGGAATGGTCCGCTCACCTTAAGTGGAAGTACTCTTCTTGCTCCTGCTTCTTTTAAAGCAGTTCCTGCCTCAGCAACCGCAGCTGCCTCACCGGTGATAACGATCTGTCCCGGACAGTTGTAGTTTGCAATAGAAACGCCCTCTCGGCCATTTAAGACATTTTCGATCACTGACGCATCCATTCCAAGTACTGCAGACATTGCACCGCTTCCTTCCGGTGCTGCATGCTCCATAAAGATTCCTCTGGAACGCACTGTGCGGATTGCATCCAGATCACACATACCGCCTGCAACAGCAATCGCACAGTATTCACCAAGACTCAAACCTGCTGTCATATCCGCATGAAGTCCCATGGATTCAACAGCTCTTGTCATTGCCAGACAGGCAGTCACCATTGCAACCTGTGTATATTCTGTTTTATCCAGAAGATCATTTTCTTCAAAGCAAAGCTTCTTAAGGTCGAGATTCACTGCCTCAGATGCCTGGTCAAATATTGTCCTGGATAAAGGACTTTTCTCATAAAAGTCTTTTCCCATTCCAACTGCCTGCGCGCCCTGTCCCGGATAAATAAAAGCAATCTTACTCATTTACACTTACTCCATTCATCAGTCTGCATGCATCGAATACAGTAGATTTAATAATATCCTCACAGGAACGTTCTTCTTTGATCATGCCTGCGATCTGTCCTGCCATCAGACTGCCATTCTTAGCGTCACCATCCTGAACTGCTCTTCTGAGACTGCCAAGAGTCATCTTTTCCAGTTCCTCAAATGGTGCGCCCTCTTTTTCCATTTCCAGATATTTGCGCGCCATATCATTGCGAAGAACACGGATCGGATGTCCCGTACTTCTGCCTGTTACACGGCTGTCGATGTCTTTTGCTTTAAGAATACTGTTCTTATAATTTTCATGGATCACAGATTCCTTAGATGCTGCAAAAATAGTTCCCATCTGGATTCCTCTGGCTCCCAGCATAAATGCTGCTGCCATACCTCTGCCGTCTGCAATACCGCCCGCTGCGATCACCGGGATATTCACTGCATCAACAACCTGCGGGACCAGTACCATTGTGGTAAGCTCTCCAATATGTCCTCCGGCCTCAGTACCCTCGGCAACGACTGCATCTGCGCCGCAGCGCTCCATACGTTTTGCAAGTGCTACAGAAGCAATGACAGGAATGACCTTCACTCCGGCTGCTTTCCAGTCTGCCATGTATTTTTCCGGACTTCCTGCACCTGTTGTCACTACCTTGATGTCCTCTTCCAGGATTACCTTTGCAATCTTGTCTGCTTCCGGATTCATCAGCATGATGTTCACACCAAATGGTTTGTCAGTCAGCTTTTTTGTCTCGCGAATCTGTTCTCTTACCCACTCTGCCGGTGCACCACCTGCGGCAATTAGCCCAAGGCCACCCGCATTGGATACGGCTGCTGCCAGATGATAGTCTGCAACCCAGGCCATACCGCCCTGAATCACCGGATACTCAATTCCTAATAATTCTGTGATCTCTGTCTTCATAAATTTATGTCCTCTCGATCAGCCAGGTTGACGATTACGCCTGATGCTCTGTCAGATAGTTCATTACATCTGCAACTGTTGTGATCTGCTCAAGATCCTCGCTTGGGATTTCTACAGAAAATTCTTCCTCGAATGCCATTGCAAGCTCAAAGAGATCCAGGGAATCTGCATGAAGATCATCTTTAAAAGATGTCTCTGCTGTGATTGTTGCTGCGTCTGCTCCTAAGTTTTCTGCTGTAAGTTCGATAATTCTTTCTAACATTTTTGTTTTCTCCTTTTTCTGTTTTAATTAAATTTATATAATTTGGGTTTCAGATTTCACTTTTATGATGAAATTCTGTTCCCCTTTTTTCCAATGTTATATGGTCTCTATTCTTCTGTATCTATTTAATATTGAGATATCGGATATCTACGAATTGCTTCATCACTCCGTGATGTCCCACTCCAGCACGCTTGCGCCCCAGGACAATCCTGCTCCAAATCCTGCCAGAACCAGTTTCTGTCCTTTTTTCAGGACACCTTTTCGATTCAGTTCATTCAGCAAAATCGGGATACTCGCGGATGACGTATTTCCATAATCCTGAAGATTCATTGGAAATTTTCCAATATCCAGACGAAGTCGCCTTGCAACCGCATCTACGATTCGCGCGTTTGCCTGATGAAGAACAAACCAGTCGATATCCTCAAGGAAAAGCTCGTTTCGCTCAAGGACTTCCTGTATCACCTGCGGAACCTTGCGGACTGCAAACTGGAAAACATCCTTGCCATTCATGGTAATGTATTCTGTTTTTGTTTCTTTTGGATCCTGATCAATACTGCGTGCTCTTCCAAGCACTCCCGGTCCGGTCAGTGCCGGTCCGCCTCGTCCATCGGAATGTGAAACCGGCTGATAGCTTTTTCCTTCCTTCGCCTGAAGAAGAACCGCTCCGGCTCCATCTCCAAACAAGATGCAGGTTCCACGGTCAGTCCAGTCAACAATACGTGAAAGACTCTCGCTTCCAATGATCAGAATCGTACGGTAGATTCCAGATGCTATGTACGCCTGCGCTGTATTGTAAGCGAAAAGAAATCCACTGCATGCAGCATTGAGATCAAATCCAACGGCACCCAAAGCTCCAAGAGCCTCCTGTACCTGGCAGGCTGTACATGGAAAAACCCGGTCAGCTGAGCCGGTAGCCACCAGGATCATATCGATTTCTTCCGGTGAGATTCCGGCCTCTTCGACTGCCTGGCGACCGGCCTCAACAGCCATGGAAACAGTTGTTTCCTCTTCTGCTATATGACGCCGTTCCACACCTGTCCGCTCCCGGATCCACTCATCACTGGTCTCAACAAAACCAGCAATCTCGTCATTATCCATGACTCGCTTTGGAACACAGGCTCCCGTTCCCCGGATGACACCGGTTAAGGTCTGTTCTTTATTCATAATAATTGTTTCCTCATATTCCTGATTTGTTTTGGTTTTAGAATATTTTGATTATCAAAGTATATATCCAAAAAAATTTATTGTCAAGCATAAATTTGAGCTGAAGAGGTCATCTGACCTTTTCAGCTTTTGCTTTTTCTATCTTATCTTTCTCATTTGTACAAATCAGTCCAAACTCCAGAAACATGCTGAAGATATATGAGATTCCAAAAATCTGCCCGATTGATTTTGGTCCACGATATTCCGGAGGAAGAAGATATGCTGCTCCATTGATTTCTTTGAATTTCATCTCGGCGAGGACTTTGTGGAATGCCAGCATCACGGAGCTTCTGGTCAGGGTCTTGCTTGTCTCCTTACGTGAGATCAACAGTTCTCCACTGTAGTCTCCGTTTTTCTTATGCTTTACCGTGTAGGAGAATTCCAGACCGGAAAGCGTATAGAAAGCTTTTCCCTGGTATGCAAGCACCCCTGCCCAGAGAAGCCCCTCTAGCTCCTCCATATTCCTTTGCTCCACGATTGCCTGATGGAGTTCCTCAATGACTGCTGTATTTGCTGACATAACGCTCCGCCTCTTCCTTCTGAACTTTTTCTGCTTTTCTTCTGCTCTTTCTTTTAAACATACCCATACCAGCCATGATTGTCAACAGATGTCTTTTATATGTTTTTGTCAGAGTCGAATTACGCTTCCCTCTGTACCTTCCTCCTACAGCTGTCCTGGGGACTGCATTTGCAATTTTTCCCATTTGCAGATTATCCCTGCGCTATACTTGTGACCGCATTTCCTTTTTTTCGCATTTGTAGATTATCTCCTGCTCTATACTTGTGACCGCATTCGCAATTTTTCCCATTTGTAGATTATCTCTGCTCTATACTTGTGACTGCATTCGCAATTTTTTTCATTTGTAGATTATCTCCGCGCTATACTTGTGACCGCATTCACAATTTTTCCCATTTGTAGATTATCTTCTGCGCCACACCTCCCCTACGACTATGTATGGGGATGCTTACAGGCAGGATTAACCCATGTATGGACAATGAATACTCGCGAGGCTTGCGTCGCGAGATGCAGGCTAGTTTCCGCCACCAAGCCCACTGTCTGAGCGACAGCGAGTTTGGGCGACTGGCAGATAACAGACGCATGCAGCGAGTAGCAAACGCAGCGGTATTACAAGTCCATATACGGGATAAGCCTACCGTAACTCCCCACCACATCCATTCATATAATGCATATCTCCGCCCCTTTTTTTCATGCTTCCGCATCCCCCCAGGAGGCTTGTTTTCCCCCTCCATTTTGTTAAAATAAAGAGAACACAAAGAACTGTGTTATCTCCCAAATAAAGTGTATGACCTCCACATATTGATGCACATTCAATTCAACCCATAAAAAAAGTACTTCCAAATCCGCGGGAAGTACTTTTTTTATAATATTTTCAATTCATGTTCCTCATTCATAACCGCAAACTTAGTTCCAAGTGTTTCCGCCAGCTGCCTGTTATGCGTGATCGTAATCAGTGTTTTCCCTGCCTTATGAAAATCCTGCAAAAACTCTGTCAGCATATCCTGTGTTTTTTCATCCAAGCCGGCAAGCGGCTCATCAAGAATCAGCACCTCCGGATTCAGTGAAAGAATACAGGCAAGAGATACCTTTCGCTTCTCGCCGCCACTCAAATGATATGGCGGTCTTTCCCGAAGCTTCTCTATTCCAAACAATCTCAGACAATCTTCCGTCCGCTCATGGACTTCCAATTCTGACAGTCCCATCTGAACCGGTCCAAATGCAATTTCTTCCTCTACACTTCCACAAAACAACTGCGTATCCGCATTCTGAAACACATATCCCATCTGCTGATGGAACCATTTTGCAAGTTGTCTGTTCTTCAAAGTTTTTTCCGAAATCTCATGGTCCTTGTAAAAATAACTTCCTTCGGATGGAAATATAATTCCATTCAGCAATTTGATAAGTGTTGATTTTCCACATCCATTCGGTCCCTGAATGACCAAAGAATCACCCTTTTCAATATGAAGATCAATATATCTGAGCGCCACCTCATGCTCATAAGCGTAGCACACTTTTTGCAGATCGATCATATTTATCTCCTCTCAATCACATCTATCACGCAGCTATTTTATTCAGATAAATAAACAACGCTGCACAGCCAGCCATTATCAAAATATAAAAAATATCACTCACGCACGGCTCATATTTTTGTTTTTTTTCATACTCTCCTGTAAATCCCCTGCAGCACATAGCCGCATACATTTCCTCAGCCATCTCACTGGATTTAAGAAATGTGATGCCAAGAACACCTGAAAAAGATCTCGCCTTGTCCGGATTTTTCCCGACTGATCTCAAGCTGATCGACCGCAGAATATCCACACAAATCTCACCCAGGACTGAGATATATTTTAACGTAATATCCAATGTAAAAATAAACAGTGCCGGAACATGGAAAGTCCTCATGCTGGCGGTAAGTTTATTCCACGATGTCCCTGCTGAAAGGATGCCGACAAGAGTCACCGAAACATACACCCGCGCGGTAATATTAGCCATAGTCTGTGGATTTCCCATAAACACTGCCGGCAAAAGAAGAAAAATTGAGATCAGCACCGCCCCGGCTGTTCCGCTTAATATCTGCCGGATCGCTGCTGCCGAAAAGAAAGCCAGACGGACCGTCACTGCTGCACACATGATCAGCACAAATAGATAATTTTTTGAAGAAGCTGTCAGAATTATAAATAATATCGTATAAAACAATTTAAGAGAAGGAGCAGCAGAAAATCTGCCATCCTTCCCTTCGTTAAATCTTAATTTAGAAAGCACAGACAAAACAGATTTTGTACTTTTAGTCAGAAAAGCCTCTTTGTCTCCAGAAGGCGTGTAGTCCTCTTCCTGACACATCCATGATGGAATCCCTGTTTTTTCTGTTCTATGATCATTCATCTTTATGCCGCTTTCTTTTTAAAGTCAACCTTGTCCTTCATAAGTGAAGAAACGATTTTAAAGAAAATTACCAGAAGTGCCACACCAACGACAGCTGAAAGAATATATCCGGTCCATTCCGGCATGCCTGCCATTGAATAATCCGGAAACAGTGTAGAGAGTTCAAATCCACCTTTCATTCCTGCCGGAGTGTACCCTAGCTGCGTACCACCGCTGACAAGCGTTGCCATCTCATCTACGCCCCATTCACCCCAGGCTGTTCCTGTAGCCAGAAGGCCGATCGGTGTTAAAACAATGAGCACTGCTGCCAGTATATATAATGGTTTAAATGCAGTCTTATCCGGAACCGCATCCAACGCTGCCGGAGCTGCTTTTTCTACGAATGCCAGCACTACTACCGTAAGCACGATCTCTGCCAGACCAAATAAAGTAATGTGTCCAATCATCATTGCCGGTATCGATACACTCAAAGGATATGGGCAATAAAGAGCCTGTCCTGCCGCATCCTTAAACAATAATGGCTGTATTCCAAATTCAACTGCCGCACAAAAAGCTGCTGCATTGATTCCCACATAGGATCCAATCGCTGCACTGAGCTTGCGTTTTCCGGTCTTTTTGAAAAGCAGTTTATACAGGAAAAATCCCAGATACGGCAATACAAACGCCATGTTAAAGCAGTTTGCACCAAATGCAAGAATTCCGCCATCTCCAAAGAGCAACGCCTGTATCAGCAACGCAATGGATACCGATATGCACCCAGCCGCCGGACTTTCGGTAAGGATCGCAATAAGAGTTCCTCCTACAGCATGTCCTGTTGTTCCTCCCGGGAGCGGTACGTTAAACATCATTCCAAGAAATGAAAAAGCAGCACCAATACCAAGAAGAGGCATCTTAGCCTTAGGTATTTCTGTTCTTACTTTGTTGATTGAATATCCCCATACCGGAAGCATGGCCGCTGTCATTACAGCACATGTTGACGGGCTTAAATAGTTCTCAGGTATATGCATAAATATACTTCCTTTCCCTTTGAAAACTTTATTTCATTTGGTGCGCGCCTCTTATATAAGCTGTATTGTAGCACCACATTAAAGCGTCAACAACCCACCCTGGGGGATGCATAAATATTCCATTTTGATATACGTAGCTATCTTTTTGTTATAGGTCGAGACTACTGTAAACATCCGCTTCCAGTTATCATCATACGCATAATCTGCCACCTGCCGGCGGAACAAAAGCCCCCGACTATAAAACTGACTCGACCAGTTTCTTTGTATAATCCATCTTCGGATGATTGATGATCTCATCCGGAGTCCCGCATTCCACAACCTTTCCCTGATAGAGTACCAGTACTCTGTCACAGAATTCCTGCACCAGTGCAAGGTCATGGCAGATAAAAAGAAACGACAGCTCTTCCTTCTCCTTTAATTCTTTCAAGAGCTCCAATATCTGCTTCTGCACCGTCACATCAAGAGCACTCGTGGCTTCATCACAGATCAGTATCTCAGGTCCGACTGCCAGCGCCCTTGCAATTGCAGCTCTCTGGCACTGACCACCGCTGACCTGATGTGGATATCGGTCTGCATATTCCTTATCCATTCCACATTTTTCGAGAAGTTTTTCCACACGTTTGCGTGTTTCATCACGGTTTATCCCCATGTTCCGAAGACTTTCCCCAATTCCGTCTCCCAGCGTACATCGCGGATCAAAAGATTCCATCGGCATCTGAAAAACCATCTGGATATCCTGATAAATATCACGCAGAGCCTTCCCCCTGGCATGCGTAATATCCTGCTCTTTAAGAAAAATCCGTCCCTCTGTGGCAGCTTCCAGATGCGTGATCATCTGTGCGATCGTGCTCTTTCCGGATCCGGATTCACCTACAATCCCGAGGCACTCACCCCGCTTTAGTTCAAAGCTCACATCATCCACTGCTGTAAACTCTTTTTTCCCCGATACAAATACTTTTTTCAGATTCTCTGCCCGCAAAACAATTTCTGACATATCAAACATTCCTCTTCAGAATACAAACTTTATAACAATCCGCCATACTCACATCCCTGATTTTTTCAGTCTCAGTACAGATCCCATCAGCTTCTTTGTATACGGATCCTGCGGATTCTCCAGAACGTTTTTCGTCTCCCCATACTCTCTGACATGCCCATCCTGAAGCACCAGAATCCTGTCTGCCATCATCCTCACCACGCCAATATTGTGGGTTACAAGAATCATCGCTGTGTTGTATTCTTCCCGCATAAACAAAAGCTCTTCCACCACCTGTTTCTGCACCGTTACATCAAGCGCACTCGTCGGTTCATCTGCCAGCAAAAGCTTAGGCCGCATGATCATGGCTGTACAGATTCCCACTCTCTGATTCATTCCCCCTGAGAGCTCAAACGGATAGCTGTCCAGCACCCGATCCGCGTCATTAAGCCCGATCTTTTTCATGATCTCACCGGCACGGTTTCTGACCTCATGTCTGCTTGCTTTTTCATGTTCTGACACTGCCTCATGTATCTGAACACCAATCTTTCGTACCGGACACAGCGCAGATTTGCAGTCCTGAAACACCATTCCGATCTCTTTTCCCAGGTATCTGCGGAGCTCCTTTGCGCTCATATCGGTAAGGTTTTCTCCCTTGTACCAGATATCCCCTCTGGTAACCAGACCTTCCTCTCCCAGGAGCCCCATGACTGCCTTGATGATCGTACTTTTTCCGCTTCCAGACTCACCAACGATCCCCAGAATCTCGCCCTGCTTCAGTTCAAAACTTACGTCCTGGACCACCGGTTTTCCATTATAAGAAATTGTCACATGCTCTACACGAAGCAATGAACTCATAATTAATCATTCTCCTCAGAATTTAGCTGCTGCAAACAACCGTAAAATTTACTCTACATCCAGATCTGCAGTGATCTCATAATAATCACATGGATGTGCTGCCATTCCCTTAACATTTGATTTTGTCACGATTCCCATGTTCAGATGAGATACAAAGAAGAATGCATCATCATCTAAAATATCCTGCTGAAGCTCTACTGCAAGCTTGCCTCTTTCGTCCTTATCAAAGGTCTGGTGAAGCTTCTCTGTCAGCTTGGTAACCTCATCATTCTGGTATTTTCCATAGTTCTTAGAACCGACTACTGTACTGGTAAAGAAGTACTCCGGATCACCGGTCGGTGCAGTTGTTGTAGAGCTTACATACACATCAAAATCTCCATTTTCTGCAAAGGTTCTGTGGTCAGAAGTGTTGTTTACCTGCACGTCAATACCGATATCTTTCAGTGTAGCCTGTGCATATTCTGCAAGCTTTGGCTGCTCCAGACGAGTCGGATAAGTCAGCCAGTTGATGCTTAATTTTTCTCCATCCTTATCCACATATCCGTCACCATCTGTGTCTGTCCAACCAGATTCTTTAAGGAGTTTTTTTGCTCCATCCGGGTCATAAGAAACAGTTTTCACTGCATCATTTCCATAAGAAAAACTGCTCGGGAAAGCTGCCTTGGCCGGCACTCCACGGCCCTGCATGATCACAGAACAGAAGCCTTCTTTATCGATTCCCATCTCAACAGCCTTGCGGATATTCTGGTCTTGCATAAGCTCTGATTCCATATTAAACTGTCCAAAGAAACAGCGGCTGGTCGCACAGGAATTGATGGTATAATCCGGATTATTTTCAAATAACGGGTAGTTGTCATACTGCAGTCCATAAGTACCCTGGATGTCTCCTGTCTGCAGTGCTGCTGTCAGCGCACTTCCGTCTGCAAAGGATTTTACTGTGATATTATCAACCTTGACATCGCCGCCCCAGTAGTCTTTATTTTTGACCAGATCGATCTGAGTAGGAGTCACATTTGTCGCAACATATGGGCCTGTTCCGGCTACATTTGCAGAACCGCCTTCCCCCTGGATTCCATAGTCCATATCAATGATCGCACCATATGGATCACCAAGATAATTGATGATCGCCGGACATGGTTCTGTGGTATAAATGGTAAGTGTCAGTCCGTCTGCATCGATATGATCGATCTTCAGATCATAAGGTGCACGGTCATGAACTGCGATCAGATCTTCCAGACATTCCTTAACAGCCTCTGCATCCATGGTACGTCCACTGGAGAATTTTACCCCGTCACGAAGTGTGATCTTTACAGTTGTATCATCCACAAATTCATAGTCTGTTGCCAGCCATGGTTCTACTTCCATGTTGTCATTATATTTAAAAAGAGTCTCGCCAACACCATAACGAAGAGCACTCCAGCCGGAATAATTGTCATGCGGATTCAGACCAGCATCACCCATTTCTTCGCTGTATCCGGTTGTTCCATAGACAAAAGATTTTCCTCCGTCTGCCCATACACTTGTGGTCATTCCTGCTGCAAGCATAGCTCCTGTAAGAATTGCTGCGATCAGTTTTTTCTTCATGATCTGTTCTTCCTTTCTACTTTTTAGCTCTTTCTTTTGGGTCCATAAAATCCCTGAGCGTATCGCCCAGAAGATTAAATATCATAACTGTAACAAAGATCGCCAAACCAGGCGCAAGTGCCATCCACGACGAAATCTGAAGCATACTTCTTCCATCATTGATCATACTTCCCCACTCTGCCATCGGCGGTTTTACGCCAAGTCCAAGGAAAGAAAGTCCTGCCAGTTCCATCATCATCGTTCCGATATCAAGAACCGCTGTGACCAGGATTGGCCCTGCAATATTTGGCAGAATATGCTTAAACATAATCTTAAATGTACTGCTTCCTGAAAGCCTTACCGCCATCAGATACGGTGCCTCCTTCTGCGAAAGCGTCAGCCCTCTGGCAAGTCTGGCAAACTTTGGCCAGCCGATCACGGCAAGAGCTATAACTGCATTTTGTATACCGCCACCAAGCACGCCAGCCACTGCAAGTGCAAAAACAAGGCTCGGAAATGCCAGAAAAAGATCCGATATACGCATCAGGATTGTGTCTGCAGTTCCACCGCACCAGCCACAGATAATACCGATCACTGTTCCAACTACTGTTACAATTGCTACCAGAAGAAGCGTCGCATAGATACTGATCGTACTTCCCACCAGCACCCTTGAAAACATATCTCTTCCATATCGGTCTGTCCCCAAAATATGCTCTGCACTCGGCGGTTTCTGTGCCTGCAGAAGATCCTGAATGTCCGGATCATATGGGCATAATTTCCGTGCAAAAGCTGCCACAATCAACAGGATCAACGCCAGTATTGCAAAGAAGATCAGCTTCTCTCTGACATGATTTTTGCGCACCTTCTGCCTGCGGACAGAGACTGTTTTTTTCCTGTTTTTCTGCTCTCTCATGCTCTGTCACCTCCCAGTCTTACGCGAGGATCCAGATAATGATAGATAATATCCGTAATCAGATTTACCACCACATAGATGATCGCCATCCACGCCACATACGCCTGAATGATCGGATAATCCCGCATTGTAATGGCATCCACTGCCATCTTTCCAACGCCATCCCACATAAAGATCGTCTCAACGATCGTCGTGCCTCCAAGCAGATTTCCAATCGACAAAGCTAGCAGAGTAATGATCGTAAGCATCGAAGATTTCATAACATTTTTCCAGATGATCACGCTGCCTCGTACCCCTCTTGCACGTGCTCCAATCACATAATCCTTGTTCAGTTCCTCCAGAACGGTTGCTCTCACCTGCCGCGTATACTTGGATGCCATCGATATCGCAAGCGTAAGCGTTGGCAGAACAAGGCTCAATGCCACGTTGTCTGTTGTGATCACCGGAAGCCATCCAAGCTTGATCGAGAAGAAATACATCAGCACCAACGCTGCAAAAAAGTTAGGCATGGAGTTCCCGATAAAACTCAAAAAACGGATCAGATAATCACTCCATTTGTTATGTTTTACCGCTGAAATAATACCCAGCGGGATTGCAATCAGCATCGTTAAAAGCACCGAAGATACCGTAAGAAGGATCGTTGCCGGAAGCTTTTCTGCAAAAGTATCGTAAACATCTCTCTTGGAAACATAGCTCGTTCCCATGTCCCCAGTCACCATTCCTGCAAACCACTTAGCATACTGCACAAGAAACGGCTGATCCAGTCCATACTCCTTTTTCGTCTGGTCAATGACCTCCTGCGAGACAGAAGCACCTGCGTTATCATACATATAAGTAACCGCATCACCACCCGCAAGCCGCATCATCGCAAAAGACAAAAAAGTGATCCCGATTAAGATCGGAATCAACTGAAGAAGCCTTTTAATAATGTATCTAATCATGAGCACTCCTTTATGTCAGTCTAAAACAAATCAAATATCCGCACATTAATTCATTAAATAAAGTCTAACAAATCAAAAAAAAGCACACAACCCCTAGGGAGGGTTATGTGCTATTCCAAAAGGGAATATCACTTGTACATTATGGAATAAGTCTTTTTTAACTTTTATGCAGCCGAGTCATCAGGAAATCAATCAGTTCCTGTACACTTTCATCGATTTTCTCTCCCTTATGGATAATATATCCAAAGAGCACCTTGCTGTCCCCCATATCCAGAGGAATTCCTGGTGTTGTACCTGTTTTATTCTCAGAAAGATAGCTTCCACTCACATTGGAAACCCTGCTGTTTTTCAGCATCTTTTCCATAATGTAGTCACTGTTTGTCAGTACGGAAATGTCAATAGCCTTCCACTGAAAAGAATCCTCATGCACAGAACCAATGTCAAAAAACTCATCCTGATAGTTCTGAATAAACCGGACTCCCTCCAGATCCTGCAGCTCAACTTTGCTCCGTCCAGAATCATAAAGTTCCGTCTTTCGTCCCGGATAAAACACCACATCCGTCTCATACATCGGAACAAACTGCAACTTATTCCGGGATATTTCATGCAGAAAATTCTCCTTCTGCTGACTCAGGATGTACACAAAACCGATGTCGTCCACATAGTCTCTGACACGGTCCATAACGCTCCGAACACCTGCTGTAGTCAGCTGAAAATGATAGTTTTTCTCATAAGTTTCGTTATAAAAATCCACAAACTGATTCGCAAACCAGGAGCTCGGATTCAGCGAAACACGGATCCATTTTGTCATACCATGCGTCGCCATATTTTCCAAAACGCTGATCTCGTTTGTGATTCTGCTTGCATACTGATAAACTTTCTGTCCCTGCACTGTGAGGCGTATTCCTCTCGGAAGCCGCTCAAAAAGCTGCATTCCAAGAGCATCCTCCAACGCCTTGACAACCTTGCTCACACTCGGCTGCGTAGAATAAAGAACCTTCGCTGCATCACTGAAAGAACCCGTCTGTGCACATACTACAAAATACTGTAATTGTTTTAAATCCATATTATTTTACCGTCCTCAGCATAAACAGCGGTGTCGGATTATAGAACTCATCTTTCTCAAGATAGATCCTGCTGCTGATGCCCAGATCCACATGGAACTCCTTCAGACTCATCGCTCCCAGCGTCTCCAGATCCCATGCCGGACGACTGTAAGAACTGATCGGAAGCTGCCGTTTGATCTCCTCACACTCACGCATCATCTCGTTTCCAAGCATATTGTGGGCATGATTTTCCGGCAGATCCTCCACATTTGAAAAGTCTGTAATTCCATAATTCGCATCAAAATTCAGTAGCACGCCGCCCTTTTTCAGCACACGAAGCCACTCTCCATATGCATGCTTTACATGCGGCAGCGTCCAGGTCAGATTCCTGGAAACGATCACATCAAATGTGCCATCCGGGAACCCCGGATTCTCCGCATCCATCACTGCAAACTCACACTCTGCCTGCTCCTCTTCTGCCAGCTGCTTTGCATTCTTGATCATATCCGGCGTCAGATCGATACCCGTCACCTGATGGCCCGCCTTAGCCAGAAGAATCGTAAAAAATCCTGCTCCGCATCCCACATCCAGGATACGAAGCTTTTTATTTTCTTTCGGGAGCTGTGCTTGAATCTCATTCATCCAGCGGTCCGCCATCGCACTGTGAAGCTCCGCACGCCTCTGTTCCAGAAAGCTGTCGCTGCGCTTTTCCCAGTAGTTAACGATACGTTCTTTGCGCTCATCATAGCGGCTTACAATACGTCCATAAGTCACCATCGGACCATTTCCAACCACCTGAAGCGTGCCCGTCTGATACAGGATCACCCCGTCAAACTCCGCCTCACTGACCTCCTTAACCTTGCCTTCATAGTCACGGACTTCACCCAGGATATCGCCCTCCTGGATCATGTCACCAACCTTTTTAAACGGATACCAGAGCCCGTTTTCTTCCGCATCCTGATAGCGCACATCGGCCACCTCCAGCGGATAATACGTACGAAAATCCTTCAGTCCCTGATAGATTCCCATGTGACACAGAATATTCCGGACGTCTCTTCGCGTCGAACGAACCTCCTCATAATTCCAGTCCCCCATGCCGCCACGCTCGATCAGGATACTCGGGATTCCTTGCGAAGCCGCATAATTATACGAACCACCCGAAGCCACGTTGGACTTTACCATATATGGCACATCCACCTGCTCCGCCATCTCACGAGAAACCTTAACCACATCCTCCGGTGCAGCTCCCGCATAATACACATACGGAGTCAGCTTCTCATAATCATCTCCACTGTGCAGATCAATATAAAGATCAGCCACCGGCTGCAGCTCCTGCGAAACCGCCCATGCCAGACGCTCCATCTCCGTACCATCCGGGTTTCCCGGAAATTCACGGTTCAGGTTCTTTGCATCCGCCAGCCCCATACTTCCATTACGCGCCTCAAAAGCCGGACGGTTCAGCACCTTCACGATAATGATCGTACCAGTGACCTTCTCAATCTTAAGCTTTTGTGAAAGCTCGATCGCCGCCTGGATTCCCACATACTCCCCGGCATGCACACCGGCAGTGATCAGCATCGTCTTACCTGTTCCATGTCCATGAAGCACCGTTACCGGAAAACGCAGTTCTCCATTCGCCAGTTCCAGCTCGCCATTCCATTTTTCACCAGGCTCAACCGTAATGTTTTTCAGATGAAAAGCCTCTCTTTTGCGTCCACTTAAAAGGAAGATTGGAGAAGAACTATTGTTAATGATCTCTTCTTCCGTCCAGACCTCTTTCCAGACATTTTCATCACAAAAAACATCCAGAAAACCAGTTTTTTTCATCGTATCCAGATCCCACTTCGGACGTTCCAGACGACTTAACGGAACCTGACGCGCAATCTCTTCCATCTTCTCAATGTCCGTACCACTGTAGTAGTCTTCTACATTCTGCGCTTCTGTCTGCTGACGATCCTTCTCGTATCCGCTGCGTTTCTCTTCATTATATAAATGTCCATACCAGTCTGCATCAAAATTATAGAGAACTCCGCCCGGTTTCAGCACACGAAGCCATTCTTTATATGCCAGATCCGGTCTTGGCAGATTCCAGGTCACGTTTCGTGTCACGATAGCATCAAAGCTGTTACTTTCCACATCAAGAGCCTGCGCATCGCCTGTTTTCCACACTATACACTCCGCTAATCCACCGGCATTCTGCTGTGCTTCCCTCAGCATTTCTTCTGTATAGTCGACCGCCGTCACCTGATAGCCGGCCTCCGCAAGAAGGATCGCAAAAAATCCAGGGCCCGTTCCTACATCAAGGATTTTTATTTCCCCTGGTTCACGTTCCGGGAACGCCTCCCTCAGCAGACTCAGAAGCTTGTCTCTCCACATCGTCCGCCTCGCATCCGCCATCTCCTGCTGATTATATTCCGAATAACCCCTGGCACGATTCGTCCAGTAGTCATGAATTTCATTTTTCAGATCACTCATAATTATTTTCTCCGCCTAAAATAGTATTCTTTTAGTATATAAAAAAAAAGTCCCCGCCACAAGCCTGTGGGGGGGATAGGGAAAAGCTTATCTTTCGTCCTTTTTTCCAAAAAATCCAATCATCCAATTCACAAGAACCGCACCAACCATGCACCCCAATCCATTGTGAATCATGTCATCCCATTCGAACAATCCACGCATTGTGATCAGTTGGCTCGTTTCTATTGTGGCTGATATCAGCACGCCAAATACTAGCGCCTCCTGCCATTTCACCTTCCGGTTCATGATCAGCGGCAGCAACGCTCCCGCCGGTAAAAGCAAAATACAATTCAGCAGATTCTCCTTCAGCAATTCCATATCATGGTACCTGAGTATGGCACTCCATGACCAGAATGGAATCAGTTCATACTGCCGGACCGAACCCGTCCTTGTAAATACTGTAGAACCAAACACAATCCCAAGGAAGACCAGTTCTGCCAAAATCGCAGCTGCCTGGAGCTTATTCATTTTTTCCTTACGTAATAAATAAATCATCATAATAACCGCGATCACCATAATACACGAGAAACAAAAGATTTCCCGGCTTGACCACGGATTATTGTATTCCGTCAAGATCTGATAGATATCCATCTACTGCTCCTTCACATAAAACATTCCAAGTGGTCTTATTATACACTATCTGTCAAATCTTTTGTAAATGTCTCACGTTCTCCTGCATTCTCCCTTCGCCAAATGGATTTTCAATAATAAAACTGCAAAAACCACTTGTAATATATAATAGTATGTGCTATCTTATTTTTATTCAAATCAATTTTAATAAAACAAATTTTAATAAAACTATTTTAAATAAAAGGAGGGCTATTCATATGTTTGTAGGAAGAAAACAAGAGCTGGCATCGTTAGAAGAATTTTATGCCAAAGACGGCATTGGCATGACCGTTATCTATGGGCGAAGACGTATTGGAAAGTCTACTCTTATTACCGAATTTGTCAAAGATAAAAAAACTGTATTTTATACGGCAACAAAAATCGGAAAAACCAGAAATCTGGAGCTATTTTCCAAACAAGTGTTAGATTTATTCATGCCCGGAATTGAAAACATCAGTTTTAACAGTATAGAAGCTGTTTTTGATTTTATTGATAAAAATATAGCTAATGATAAGATAGTACTTGTAATAGATGAATTGCCATACTGGGCTGAAAAAGATGACTCTCTTTTATCTATTCTACAGAAATATATTGACACGATCTGGAATGACAAAAATCTGAAAATAATTTTATGTGGTTCAGCATTAAGCTTTATGGAAAATAAAGTGCTCAGTGAAAAAAGTCCGTTATTTGGAAGACGTGATTCACAGATAAAATTAGAAGCATTTAATTATTTAGATTCAGCCAAATTTGTTCCTGACTATTCAAACGAAGATAAAGCAATCTGCTATGGCATTACTGGCGGTGTTGCAAAATATCTTTCCATGATCGATCCGAAAAAAAACATTGACGAGAACATTATAAGATTATTTTTCAGAACAGATGGTTATTTATATGATGAAACCAGAAACTTACTGACACAGGAATTTTCTGATATATCACTCGTAAATAATATTGTGGAACAGATTGCCTCCGGAGTAAATACACTTAATACCATTTCCGGAAAAATTAACGAGAAAGAGCCAACTGTCTTATACTCATTAGAAAAATTAATCAGTGTTGGGTTAATTGAAAAAAAGAAATGTATCACAGAAGAAAAAAACAAAAAGAAAACACAATATGTTCTAAAAGATTATATGTTCAAATTCTGGTACGAATTTATCCCAAAAGCAACCAGTGTAATTGAAATGGGACAGGGTGCACTTTATTATCAAAAAGCTGTCAAACCGTTCTTACATTCATTTATGGGTTCTGTATTTGAAGAAATGTGCCGATACTATACTCTGAATCAGGGAATAACCGGTGCATATGGTTGTTTCGTTACTTCAATCGGAACCTGGTGGGGTGTAGAAAATATTACAGATAAAAACGGTTCTATACGAGCACAATCTGCCGATATAGATATCGTTGCCTTATCTGATATAGATAAAAAAGCAGTTATTGGCGAATGTAAGTTCAAAAACGAAAAAATTGACAAGGGTATTTATGAAACCTTGGTCAGAAGAGGAACTCTTATATCCAATAAATACAAAATTTCAAAATATATTTTCTTTTCTCTATCAGGATATACAGATTGGTTCAACTCATTATCTGATGAAGATGTTTTGCTGCTTACATTAGATTCACTTTATAGGTGAATAATTGATGCAGGGGGAGTATCGCTGTTTCACTTTTATTAATTTTCTTTTTTCACGTTTTCAATGCTGATTGCAAAATCATACTCCACCATTCGGATCAGCATTTTCGAGTCACCTGTACTCTGGCATTCGAAATGATAACCTTTTTTTCCAATTCTGAAGTATGAATCAGTAATTTTTTCACCATTCAGCGTCTGGTGTTCATTTCGTAGCTGTTCCAACGGAACATCAAGTGGATAATTTGTTCCAAATATCTCATTGAGCACTGGCACAATCAGCTCCGGCATCTTCTGTAAATGAAAGTAACCCTGCAAATATTTCATCCAGCATATTTTTCAGGCTTAAGGTTTCCACCTGCCTCTCCCTTTTGTTCTATTTTAGCATATCCATATATAGAACTCTATGCATTATTACAAATTCTCTTCTACTTCTCCTACTGCAGGAAGATACTCCACAGACAGATCGTCGGCAATGACAGCAGCGTGGAAAAAATAACCATCTTCGTTGCAAACGGAGAATCGACCTGATATTTCTCTGCGAGGATACTGGTTGTCGCACCCGCCGGCATCGCTGCCAGAAGCACGCAAAGACCAAGAACTGTTTTATTCAATGGCAGGAAACTGCATACAATATAAACGACCGCCGGAATAACGACCAGTCTGTGTACGGTATATTTTACAACTGTCCAGTCCCAGAAATCTTTGAGATCAATGTCCGCAAGGATCATACCAATGACCATCATAGACATTGCGGTGTTGCAGTTTCCGACTGCAGTTACTGCGCCGTCAAGTCCAGGAGGCAGTGGAAGTCCTGTAACCATCAGAATAATTCCGAGAACGCATGCCAGAATACACGGATGGGTTACGACTTTTTTCAGTGTTTTCATCTTATCACTGCTTCCGGAAAAAACAGCCAACCCGGAGGACCACATCATGATTCTCTGTGGAATCAGATAAACACTGGCAAGCACCAGACCTTCTGCGCCATAAATTCCCTCTGCGATCGGATTTCCAAGAAATCCCGCATTCGAGCAGATGGTTCCATACTGAAGACATTTATATCGTCCTTCCGGTTCTTTTCGGAACATCACTTTTCCATAAATCACACAGAATACCTGAATACCTATAGATATAAGAAGGATTTCCAGATATTTTATAAAATTTCCATCTGCTGCACTCTGCGTAAACGCATGAAGAATGTTGCACGGCAGGATCAGATAAATAACAAGGTCATTGATGTTTTTTTGCCCCTGTGGTCCGATGATATGTATTTTTTTCATCAAAAATCCTACAGCTACGAGGAGAAAGATCGTGAGCTGTAATGTAAGAAGTGTTTTCATAATATTCTACTTTCCGCGTGTTTCCTTCCTTTGAAACACCTGCTTCCTTTCTTCTTAATTCATTTTCATCCTCATCATTTCAAATCATACTTTAGTGTAGCACATTGTTGAAATCCCCGCAAGAAGGCCAGTTGTACAGAGTTGTATACAATAATCTGCGAACGATTCCGTTTATTACATTACTCCACCCATCCGTTGACGGTTCTCCGCATTTCCTGTAAGATAAAAGTAGTTTTTATTTTACCCTGGAGGCTTTATGCATGAACAATTCTGTATGGAAAAAGCGCCGCAAGCGACTCTTTGAACTCATAGAAATCGGCTCCAACTATGATTGTACCCGGATGTTTCGGAACCGCGCGTGATCTGGATATTTCCCGGAAGGAGATACCTGACCATCCAAATGAGATCGGATATCTCCTTTTTGTACAATCTTCTTATTGACGTTCTTCTTATTTATATGCTACAATCTGTGTCTGTAAACAACGATTCTGTTCTTTCATGTTTACAACAATTTTAATTTCCAAAACATAGTGTGGATTTTTCTGGTCCAACCATTTTTCGCCACACAATTACCCATTGCGGTAGTTGTGCGGCGTTTTTTTATGTCTGCTCCGCCGATACAGATTTTTCAGAATACCGGCACTTACAGATGTTTTTATTTGAAAGGAGTTTCTATGAACGACACATTTATGAAAGAAAAGCCGGTCTTTCCGCTGATCATGTCCATGGCCCTGCCAATGGTCATTTCGATGCTCGTAAATTCTCTGTACAATATCGTGGACAGTTTCTTTGTCGCACAGATCAGTGAAAATGCCATGACCGCGCTGTCGCTTGTTTTTCCTGTCCAAAACTTCGCCAATGCGATTGCGATTGGTTTTGGAATTGGTATCAGTTCACAGATTGCCATCTGTCTTGGTGCCGGAAACAGAGAGACTGCCAGCAAAGCAGCCACACACGGGCTTGCATTGTCCGGTCTGCATGGTGTAATTCTGACAATCGGTTGTATCCTTGTGATGCCTGGATTTCTGGCACTTTTTACTGGTGATGCAGATGTCATTGACCTTGGAATCCGTTATTCTACAATTGTTTTTCTGTTTGCAACGATAAATACGCTTAACCTTGCTTACGAAAAGATCTTCCAGGGCGTTGGCAAAATGAAGATTACGATGATCGGGCTTCTGGTCGGCTGTGTTTCCAATATCATTCTTGATCCGCTGCTGATCTTTGGCCTTGGTCCGTTCCCGGCACTGGGTATTGAAGGCGCTGCACTGGCAACCGGACTTGGTCAGTTATTCAATCTTGTTTTCTATCTGATCATTTACAAAATGCAGCCAATCCAGGTAAAACTCAGCCGCAGACATCTCCATCCGGACATGGCTCTGGCAGCAAGATTATACTCTGTCGGTATCCCGGGAGCACTGAATCTTGCACTTCCTTCTGTCCTGGTTTCTGCACTGAATGGACTTCTGGCAGCCTATTCCCAGAGTTATGTAGTGATTCTGGGAATTTACTACAAACTGCAGACTTTCCTGTATCTTCCGGCAAGCGGGATTGTACAGGGCATGCGCCCGGTCATCGGATACAACTATGGTGCCGGTGAACATAAACGTGTACAAAAAATCTACTTCGTCACACTTGGCATGAGTGGTGTGATCATGTTGATCGGAACAATCATCTGCCTGACAATTCCGGGACAGCTGATCGGCATGTTTACCACAAATCCTCAGACAATTGCCGCAGGCAAAACAGCACTCCGAATCATCTGTGCAGGATTTCTGATCTCTTCTGTATCCGTCACAGCATGCGGTGCACTGGAGGGGCTTGGCAGAGGAACTGCCTCATTGATCGTCTCTCTCTGCAGATACCTGATCATTATCCTTCCGGCAGCATTTATCCTGAGTCATTTCTTCGGGGCCGTTGGTGTATGGAACGCTTTCTGGATTGCGGAAGCGCTGACCGCCGGGGTATCCTTGCTTATCAGCAAGAGGGTTATCGGGGTATAATTCCCTGATATCCCTCTTTTTTTATATTTTCCCTTGACACATACCCTCATGGGGTATATATTACAAGTATAGTGAATATACCCCTGTAGGGTATGCAATTCAGGAATGCCATCGGCATTCTTGCTGCGAGGTGGGAGTCATCTCACATCTGATATAATAAATCTCGAACGAAAGGAAGTTTGCTTATGGATCATAATAACTTTAATGCCAGTTCCTCTACAAAGACAGAAGAAATTATAAAGGAACAAGCAGCTACTCAGGAAAAATCTTGTTGCAGCAATGATAATGCCACCCCAGCCGCTCCTGCCTGCTGCTGTACCAGGCACACCGACCGTTCAGAAGCTGACCGCAAGAAACTCATCAACCGTCTGAAACGTATCGAAGGGCAGATCCGGGGAATCATAGGAATGTTGGAAAACGATGCTTACTGCAACGATATCCTCATTCAGTCAGCCGCCGTTAATGCCGCCGTCAATTCTTTTAACAAAGAACTTCTCGCGAATCATATCCGTACCTGTGTGGCTCGTGATATCCGCGAAGGTAAAGATGAAACCATCGATGAGCTGGTTGCAACTCTGCAGAAGCTAATGAAATAGGAGGTAATACAATGGAACAATACAACGTCACCGGGATGAGCTGCGCTGCCTGCAGTTCCCGTGTGGAGAAGGCCGTATCCAAAGTGCCGGGAGTTACATCCTGCTCGGTCAGCCTTCTGACAAATTCTATGGGAGTTGAAGGAACCGCATCCTCTCATGACATCATCACTGCCGTAGAGCAGGCAGGTTACGGCGCATCACTCAAGGGTGCAAATAAAGAACAGGTTTCCATGTCTGAAGCCGAGAAAGCCCTGGAAGATCACGAGACACCGGTTCTCAAACGCCGCCTGATCGCTTCCATCGGATTTTTACTCGTTCTGATGTACTTCTCCATGGGACACATGATGTGGGGCTGGCCACTCCCGGCATTTTTTAACGATAACCACGTTGCCATGGGACTTGTCCAGCTTCTGCTTGCCGGAATCGTCATGGTCATCAACCAGAAATTCTTCATTAGCGGATTTAAGAGTCTGTGGCACCGTGCCCCCAACATGGACACACTGGTTGCACTCGGCTCCATGGCCTCATTTATATGGAGTGTCTACGCACTTTTTGCCATGACAAGAGCGCAGGTAGACGGTGATTCCACTGCCGTTATGAACTACATGATGGAATTTTATTTCGAGTCTGCCGCAATGATCCTGACGCTGATCACTGTTGGAAAAATGCTCGAAGCACGTTCCAAGGGAAAAACGACCGATGCTCTTAAGAGCCTCATGAAACTTGCCCCGAAAACCGCCATTGTTCTTAGAAGCGATCAGGAAGTAACCGTTCCGATCGAACAGGTTCACAAGGGTGATATCTTTGTCGTACGTCCTGGTGAAAATATCCCGGTCGATGGTGTGATCGTTGAAGGAACCAGCGCCGTCAATGAATCTGCCCTTACCGGCGAAAGCATCCCTGTTGACAAAGCAGCCGGAGATCTTGTTTCCGCCGCAACCGTCAACCAGTCCGGATTTATCAAATGCGAAGCAACCCGTGTCGGCGAAGACACCACTCTCTCCCAGATCATCAAAATGGTAAGTGATGCTGCCGCTACCAAAGCTCCGATCGCCAAGATCGCAGACCGTGTTTCCGGTATTTTTGTTCCGGCAGTTATTACGATTGCAATCGTTACCACGATCATCTGGCTTCTGACCGGACATGAATTTGGCTATGCTCTTGCCCGCGGTATCTCCGTTCTCGTTATCAGTTGTCCATGTGCTCTCGGACTTGCCACTCCGGTAGCGATCATGGTCGGCAACGGAATGGGGGCCAGAAATGGTATCCTGTTCAAAACTGCCGTTTCTCTTGAAGAGGCCGGCAAGGTTCAGATCGTTGCCCTGGACAAGACCGGTACGATCACCAGCGGTCAGCCGGAAGTTACTGATCTGCTCCCTGCAGACGGGATCTCCGAACAGGAACTCCTCACCATGGCATTTGCCCTGGAGAAAAAAAGTGAACATCCGCTCGCGAAAGCGATTCTCAAACATGCTGAAGAACAACATCTTACAGCGCCGGAGGTTACTGATTTCCATGCCCTTCCCGGAAACGGACTCTCTGCAGTGCTCGAACAGGAAACTCTGACCGGTGGAAGCATGAAATTCATCAGCAGCCAGGTAAACGTTCCTGCCACCCTTTCCCAGAAGGCAGAAAAACTTGCAGAAGAAGGAAAAACGCCCCTGCTTTTTGCCCGGAATGGTAAACTGGTCGGCATTATCGCTGTTGCCGATGTTATCAAAGAAGACAGCCCACAGGCGGTCAAAGAACTCCAGAATATGGGAATCCGTGTTGTCATGCTGACCGGTGATAATGAACGCACTGCAAGAGCGATCGGTGCACAGGCCGGTGTTGATGATGTCATCGCAGGTGTTCTCCCGGATGGCAAAGAAAGTGTGATCCGTTCACTTAGGGAACAGGGCAAAGTAGCCATGGTCGGTGACGGAATCAACGATGCCCCTGCACTTACCCGCGCAGATATCGGAATCGCGATCGGTGCCGGAACTGATATCGCGATCGATGCCGCTGATGTCGTTCTGATGAAGAGCCGTTTAAGCGATGTTCCTGCTGCAGTACGTCTCAGCCGTGCAACCCTGAAAAATATCCACGAAAATCTTTTCTGGGCATTTTTCTACAATGTGATCGGCATTCCACTGGCCGCCGGTGTATGGATCCCGATTTTCGGATGGACATTGAATCCGATGTTCGGTGCCGCCGCAATGAGTTTTTCCAGCTTCTGCGTTGTCACCAATGCCCTTCGTCTGAACCTGTTTAAGATCCACGACACAAAAAAGGACAAAAAAATTAAACAAGCTACTTCCATTGAAGTAAAAAATGATTATAATAAAAAAGAAAAGGAGCAAAAAACTATGGTAAAAGTTACAGTTAATGTTGAGGGAATGATGTGCGGACATTGCGAAGCACATGTAAACGAAGCTATTAAGAAAGCATTCGGCGTTGAAGACGTTGTATCTTCTCACGAAAATAACACAACCGTTTTCACAGCACCGGAAAAGGTTGATGAGGACAAGATCCGTCAGACGATCAAAGATGCCGGATACGAAGTAACCGGAATTACACAGGAATAAAAGGAAGCTATGAACAACACACAGGATAAAAAAAAGCCAGAAGAAATCCATAACCTGCACTATTATATCGATCACATTCGATATGATATGACCAGTCTTATCAAATGGCTGGTTCTGGCAGTACTGACCGGACTGAGCGTAGGCTTCATCAGCAGCCTTTTTGCCAGAGTACTGAAATTCGTAACCAACTATCGTACAGAGCATTTCTGGGTATTCTTCTTGCTTCCTGTTTCCGGTCTGATCATTGTTTTTCTGTATCAGAAATTCGGTCAGGAAGATGGCGGAACCAATCAGGTTTTATCAACGATCCGTTCTCAGGATGATGTGCCTTTTCGTTCTGCTCCGCTGATTTTCGTTTCTACGATCCTGACTCACTTTGCCGGTGGATCTGCCGGTCGTGAAGGTGCTGCAATTCAGCTCGGCGGAAGCATCGGCAATCAGCTTGGAAGCTGGTTTCACCTCGATGAAGAAGACCATCATGTCATGGTCATGTGCGGTATGAGTGCTGCTTTCTCCGCAGTTTTCGGAACACCGATGGCAGCGGCAGTCTTTTCTATGGAGGTCGTGAGCGTTGGCATTATGTATTATGCCGCACTGGTTCCATGTGTGATTGCATCCATTATTGCCTCAAAATTTGCCGCCGGCTTTGGCATCAATCCGGAATCTTTTCATGTAGTCAATATCCCGGAACTTACCATCGAAACAGGACTCAAGATGGTTCTTGTTGCCGTTGCCTGTGCTGCCATCAGTATTATTTTCTGTATGGCACTTCAGGGTGTCAGCAAACTTTATGCGAAATTTTTAAAAAATCCATATATCCGTATCGTCGCAGCCAGTGCCATCATTATTGTGATCACACTCTTTTTGCGCACCTCTGATTATATGGGTGCCGGAAATAACCTGATCGAACTTGCTGTCGAGAATGGTCAGGCTCGCCCGCTGGACTTTTTCTGGAAGCTCGTACTCACTGCCCTGACCATGCGCGCCGGTTTCCGTGGCGGTGAGATTGTTCCTTCCTTCTGCATCGGAGCAACATTCGGATGTATCATGGGACACCTGATCGGTCTTTCCCCATCCATCTGTGCAGCCGCCGGAATGGCAGCCCTTTTCTGTGGTGTTACCAACTGCCCGATCACTTCCATCCTGATCGCATTTGAGCTGTTTGGCTTCCGTGGTGCGTCCTATTACCTGATTGCTGTATCTATCAGTTATGCCGTATCCGGTTACTATGGTCTGTACAAGGATCAGACGATCGTATACTCCAAATATAAAGCTAAGTACATCAATCGTCATACTCGTTTCTAAATTTATAAAATTTAATTTTACATATTCCGATGTCTGCTACTCTTTAAATAAATAGTTTCAGGCATCGGAATTCTCCTTTTATTCTTCTTTTATTTTACTTTCGATTCCCATATATTTTTCTCACAATAACGTAAAAAATGTTAGAAATTTAACGTGTATTTTATCAAAAACTTTACTTGTGCATTGAAAATAATGTGTTAGAATAAAGGTGTATTTTTTAGGAAAAGTAGGAGGAATTTGAATGCGCAAAACAAAAATTATCTGTACCCTTGGTCCATCTACTGATAAGGACGGTGTTCTGGAAGAACTCGTTAAAGAGGGAATGAACGTAGCACGTTTTAACTTCTCTCATGGTTTACATGATGAACAAAAAGGCCGTATTGATAAATTAAAAGAAATTCGTACAAGACTCAATAAACCGGTAGCTGCGCTTCTCGACACAAAGGGACCTGAAATTCGTATCCGCGAATTTGAAGATGGAAAGGTCACACTGAAGGAAGGTCAGGAATTTACCTTAACTACAGAAGAAATCGTAGGAAACGAAAAAATCGTTTCTGTTACCTATAAAGATTTATATAAAGATGTCAAACCAGGCAACAGCATTCTGATCGATGATGGTCTGATCGGACTTGAAGTCAAGAAGATCAAAGGTCAGGACATCATCTGTAAAGTCGTAAACGGTGGTGTTCTCGGCAATAAGAAGGGCGTCAACCTCCCTGGTGTAGAAGTAAACATGCCGTTTATCAGCCCGAAGGATCACGATGATATCCTGTTCGGTATCAAAGAAGGCTATGATTTTATCGCAGCTTCCTTTACCAGAACTGCTGCCGATGTCAAAGAAATTCGTGATATCCTTGAGAAAAACGGAGGACATGACATCAAGATCATCGCAAAGATCGAGAACCAGCAGGGTGTTGACAACATCGACAGCATCATCGAAGCTGCAGATGGTATCATGATCGCCCGTGGTGATATGGGTGTTGAGATTCCACTTGAAGATGTACCGGTTATCCAGAAGGATATCATTGCAAAGGTATACAGCGCCGGCAAACAGGTTATCACAGCTACTCAGATGCTGGATTCCATGATCAAGAATCCACGTCCGACCCGTGCAGAGACTACTGACGTTGCCAACGCAATCTATCAGGGTACCAGTGCGATCATGCTGTCTGGTGAAACCGCTGCAGGTAAATACCCTGTAGAAGCGCTCAAAACCATGGTCAAGATTGCCGTACGTACAGAAGCTGACGTCGAATATAACAAACAGTTCAGTATTCGTACAAAAGAGCCTGCAACAAACGTAACTACTGCAATCTCTCATGCCACCTGCATGACTGCAATTGACCTGAACGCAAAAGCGATCATCGCAGTTACCCGTTCCGGAAATACTGCACGCATGGTTTCCAAATATCGTCCGGGATGTCAGATCATTGCATGTACTCCGGATGAGCGTACCTGGCGTCAGATGAACCTGATCTGGGGTGTAACACCACTCCTGACCAAAGAGGAATACAGCATGGAGATTCTTCTTCTTCACGCTACAGAAGCAGCTGAAGAAAAAGGTTATGTCAAAGAAGGAGATATCGTTGTTCTTACAGTTGGTGTTCCTCTTGGACATCCTGGCAACACAAATCTGCTCAAAGCAACCGTTGTTGGTAAGTATTAATCTGCTTATTGCATCAGAATTAACCATTCTGTAAAATCGTATGCAAAAAAACAAGGTCATTATCTCCTGTTTTGGACGATAATGACCTGTTTTTTACTCATTCTGTGATTGAATTAACAATTTATTTTACCAGATAAAAGTGGATTATGCTCTAAGAAAATCAAACATATCTGTTGTAAAAACAGTTCTATTTCTTATAAACTGTGATTACGATCGGTTCCTGGTTTTCCTCCCCATATGGCTGAATCCAGTATAATTCTTCATCCGGATCTTTCTGTTTCTCCGCTTCAGCACCTTTGGATTCAGAATCTCCTGCTTTGGTATTTTTAGTTTCCAAATTTCTTGCAGCATCTTCGTCTTTTTCAGATGCAGATGTCGTTGCAACCTCGTCTTTCACATACTCAAGTTCCAGATATGGAGCACTTCCATTTACATCATTCAGAATGATCTGGTTCTTTCTGCCCAGAGTTTTCTTATCTGAATATTTCCCATCTTTATCCACCGAAATATTCTGAACCGCCTTATTGATCACACAGGTTCCGGCAGTGGAAGTTGTCAGGAGCAGTTCTTTCTCTGTATCAGAGACTTTAATAATGTTCAATGGTTTTTCATTTTCTGTAAGTGTTATGATGATTTTATTATTTTCGTTATGAAGATGAATCCCAAGCTCAGATGCAGTTTCTTTTGCACTCAGTGTGATCCAGTGATTCTTTGGAGCTTCTTTATTAATGATCGCGATTGAATGAAGTTTCTTCTTCTCACTTGTCAGTGAAAATCCATTTTTGATTTCATCGATGGAAGTAGAAATCGCAAGATCTGTAATATTTCCTTCTGAATCTTTCTTGATCTCTGTCGTTTCTGTTGGAACTGTCATACCGGTAACTTCCTCTGTTTCCGTCGGATCATCCGAATCTTTCTTTGCAACACGAATCGTACCAACTGCAGTTTCCGGATCATACTCCGTTACAATGTCTGTAGAAGTTGAAGACGCATAAGAAGCGTATTCTTCATCAATATCTTCCTCTGGCAGGTCTTTCTCTGCACCTTCATTTTTACTATCGGCAGAAGTATCTGAATCAGTGGGTTCTGTTTTTCCGGAAGTACTGTCTTTATCTACGGAAGCATTTTCTGTATTAGAATTCTTATTTTCTTCTGAAGCATCTGTTTTGCCATCTTCTGATTTGCCGTCAGCATCTGTTCCCGGCTTCTCATCCGTCTTTGTATCTGCATCATCTGTTTTACCATCAACAGCATTCGTATTTTTGACCGGAATCTCCGCCAGTTCTGTATAATCGCATCCCTGTCTCTGACATTTATATGTGATCACACCTGGTTTATCTGCTGTCGCCTCCTGAATAGAAACTTCTTTCAGTTCATGACCAAGTGCAGCTGTCTCATCTCTCTTTTCTTCGTAGGTGCAGCCATCCACTTTACATTTGTAGATCGTATAACCTCTTTCTGTGCAGGTTGGCAGAACAACTTTGCTTTCTATAAGCTCATGTTCGCCTTCATTGCATGGAGCAGGTTCATTCTCTGCTGCTCTCGTGTCTTCCTTTTCATTATCATCCGTTTCAGCTGTTTTCGCAGAAGAATTCTCCTCAGCATATACTGCGGAACTTCCTGCCAGTGTCATCGCCATGACCACAGCCAGTATCGCTGCACTTTTACTTTTCTTTCTCATACACATTCTCTCCTTTGTGCAAAATATGGAGTCAATAAAACAGATTTATCTTATCATTGATTCTATGCTTTTTCAATTATGCTCTTGCCAGATCTTTAATTACTTCCCCCGCTATGATCAGCCCTACTACCGATGGAACAAATGCAGTGGATCCCGGTATATCACGACGTTCTGTACATTTGTGTGCTGCACCCGGAGGACAGATACAATGTGAACGACAACTGATCGACATATCTTCAATCGGACGGGTTGGTTTTTCCTGAGAATACACAACCTTTAACTTTTTAATTCCACGCTTCTTAAGTTCACGGCGCATAACCTTCGCAAGTGGACATACAGAAGTTTTATAAATATCAGCCACTTGAAAAGCAGTCGGATCAAATTTATTTCCGGCGCCCATACTGCTGATGATCGGAACGCCAGCTTCCTTTGCCTCCATAACAAGCTGAATCTTCGCTGTTACCGTATCAACCGCATCCACTACATAATCATATTTGGAAAAATCGAACTCATCTTTCGTTTCCGGCAGATAAAAACATTTGTGAACATTAACCTCTGCCTTCGGGTTGATATCAAGGATTCGCTCCTTCATAACATCTACTTTGTATTTACCAATCGTACTTCTTGTCGCAATGATCTGACGGTTCAGATTGGTCAGACATACCTTATCATCATCGATCAGATCGATCGCACCTACTCCACTTCGCACAAGCGCCTCTACTGTATAACCGCCAACTCCACCGATTCCAAAAACGGCAACTCTGGAACCGGCAAGTTTCTCCATTGCTTCTTTACCAAATAGCAGTTCTGTTCTGGAAAACTGATTTAACATTTATTTCTTAATCTCCTTCTCTTCCTTAGTTAATGTTTCATTCATGCTTCCTGTACGATATCCCAGAAGATCCAGAGTCACATAATCAAATCCATATTCCTTAAGCTGCTTCGCAATTCTGGTTCTGTTTTCTTCTTCTACAAGTCTTGCTATTTCCTCAGGCAGAACTTCAATTCTGGCGATATTTCCGTGAATGCGTACACGGATCTGATGGAAGCCCATGTCCAGAAGAAGCTGTTCCGCCTGGTCCACCATTCCAAGTTTTTCCTCACTGATTGTTTCTCCATAAACAAAACGGGAAGAAAGACAGGCAAAAGACTGTTTGTCCCATGTAGGAAGTCCCATCTCTTTGGACAGTTCACGGATTTCTTCTTTATACAGCTCAGCCTGACGAAGCGGACTGCTGACACCAAGCTCTTTAACGGCGATCAGTCCCGGACGGTAGTCACCGTTATCATCCATATTGGAGCCCTCGGCTACTACATTCATGCCGTTTTCTTTTGCAATCTGCCAGATTTTCTCAAACAACTCATGCTTGCACAGATAGCAGCGATTCTTCGGATTCTGTCGAAAGCCATCAATATCCAGCTCCTCTGATTTACAGATAATATGACGAACACCATTTTCTTTGCAGAATTCCGTCGCTTCTTTCAATTCTCTCTCCGGGAATGAACAGGAACTGGCTGTCACTGCGATTACTTTATCCTTTCCAAGTGCTTCCAGCGCCGCTTTCAAAAGAAAGGTAGAATCCACGCCACTTGAAAATGCAACTGCAACACTTCCCATATCTTTCAGGTTCTTCTGCAATACTTTATACTTATCATGAATACTCACTATAAAATCTCCTTTTTAACCTAGTAACCTAGTGTGTATTATAGCATAACGCCCCAGAGCGTACAATATAGAATTATCCTACAAACAAAAGCTGAGCTCAGCCTACTATATCAGTTTTAATTGATTGATATTCCAAGTCTCTCTTTAAATTGTTTTATATTTCTTGTCTCACATAAAAGGCCATGTCTCTTCACAGAAACATGACCTCTTATTATTAAATGATGGCATTTTGACTTACAAGTATATCTCTGGAGTTACGAATCAAAACTTCTTCGTTTATTCCTTCCTGATATTCAGAGGCCATAACTCCTGCTGCCTGCCCCGTTGCCATACACGTAATTGAAATTCTGCAAGATGCATTAGCTTCAAATGTAGAGCTTATGCATCTACCACCCATAAACAAATTTTTTATATGTTCTGACCACAAAGCACATGCTGGAATTCCATATCCCCTTAAAACTCTTTCATATTTCATTCCACTTCCCTGTTGATGTATATCCATAGGAAAAGCTCCTATTGCAACACTATCTTTGCATTTTTCTTCTGAAATAATATCTTGTCTGGTCAATACATATTTTCCCTTGACACGTCCGCTTTCTCGAACTCCCACATACCCATTTTGAACTATTTTGGCATTTTTAAATGCTGGAATTTTCTCTCGAAAATATTGAAACAACTCATATACTTGCCTGGAACCATCAAGCTGTGCCTTGCTCATTTCAAAAGCATCATATGGATTCGCACCCATTCTGGAAAAATTGAGTATAACCTCTCCAGGTACTGTTGATTCCATTAGATGCATTTCTTCTCTTTTTAAACTTAATTTTCCAGTTTCGTATCCTTCAGTCAAAGTTTTGCCAAATCCCCATAGATGTAAAAACTCTGCTTCCACATCCAGTTCATTATTAAAAGAAGTAAATTCATCCATATGAGTGCGAACATATTCTCTCAACTGTTCTTTATTTATATTTCCCCATTTTGTTAATACCGTAACTGGCTGACTGACTCCATTCTCATCTCCAAATAAAATGTCACAGCCAGAATAATAACCCAATATTCCGCTCCCTGAGCAATCTACAAAAGACTTTGCATATACTGTAAGCCGTTCTCTTTTCGTTTGTATTTCTATACTGACAAGAACCTGATTTTTAACATTTGCCTCTACAAGCATTGTCTCCATCATAAGATCAACTTGATACTTATCCAGTAGACATAACATTGCATATTTCATACATTCCGACTGGTACGGAATAATTTTATTACAATATCCTGTTGTATCATCTACATTTTCAGCCTGCCTATCCTGCGCTTTTATTAATTCAAGTAATTCATCAGCAATTCCGCCAATAACTTTCCGATCAGCATCATACTGCGTCATTAATGCCTCCAGCGGTCCCATTGTTACAACGCCACCCAGAAAAGTAGCACTTTCAATTAATAATGTCTTACTTCCATTTTTAGCAGCTGATGCTGCAGCTGATACACCAGCAATACCTCCACCAACTACTACCGTATCATATGTAATCTCTTTATTTTTCTGACAATTTGTACGTCTTATAATCATGTGCATTCCCTCCTGTCAGCCAAATAGTATTCCAGGAAGAAAAGTTGTAAGCTGTGGAATAAAAGTAATCGCTAACAGGGCACCAAACATTACAATATAAAATGGTACACTTGCTTTTACCAATTGCTCAATATTTCTTCCACTTATCGCACTGCACACATAGAGTAATACACCAAACGGCGGTGTCATAAGACCAATTCCAAGGTTAAAAATCATGATTACTCCAAGCTGAAGAGGTGTAACACCAACGGCTGCTACAATTGGAAGAATAATCGGTGTAATAATCAGAATGCTACAGATCATATCCATCAACGCACCCATAACCAGCAGCAGTAAATTAATTAATAACAACAAAACTATTTTATTCGAAGATATACTCATCATAAAATTAGTAAGTTTCATCGGTATACGTAAATAAGAAACTACCCATCCAAAAGCTGATGATACCCCGATTAAAGCCATTACCATTGCCAGCGTTTTAAGACTCTTCTTAAACACCCCAAACAGCTCTCTTATAGAAACAGATTTGTAAATAAACAATACGACAATAATAGAATAGACACATGCAATTGCTGCAGACTCTGTCGCTGTAAAAACCCCCGCAACTACACCTACTACTACAATAAGAATTGTGAGGATTCCCCAAATTCCATCAACAAATGCTTTTACTGCAATTTTAAGTGAAAACTTTTCACCTTTAGGATAATTTTTTTTCAATGCCACAAAATAGGAAAATACCATAAGCACGATTCCAAGAAATACACCTGGAATAATGCCTCCCATGAACATCTGTCCAACAGAAACGCCTCCCGCTGCCATACAGTAAATAACCATATTATGACTTGGTGGTATTAGTAATCCCTGAATAGCACTGCTCATTGTAAGTCCTGTAGAAAAATCTTTATCATATCCAGACTTATCCATCATTTCTATCTCAATCGGTCCTAATGACGCTACATCAGCAGTAGGTGATCCTGAAATTCCTCCAAAGAACATAGATGCCAGGACATTCACCATTGCCATACCGCCCCGCATCCACCCGACTAGTGCATTTGCCAGGTTAACCAGTCGATCCGTTATGCCGCCTGCCGACATAATGTCACCCATCAGAATAAAAAATGGGACAGCCATCAGAGAAAAAGAGTTTAAACCTTTAACTGACTGCTGGGCAACTGTCATAAGTGGAACTTTTAAGTATAACAAAGTTAATAATGTAGAAATACCTATTGAAAAAATGATATGATTTCCTGCAAAGATCATAATAAAAAAACTTGCAAGAAGAATAATCGTTCCTACTGTTTCCGTTGACATACTTTCGCCCCCATTCTATAAACTAGCATAATTGCCATAAGTAATCCGCCCACACAAATTGATGCATATAGTATACCTGATGAAATTCCACTGCCTGGAAGTTTTGTTCTGGAAGTCTGTATGACTAATTTAGATCCTTCCCAAAAAAGTATTAAACTAAAAGCAATATTACAAATTGAAAATATGATATCTCGAATTTTAAGTGCTTTTTCTCCAAAAAATTTATCAAATACGGAAATTCTTACATGTGAGTTGTCTTTAATTGCCATGCTGGCTGTGAGAAAAGACATCCACACCATTAAAACTCTGGCAATTTCTTCAGACCACGTGGGAGTGTAACTGAATATGTATCTTCCAATAACGGCAATTGAAATAATAATTACCTGTCCACATAAACAAAGCGCACTGACAAATTCAATCAACTTATAAATTATTTCGAAAAATTTAATTTCATGTTTTTCATCTACCTGTTCTTTCCCCATATGAATACCTCCATTGCCTTAAGCTGCCTATCTGAAACAGCCCGGATGACTCAGTTCACATTCTGATTCACCCGGGCTGCACTTTCACAGATTATTTCTGACAATCTATAATTTCCTGAAGAAGATCTTCATTTCCCTCTGTAAATTCCGAATAGATAGTCTGCGCCGCATCTTTCCACTCCTGCGGATCATCAGGTGTAACAAATTCCATTCCTTTTTCTTCCAGCTGCGAACGATATCCTTCCAAAGCCTCGTCGGAAATCTGTTTAAAGTATTCAGCGCCTTCCTCCATAGCCTCATTGATCACTGCCTGATCTTCCTCGCTTAAACTGTTGAAGAAATCAGAATTAATAATGATGATACTTGCTTCATACTGATGAGGCATATCCAACACATATGAACCAACCTCATAAAAGCTCATATTTAAGATTCCCTTCAGCGGATTATCTGCTCCGTCAACAATGCCAGTCTGCAGCGAACTATATAATTCATTGTAAGAAATAGGAGTTGCAGATGCTCCAAGACTACTTACCATTTTAGTCGCAAGATCATTCGTCTGTACACGAATTTTTAATCCTGCAATATCCTTCAAATTCGCAACTCTTTTATTTTTAAAGAAAAAATAACGTCCTGATGGTTCAAGATAACCAAGTGCTTTTACCATTGTGTCACTTTCTTCTACCTGATTAAGGATTTTCTGTCCAACATCGCTGTCCAGAACCTTGTTAGCACTGTCCAGATCATCAAACACGAAAGGAAGCGCAAGAAGATTCATTGAAGAAACACCTGCATCTGCAAGCCATGATGGATTTGTTCTGGTCATCTGCATAGATCCAGACTGTACTGCCGTCAAAATATCTGTCATTTCTCCCATCTGTCCAGCCGGATATACCTGGACTTCAATTCGACCATCACTTTTTTCATTAACTAATTCTGCAAATTTATATTCAAATTGTGTTTCAACATCATTTTCGGCCTGCACATCTGCAAGTTTAATCACAACATCTGCTGCAAAAACATTTGTCGTACATCCTGTTATTGCTAATCCTAATGTAGTAAGTAATGCTAATCCTTTCTTCATTTGCCTACTCCTTTCATGTATTTACAGAATACATTCAATATTATAAACTATTTTTCAAATTTTTCCAATATCTTTCAGAATACCAAGAGTTACTTTCATTTCTTCATCCGTCGGCGGTGCCAATGGCAGTCTTGCATTTCCAAGTTTGATTCCAGATACTGCTTCTATTGCCGGACGCATAATCGAGTTCGGAAGAATACGGCCATTCTGACCTGTACTCTTGCAGAAACGGTAAAGCGGTTCAAAAGTTTCTTTTGCTTTCTCATTCTCACCAGCCTCAAACGCATCAAAAATTACACGAATTTCATGTCCAAAAATCTGTGCTCCACCAGACACAAGTCCCATAGCTCCCTGCACAATCGTTGGAAGAAGCATTACATCGTCTCCATTATAAATTGCAAAATCTGGATCAACATCTTTTGTTGCAAGGAAGAAGTCTGTAACCTGTGTTGGATTGATTCCAGCTTCATCTTTGATTCCAATAATATTAGGAATTTCTGCAAGTCTTCTGACTGTTTCCGGTTCCATATTCACACCTACAAAAATAGGTATATTATAAAGCATAATATTTACCTTTGTATTCTCAGCCAATTTCTTATAGTGCAGATAAATACCTTCCTGTGTGGGTTTATTATAAAATGGAACTACTACAAGACAGGTTTCTATTCCAAGTTCCTCTGCTTTCTGTGTCAGCGCAATAGTTTCTTTAGTACTTGCACAGCCAGTTCCTGCAATTACTGGCATTCGTCCTGCTGCAGCCTTTATAGCTGTTTCCATCAACTTGACTCTTTCATCAAATGTTAAAAGACTTGCTTCTCCTGTTGTTCCTGTAACGATCAAAGAATCTCCTAATTTATTAGTAATGATATAATCAATCAATTTTTCGTACTGAACATAATCAACTTCTTCATTTTCTCCATAAGGTGTAATAAGCGGTACCAGAATCCTTCCATATTTAGCAACAAATTTGTTCATAACTCATTTCCTCCTTTAATCTTTACATTTTATTTTTACTTTGTGAATGCTTCACGAATTGCTTTCTTTTCTTCTTCTGGTAAATACGTAATTGGACTTCTACAATATCCACAATCACGTCCCAGACACTTCAATGCATATTTCATTTTAATTGGGAACTGGTTGCCTCCAAGAACCTGCCATTTTTTATATAAAGACTGTTGAATTTCCAGTCCACGTAAATGCTCTCCTGTCTGCGCGCATTTCCACATTTCTACTGATTCTTTAGGGAATACTGACAAAATCGCCGAAATTGCACCTTTGGCCCCCAGATCAAAGCAAGAATAAATCATATCATCTGTAGCCGCATATACACGACCTTTCCCTTCAATTTCCATAAGGTCTGCGTACAGAGCCTGTATTCCTCCAACACTCTGCTTTATTCCCATAATATATTCCGTTTCGTTTAACAACCGATGGAACAAATCAGGATATATCGTATTTTGTGGAATCACATTATAAATAATTGTTGGAAGTTGAACTTCTTCAGAAATTGTATTATAAAAATCAAACATACCTTCTGCATTTGGTACCAGGACATTATAAGCAGTAGGTGTAACCATAATTGCATCTGCCCCTGCTTCCTTTGCAGTTTTTCCAGCTCTGACAGCATCTCTTGTACAAGTTCTCATTATTCCGCAGACAACCGTTTTATCTGATCCTTCTTTTACGTATTCTCTGGCTATTTTAATCAGTTGAGTCAGCTCTTCATCACGTAATGTCGGTCCTTCTCCGGTACTTCCGCCAACACTGATTCCATCAGCGCCTGCATCCAGACAGATTTCCATTTCACGCCTGATTTTTTCTTCATCAATTTCTCCACTTGCCGTGAATGGAGTAACAATCGGGGGAATTATCCCTTCATACTTTACACTCATATGTTTTCTCCTCTCTTTGTTATATTGTCTTATGTTTGATTGTTTGTTTGTAGGATTGTCTTACAATTTGTATATTAGTCTTTTTCTTTCATTTTGTCAACATGAAATATCATTTCTGTCATAATGTCTCTTTTTTTGTCACATTTTTTATGCATTTTGCATAATTCTACAATCATTTTATCAGCATCCAAAAATATTGTATAATGTCCTACAATGTACTTGACATATTTTTTTTTATCCTCTATGATAATTAAAACTGTATCTCGTCATAGTTTTAATAAAAAATGCAACAGGGAAGGGGGCCATATGTATGGAACCAATTAAACGTGTGCCACTCGTTCACCAAGTAGAAGAACGAATTAAAGATTTGATTAAAGAGGAAAAATTACAGCCTGGTACAAAATTACCTACAGAAAAGGAGCTCTGTACGAACTTAAATGTCAGTCGTGGAACTGTACGAGAAGCATTCCGTTTTCTTCAAGCTAAGGGAATTGTTGAATTAAAGACAGGAAAGGGCGCTTTTGTTGCAGAAAAAAAGGCAGAAAAACCATCTCCTGCCATCAACTGGCTTGTAGCTAACGAAACTGATCTTAGAAATGTTTTCGAATTAAGATATGCAATTGAACCCATTGCTGCAAAAATGACTGCTGAAAAAATTGATGAAGAAGGCATCATATGTTTAAAAAATATTCATAAAGAATTTTGCGATGCTGCTGCAAAAAATGATGCTAATAATCTTGCCCTCATGGACGAAAAATTTCACTCTGAAATTATAAAAAGATGTGGAAATAACTTAATGATTGATGTTATGGAACGATTAAATATGGGATTAAAGGATTTTAGAAATAATACTTTTTCAATTAAACAAAATGTCAAAGATACTATTGGACCTCACGAAAAAATTTTAAAAGCAATTATAACAAAGGATTCTGCAAAAGCAGAACGTGAAATGAAAAAACATATTGTGTTAATGGAAACCAATCTCACATTAAACATTGTAACATTAGAAGATGAATAGGCAAAACCTGCATATGCGTTGAAGTTTACAACACATATGCAGGTTTTACAATATTCAAAAATCAAATTTTGCCTTATATGTCTCGGGATTTTGGCAAAAAACATGCCAAAACACCTCGCGGGATAGTGCCGTGTGAACGGTTACCGATCATATCATTGTCATCAGTACAGTTCCTGCCGTGATCAGGACAACCCCTGTTGCAGATTTCCGTGTCAGTTTTTCGTGGAATACGATCCACGAGAAAGCAATCGTCACGAGGATACTCAGCTTATCGATCGGTACAACAACGCTCGCCGGACCTTCTTGCAATGCTCTGTAATAAAAAAGCCATGATGCTCCTGTTGCAATTCCGGAAAGTCCGATAAAAAGAAGTTCTTTTTTCTCAATTTCCCGAACCTCATGCTGTTTTCCTTTCATAAATACCATCAGCCATGCCATAACCAATACAACTGTGGTACGGATCGCAGTACCCAGGTTTGAATCAATTCCGGAAATACCAATCTTTCCAAGGATGGCCGTCAGGCTGGCAAAGACTGCTGATAGTACCGCATAAATCAGCCAGCTTCCGTCTCTCGATTCGTTGTTTTCGGTTTCTTCTTTTCTGGTTATCATCATCATCGTTCCGATTCCGATCAGACAAACACAGCCCGCTTTTGCCCAGGACAGGCCTTCATGAAGAAAAATCAGAGCCAGAAGAATCGTCAGGATCGTGCTTGATTTGTCAATCGGTACAACTTTATTGATGTCTCCTTTTTGCAATGCGTGGAAATAACAAAGCCAGGATGCTCCCGTTGCCAGACCGGAAAGCACAAGAAACAGCAAAGTCATTCCGCTTATGTCCTTTATTCCGGACATTGTTCCTGTTACAAATACCATCAGCCAGGAAAACAAAAGCACCACGATCGTCCTCACAGCTGTTGCCACATCAGAATCCGTTTTCTGAATTCCACACTTTGCAAGAATTGATGTGATTCCTGCAAAAAACGAAGATCCCACCGCATACAGAATCCACATATAAATCCCCCTGGTAATTTTTCCTATTACATAAAAAGAGCAGGTTTACACCCGCTCCATTTATTTCTCAGTCTTCGTCAAAATTTGCTGCATAAACTCCTTCCGGAAGTCTCATGGTAAGGATTCCAAGATTAAATTCATGATCCATAATAGTAATGTGATATTCAAAGATCACATCGTCCTCAAATTTGGACAGTAATACATAACTGCCATTTTCTTTTCCTTCAATCTGGTCACAGATATCTTCGTAAACAGCCTGTCCGGATATCTCTCTAGGATATCCTGCTGCCTTGATCTTCTCTTCAATTGCCTGGTATAATTCGTCCACGTGTGCGTCCTCCTTAATATCTTACCCCGAAACCTCGCTCTTCCTCATCAACCGGAAGACTGCGTTTTCGGATGTCATCAATCTCTATATAACGGTCATTGTAAAGTGCCTGAAGAATCTTGTCAATATCTTCTTCCAGTCCCTGCAATTCTGTTGAGACTGATCCGTCATATTCATTTCTCGCCCAACCGGTCACGCTGTATTTCTCAGCCAGATATCTCAGCTTGTAGCGAAATCCGACTCCCTGGACTCTTCCATAGAAACATATGGATACTCTGATCTTGTGCATGATTATCTTACTGTCTTTTTCCCTTCTGCAAATTTCACAATGTGATATCCAAGCCATCCGGAAAGACATCCAAAAATGATTCCACCTAGAACATCTGTTGGATAATGCACATACAAATATAATCTGGATACAGCTATCAGGCATGAAATCACAAGAGCTATAAGCCCAATCCTTCTTTCTCCTGACAGGTACAGTGCTGTCACTGATGCAAACGATGCCGCTGTATGTCCAGACGGAAATGAATAATCGCGAAGTTTTGCAACCAGTAATTCTACTGTCGTATTCACATCATAAGGTCTGGTTCGTGCTACAAGATTCTTTAACAATACATTACATAATAATAAATCTACGATAAGCGCAGCTGCCATGGTCACACCTGTCTTTCTCATTTTCGGTATGATAAGAAAGATCAGAGTCAGTATAATCCAGAATATCCCGGCATCCCCAAGCTTTGTGACTGAAGTCATTAATTTATCCATCACCGGCGTATGCAATGTCTGGAACCAGTCAAGTATATTTAATTCAAATCCCATCTTTTAGTGTCCTTTGCATATATTTGTCTGCACCCTTTTTAAAAGCTGCATCAGCTAATCCTCTGCTCTCAGCGGAGCTTTCGCATTTCCCCTTCAATCAGAAATACTTTGTCTCCCTCATTGATGTCCAGCTCATATAACCGGGCATCTTTTTCCTGAACGGTCATCTCCTGACCTGTATAATTGCTTTTCAGAAGGACATTATCCTTCACTTCCATCCCGTCCGGACGCCCCTCACATCCGAAATCAGGCTCATCGATACGTAAAACATTGAATGTTTCAAGCATATATATCTCCCCTTTTATTACCAGATATCAGACTTTCGTGTATACGTTACTCTTTTTCCCCTCCATTCGCATCCTCCATCGTGATGCATTCCTGCATCTGTGCCTCTGTATAATACAGGCGCAATACAGCCTGCGGCCAGTTGATATTGACAACCGCCGTCTTATTTTTCTCTTCACCGGCTTTGCGGATCAGTCCAAGAAGTTCATTCAGAACCTCTCTGGTCAGATAACCGCCTCTCCAGTGAAAGGTCAGTGTTTTTCCTTTTTTGGCTGCCTGAAGTGAACGTTTATACACATCTTCTGTCTTTGTGAATGACAGTTTCTTTTCTTTGTAATAAAAGTGATCGTGGTCTGTACAGTGCGGTGCCGCCGCGATCAGTGGTTCGTGATCTTTAAAAATATGTCCATCATCCAGATTAAAGTAATCATAACGGATATCTTCGACTTTATCACTCTTTCCAAGTGTATTATCAAATGTTGTATCCAGATGATAATATGCACCGCCGATCCGGACAATGTTCCAGGTATGACGGTATTTAATTCCTTTTTCCGGATTATTCCCGCATATTGCGATCACACACCAGACTCCCAGCGCATCGAGAAGAACTTTCACTGCTTTTGCAATGCCTTCACAGACGCCCACGCCCTGTCCCAGAGGACCAATGATCTCATGGGAATACGCCTTTTTAAGCTTATCGTAATGTACATTCTGACAGATAAAGTCATGTACATATTTTTCTTTTTCCCACTCGGAAAGGCTTTGTGCCGGACGAACCAGCTTCTCGACTCTGGATTTCATTGCTTTCTGATGTTCTTTTATTTTTCCTTTATCAAACAGATATTCCGGGATAAAAATAATGTTCGGTGAATCTTTATAATAACGATATTTATATCCTGTCGCCCAGAAAATCTCCGGATGATCCAGCCGGAGCTGAAAGAAAACATTGTATAAATCTTCTCCGTCCAGTGCCGGAATCTGGAATTCATCTGCCAGGCTGGTAATTCCCTGGAGGATGCCATGATAAGCAGCCTGTTTCTGTTTATCCATGTGGTTGTAGTAATACTGCTCCATTGTACTTCTCCTGGGGTTATTTCATACTATACTGCATCATTTCATAATGTAAGATACAGCCCTCGTAGATTTCTATCGGAAGAAGTGCCCTCGCAACCAGCTTCAGTTCCTCCTCTGGGCGGTCGATTCTCTGCAGATGTGCATAATCTCCATCAATCTGTTTCACTTCATAATCACATTTTAACATCGGTATTTTCCTTTCTCGTAATCTTGATTTTGTTACATTCTTAATTTCTTCCTGAATTCTCTCAAGGTATCCTTTTTCTGAAAGATAAACATCCCTGCTAAAGTCAGAAAACTGATACCTGTGCACAGTACAGACGGCAGCGTATAATGCACGATTCCTGTCCAGATAAGGATTGCCGGTATGCATCCGATCATCGCTGCCTGCAACAGATAATACAGGTATTCTTCTGTTTCCAGGTGGCTGACTCCGGCAATTACAGGGATCGAACCCAGAACTGTCAGCGTCCCAAACGGAAAGACAAAGTCAATCGACCAGCCCTTCCATCCGGTAAAATGATCCCACAAAACACATAAAATAGTTATGATCAGAAGCTGCCAGGTCAGATTTTTCAGTATATTTCTCCGCTTGAAATATGCCACATTTACAACCAGCCATGCACAGGCACATCCTGCTGCCGCGAACCAGAACCAGTTCAGCGTTTCCAGCATAAGATAATTGATCATGCCACAGATCACTGCCACCGCAAGGCACAGAAACGTAAAAGTCTGCAAAATTTTTATTTCTTCTTTTTTATTCTGTTCACCGCATCCGGGGAAATCATTTTTCTCTTCTTTATATGGAATCTCCTCTTCACGAAGCATACGCATAAAGTTTTTCTGGATACTGTCATCCGGTATCTTGGACGTAAATCCAAGCACCATCTGGTCTCCATAAGAACAGGAACAAAGCTGCAGAGAATTCGTACTTGCAAAGATTCCAAACCGATCGATATATGCTTTGTACTCCTCCGGAAATTTCAGAATTCCTATATTTGAATAAACCGCTGTTACACTTCTGCTGCCAAGATTTGCACCTGCCATCATGAAATATTTCTTAATTTCCAGAGGAACCGCACGCACCAGAGGATTCTTCTCCAAACGTACATAACCATTCATATCCATGGCAACTTTTTCTTTGTCCAGCTTATCTTTAAACTGATTTTTTACAGATTCCAGCACATCCTGAAATACCGTTTCATCCGCAAAGGTATACCCAACTTCAATCCATCCAAAGAAATTTCCCATGGACTGTGATGGAAAATAATTTCTCAGATTTACTGGAATCATCAGAGCAATCGGCCTCTTCTGACGGTTCTTCGGTATCTCCTCATGTATTGAACAGAGCAGCATCGCCGTGAGAAATACAGTAATCGACACACCATAAGAACGTGCCTTCGTCAGTGTTTCTTTTACCGGTATAATGACCTCTGTGATCTGCATATCTGCATGCAGCAATTTCTCACCTTTCAGCTTCACTGCTGCCGGTTTTTTCTCTTTATTTTTTGGAATATCCGAGGAATAATACTGTGAAAAGCTGTCCTCTTCCTGTGCACCCGGAGTCGTTTCTTCTATCTGTTCAACCCACGGAAGATCTGCAGATGGGTGCGCCAGGATCAGATAATTCTGCACCAGTTCACTTAAGAAATTCATTGCTCCTGTGCCATCTGTCAGGGCATGATATACCTCAAAATTAATTCGATTTTTATAGTAGCTCACCTGAAAAAGCAACGTCTTTTGATCTGGTATATAAAGACTGCTGCAAGGCGGTCTTTTTTCTTTTTTTACGATAGCATGTATATCCCTTCTCTCCAGATAAAACCAGAACAGTCCCTTACGCAGAACCGCCTGGAACAATGGATATTTCTCCATCGTCTGATCCAGAGACTGCTGCAGGATCTCACTGTTTACTTCTTCTTTCAGCTGACAATAAAATCGAAATACCCTGGTGTCATTTTTGTCTGTGACAAGAGGAAATGCCAGTGCCGCGTTATCTAGTTTTCGCCATTTTGAATATCCTGTTTCCACGTTTTATTCGCTTCCTTTATTCAACTTTTGTTCAAAAAACGATTCATGATCTCAAAACTTTCCTGTACATGCAGAAACCGGATCCCAAGTGCAAAATATCCATGAAGCGCATCCGGAATCCTATGTATTTCCACATAATTATTTGCTTCTTTCAGACGTTTCCCATACTCTTCGCCTTCATCCCGAAGTGGGTCAAATTCCGCTGTAAGAATCAGTGTTTCCGGCATATGTGAAAGGTCTTTTTCAAGGATCGGTGCGAAGTAAGGATTCTGTCTGTCCTCAGGACTGCTCTCATATAATTTAAGATAGTCCTCCATTTTTACTGCTGTGAGAAGGTATCCTTCGCCGTTTTCCTGTACGGATTTATAAGGAGATCCTTCTGTATAGCAGTTGTTCAGTGCCGGATAGATCAGTATCTGCTTCTTCGGTATAAACTCTCCGGTATCCCGTGCTTTGAGACATACAGCCGCTGCCAGATTACCCCCGGCACTGTCGCCAATGATCGTGATCCTGTCCGGATCAGCGGGAAGGACCAGATGTCCCGTATAAAGTGCTTTTGCCGCTGCATAACAGTCTTCCAGCGGAACCGGGAAACGATATTCCGGTGCAAGGCGATACTCCACAGACATCACGATATGACCTGTAGACTGCGCCATTCTGCTGCACACGCGATCATAATTCTCCACACTTTCCGTCACCCAGCCACCACCATGAAAAAAGAGCAGCACAGGATATTTTTCTCCCTCTACAGGCTCGCCGCTCATGGCTTCCTCGCTCGGGAAATACAGCCGCACAGGCACTTCATAAGTTCCATTATATACTTTCGTATCCAGCTTTTTCACAAATATCCTCATCGCATCCAGCCTCTTAATATCTGCCAGCCGTCGCGATGCCTCCACCTCTATATTTCCATAGGATAATGCGTGCAGAATTGTCTGCATTGTCTTTGAAATCAAATGTTTACTCCTTGTCTGTATAGATTAATTCCGTCCTTTGAGTTTCTTTTTATTCAACACACTGTTATTATAGCAGAAATATCTATAGTACGAAATTGCAAAATAATTTTCTCTGATTTTTCATAAAAAAAACCAACGGCAAACCGCTGGTTTTTTTATGAAAAATTAAAGAAAATTATTTATTTCTTCCGCAGCATTTTTTATATTTTTTACCACTTCCACACGGACATGGATCATTCGGGTAAATTTTCTTTTTCGGCTGCATATTTACTATATTGTTTGTCGGAAGATTTCCCATCGGAACAAAAGACTGCATTGCCGGTGCTACCGGTGTTGTCTTCTGCTCAGATACACGGTTGATCTCATTTGGCGTATATCCACGGAAATCAAGCATTCTTGTGTTATTGTTTACTTCCATCATAATTGGAGCAAAACGTTCCATCTGGCGATCAGAGTCAAAAACAATATCACGTTTATTGAATTCTTCCATGATATCAGAAAGCATCCCGTCCATAGAAAACTCTTTGTATACAATGTAAAGAAGTTCTTCTGTCTTTTCTTCCTCAAGATGGAGTTCATCTCTCAGGAAGGACGATAATTTGCGATAAGAAACATCCTGAGAAGGATATCCATGTTTTGCATAATCCAGAATTTCATCTACCGTCGGAATATAGAAATCTCTTTCTCCCTGAAATTCTTCAATTCTCTCATAAAGATTATCCTGTAACACAGCTTTCCAGATCAGTTTATCTCCTTTTACGATACACATACCATCTTTTTCAGCAAGTTCGTTCAGAATATCCATAAATTCTTCATAGCTCACTCTGAAGCCATCACGTTTACGGTACATGCGATACACGATCTTAAGCGGCGCGATTGCATAAATCAGTCCCATCATACTTTCACAGGAACGCATCCAGCTGAGTTTGCGGCATTTTTCCTGTAATTCAGGGGTATTCACCTGTTTATAAACAGAAATTACCTCCTGCGGCACTTCTGCATAATTATCACTATAAGCTACGATATATCCTTTATTACTGAACCATTCCAGTTCTTTCCAGTCTTTATGAGTAGCCGGAAAACATTTTCTCTCAGTTGCACGATCAAATGCTTCAATTTCCCATTCATCTGCCTGAAGAAAAATCTCCTTCATGATTTCCGGATTCAAAACTTTTTCTGTAATGTTTTCTGCAAGTTCTTCTTTACTTAAACCATCAATTTCAATATCCAGCTCAATTGCACTGGCAATAAGATCTTCCTTATTATAAGAATTCAGGTAATCTCTGACTTTTGGATTTCTACTGAACGAATTTTCCTGCTGTTCAGGTTCCATCTTCTTTTCCATTTCGGCAACCTTTTTGGCAACTATATCAGCAATTCCAAGAGCACCATATTTCTTTTCCAGCTCTGTATTCTTCGTCTGCATATCTGCTGTCCAGAAATCATCTTCTGCACTTCTGGTTTCTTTAAGAATCTCAGGAGTTCCTGCTTTTTCTTCATCTGTTATTTTCTTTTCAATATCAGTACGATATTCCGGAAGCTCCATTCCTTTTACTCTGAAAGTAAACCATGCCTCTGTATCCAGAAGTTCTGCTATCTGTCTGCCTTTTGCTTCTGCATATTCATAGCTGCCTTTTGTAGCCTCTGCAGTCTGTGCCTCCAGGTTCTGCAGTCTGAGTTTTTTCTGGAAAAATTCAAATTCATAGTTCTCAGTGTCTGCATATTCCAGAATGTCTTCCAACATTGCAGCAAGTTTCGCAAAGTCTGTGTCTGCCGGTACCAGACAGCGTCTCCATACCGGAGGTTTTGTTCCTTTTCTTGTAATTTTTAACTGATAGAATTCCATATGTTCACCCTTTATATGCTTGTTTTTAGAAAACATAAAAGCCGGAACAGATTTTGTCCGCTCCGGCTTCATTATCGTATCTTCAAAACCACATACATGTTGACTAAGCAATTGAATCTTAACCACGCTTTCTTGGTCAAGCCCT
>NZ_JAJCKS010000022.1:0-53089 GCF_020558815.1 Blautia sp. 210820-DFI.6.14
CTTCTCAGGATAAACAATATACAGTGCTTTTATATTGACACATACTATATATAGTGTTACACTTACTATGTAATTATTATTTGTGTCATCCGGAAAGGATATACGCACGCAGTTTAGGTTTGTAAAAGTGTCAGAAGTATACCACGCTACCAGCAGGGACTTCTGGCTTTTTTATTTTGCAGGAAACTGCACGCATTAGAGAATGAACATCCGTGTCATTCTCTTTTTTTATGCCTGAACGCAAAGAAAGGAGGAAGAAAAACCGGAACAAATAAGAATTACAACTATACCATAGAAAAGGAGACAAGAATAAAATGAACCACTCTAATGAATTATCAAACGTGGAAAAAATCAAACAACTGGTGGACCATCTGAATTTACAGCGTAACGCTTATTATAATGAGAACAGTCCGAATATCAGTGATGCGGAATATGACCGAATCTTCGATGAATTAGTGGAATTAGAAAAGCAGACAGGCTTTGTCTTATCCAATTCACCGACACAAACCGTAGGCTATACTCCCATCAGTGAACTTCCCAAAGTAAAGCATCCGGTCCCTTTGCTCTCTTTAGATAAGACAAAGCAGGTACAGGACTTGATAAGTTTTGCCGGTAAGCAGCCAGTTCTGTTTATGCTGAAGTTGGACGGATTAACGACTAAATTAGTCTACGAAAATGGAACACTTGTAGAGGCTTCCACGCGTGGCGACGGAGAAATTGGGGAACTTATCACCCATAACATCCCTGCATACGTTGATGTCCCTCTCTCAATTCCATATAAAGGCCGGCTGGTGATTGTTGGAGAATCCTTCATCCCAACCAATGACTTTGAGCGTTTAAAAGAAACCCTCCGAGATGGAAAAGGAGAACCTTACAAAAATGGGCGAAATCTGGCTTCTGGCTCTGTGCGAAGTCTTGATCCGGCAAATTGTGCAGGACGCTGTCTGCACTTTATGCCTTTTAATGTTCTGGAAGGTCTGGACTCTCCATTTCTCTTTCCAGACAGCAGATCTATAAAGGTTTCCAGCCTGTTTGACTATGGCTTCCAGCCTTGTCCTTATATTATTGCAACCCAGCCTTTAACCTTGGATCTTGTAAACCAGTATATTGAAAATCTGACTGTTCTGGCAGGCAAAAAACATCTGCCTATTGACGGAATTGTAATGATTTTCGACAGTCTGGACTATTCCAAAAGCTGTGGGCGTACCGGACATCATTATAAAGATGGACTGGCTTTTAAGTTTGAAGACGAAACTTACGAAACCACTCTTCGCAATATAGAATGGACACCCACCCGTTTCGGAGAAATTGCACCTGTGGGAGTTTTTGACTCTGTGGAAATTGACGGATGCTCTGTTTCCAGAGCAACCCTTCACAATCTGACCTTTATCAAAGAATTAGAATTGGTGCCAGGTTGTAGAATTTCTGTATCGAAACGTAATATGATCATTCCTCATATTGAAGAAAATCTGGAACGTGGTCATTACGTAGATGCAGTTCCCCCAGTATGTCCATGCTGTGGTTCTCAGACTCGTATCTATCAAAGAAAAGGAAATGATGGGCGTCTCATTGAAACAGTGCATTGTGACAATCCCAACTGTGATAGCCAGATCCGAAAACGCTTTACACATTTCGTTGGAAAAAAAGCAATGAACATCGAGGGACTCTCCGAAACTACCTTGGAAAAATTCCTGACTTTGGGTTATCTCCAGACATTTCCGGATATTTACCATCTAAATGAACATCAGGAAGAAATCTTACAGTTGGAAGGTTTCGGTAAAAAATCCTTTGAAAGATTATGGAATTCCATTACTTCCAGCCGTAATACTACCTTTGTCCGATTCCTGGTTTCCATGGATATTCCTATGGTCGGACGAACCAAAAGCAGGATTTTGGATACAGTATTCCACGGCAGTCTGCAGGAATTTTTTGACGCTGCCTCTGGTGACTATGATTTCACCCAGTTAGATGACTTTGGTGATACTCTGAATCAGAATATCCATGACTGGTTCTCTGATGAAAACAATCTAATTCTCTGGCACGAACTCCAAAAAGAACTTATATTTGAAGAAAGAAAGGAAATGAACACTATGATGAAAGAAAATGTATTTACAGGATGTACTATCGTTGCAACAGGAAAACTTGCTCATTTTACAAGGGATGAAATCAACTCCAAGATCATTGAGCTTGGAGCAAAAGCCGGCAGTTCTGTCACAAAAAAGACAGATTATCTGATTTGTGGGGAAAAAGCCGGAAGTAAATTGACAAAAGCTCAGGCTCTCGGTATTAAGATATTGTCTGAAGATGAGTTTCTTGAGATGATTGCGTAAGGAGAACTCTATGAGTATCATTACATCCGTTTTTCATATCTATGGATTTCTTATTACAGAAGAGGCTGCTAATCTTATCCTTCGATATACAGAGAAAGTTTTTCCTGATTTATACAAAGAGTTCTCTGATCCAGAACCACTCTTAGCCTTTCAGGAATATCTTTGTGAGAAACTTGATGGCTGTCGTTATGGCACTGCCGAGTCTATGACGGTATGGAGGATCAAAGATCGGGAAGAACTGGACTTAAATCCAGGAGAAGAATTTTATATCATTGAACTTAAAAATTCTTCCCACTTATTTTCACAGACGTATTCTTCTTATACGGAAGTTATCCAAGAAATTCAAGAAACGTTTGGTGAATTACTTCCTCCGGATTTTCCATTAGATGATTTTCTTGTGGAAATCATGGGTGAAGTCTGGGGATAGTGAAATGGGGTGACGCCCCATTTCAAACATCTTTTGCAACTTTACATTTATAATTATTTTACCGTTGGAAAGCACCTTCTTTTTTGATATAATGAAAGCAAATGGAGGGATAACGTATTATGAGTATTCAATCAGATATAGAGATGCTATCAATTGAAGCACTGGAATATTATGCTAAAAAGCACCAACTATCGGAAGACGATGCCTTTAATATTTTCTACAAACATCAAGTATTTGAAAAAATACTGGTACAACACGAAACGTTGCACCAATTAGATATTCATGATACTTTTCAATACGTAGAAGATATTATAGAAGAAGATACGCCCACGCTTGTTCTTTTCCATGGCTCCAATATTGCATTTGATAAAATCGATTTGAACAAATCACATAACCGTCGTGATTTTGGTCGTGGATTTTATTGCACAGTTCTCGAACAGCAGGCAAATGAATGGGCGAACCGCCTGTACTTGCGTACTCATACTGGCGGCAAATATGTGTATCGGTATATCTTCCAACAATCCGAGGAACTAAAAATCAAACATTTTGCCACCTTGGACAAGGAATGGTTGGAGTTTGTCAAACTCAACCGTACTGTCGGCGATATCCAGCATCACTATGATGTTGTAATTGGACCTGTTGCGGATGATAATACCATGGAAACTGTACAACTTTATTTGTCCGATATCTTGAGCGTGGATGAAGCGGTTACAAGGCTTCGGTATAATAAGGTTAATAATCAGGTTTCCTTTCACACCCCACTTGCTCTTGAACATCTGATATTGGAATCTCGAAAGGATGTGTAAAACATGGAAGGTAAATATTTTTTTAACGGGAAAGATATTTCAATGAATCTGTATATTCAGATCCGGGATGTTGTCGATATTATTATGGAAAAGAGCCATCTTTCCTTTCCGGATGCCATGGGCAAATTTTATCACTCAAAAACTTACAAAGCCCTGCAAAATACAGAAAATACTCTTTGGGCGGAATCTGCTGGCTATATTGCAGACCGCTATTACGAAGAACAAGAAGAAGCACAAATAAGCAAATGACAAACGAAAAAATATGTTTAAGAAGGAACTGCTTGCCATAAGCGGTTCCTTTTTTGTATAAGAAAGAAGGGATTACATGTTTATTAATACCTATTCGAATCATTACCAGCAAACAATTGACCACTTTCATGGAGCATACGCTTTTCTTAGTAACTTCTATCCTTCCCGGATATATTACCGGGGCTACTGGTATGCAAATAATGAGGCTGCTTTCCAGGCACAAAAGACCCTTTCACCTAAAGAACAGCTTCAATTTACCAAATTAAGGAATCCAAAAGATGCCAAAAAACTGGGAAGAGAAGTACAGCTCCGTTCAGACTGGGAACGTGTAAAGCTTATGTACATGTATGAAATTTGTATGTGCAAATTCATGCAGAATCCTACCCTATGTAAAGCATTACTTGCTACTGGGAATTGTCACCTTGTTGAAGGAAACAACTGGGGAGATTATTTTTGGGGTTCTGTAAATGGTCATGGCGAAAATCATTTAGGTGAAATTCTTATGGACATACGTGCAAAGCTTCAATTTGAACGTTAAAATAATCATTTACCCATTTTGCACTGTATGAACTGCAAATATTTTGCTATAATGAAAGATAGATTTTAAAGAAAGGATTTGTGCTTATGTATCTGAAGCGTTTTGTCTATGACCGCCTTCTGGATTGGAAAAATGAAGGAGGGCATAGTACCCTGGAAGTCGGCGGAGCCCGTCAGGTTGGAAAAACCTACCTGATACAAAAATTCGCTGACGAAAACTACAAACACAAAATTTATATTAACCTGTTTGAATTAAGCGGCAGACAGTTTATGGAATGTTATAAACAGGCAACAGCTTGGACACCCGGAACAAAACGGCAGGAGCATCCTCTCCATGATGCCTTCCAGTTGTATGAACCGGACTTTATTGATTCTGAAGATACCGTCATTATTATTGACGAAATCCAGGAATCTTCCGAGATTTATAACCGTATCCGGGAGTTTACTCGTCATTTTAAAGCCCATTTTATCATCACAGGAAGCTATCTTGGGCGGATTTATGATCCAGAATTTCGTTATTCCAGCGGAGATGTCACAAAGCTTACTATCTACACACTTTCTTTTGAGGAATTTTTGATGGCCTATGACCAAATCCTGTATGAAGATTATAAAAAAATACCTTTTGTTCCTTCTAGGTCAGAGGTCTATGATCGCTTAAAGGAAACCTATGAGCTGTACTGCCAGATTGGTGGCTATCCCAAAGTGGTCGAAAACTATCTGGAGAACCGGAACATCGTAAAAGCTCAAGGCGAACTCGTAAAAATCATTGATACCTTCACCAATGAATCCATTCGCTATTTTACGGATATTTTGGATACCAAAGTGTTTACCCATATTTTCTTTTCCATCTGCCGTATTTTAAATCGTGAAAAGAAAGGATTTTCAGAAGACAGCATTAGCGAAGAATTGCAAAAACTGGTAACCAAAGACTACTCCAGCAATATTTCAAAGGCTACCTGCAACCGTGCTATTAGCTGGCTGTACTTTTCCGGAATCATTGGATTCTGTGCAAAAATAACAGAAATGGATATTCTGGATTTTAAGTCCGCAAGCCGCTGCTATTTCATGGATATGGGACTGGCAAACTATTATCTGACACGTACCGGAACCGATTCCCGTGTACTTGCAGGCACATTAAATGAAAATTATGTCTATATCAATCTGAAGAAACGCCAGGATTTTCCACAGGAAATTTCCTTTGAAACCCCTGCTTTTGCTACTTACCGTGGCGGAGAAATTGATTTTGTGGCACAAAGCCTATCTTCTTCCACCCGATATTTGATAGAAGTCAAAGCTGGAAAAGGTACTGCTTCCACTGCCCAGAAAGCCCTGGCACAAGGAAAAGCAGATAAGCTTCTTTATTTAAAAGGAGCAACCAAAGGTGGTATAGACGGTAAAACAGAAACACTGCCTATTTATTTACTGGAACAATACAAATTTAATTAAGTTTATGTTTACGAAGAGACTACTTTCCAAGTGGTCTCTTTTTTATTTAGGAGGACAATAATATGAATTCAATAAAAGAATTAAAAGAACAATTAGGATATGAAGAAATCGGTCTCGATGATATATTTGTATTTCATTGTACTCAATGCGGAAAATGTTGCATCCACCGGGAGGATATTCTCTTGTCCCCGAAAGATTTATTTCATATAGCGAAGAAATTAAAAATCACACCAGAAGTTGCCTTGGCACAATATTGTGAAACTTATCTTGGACGTAATTCTCATATCCCTGTAGTACGCTTAAAACCACAAGGAAGTGTCAAACGCTGCCCGTTATTAAAAAATCAAAAATGTTTGGTACACGATGTAAAACCCGCAGTCTGTTCTATGTTTCCGATTGGCCGGTACCTTGCCCTTCCCTCCGATGGTATTTTTCCGGAAAATCCGGAAGAATTGTCTGTTGGATACGTCTTTAATGATCCGGAGTGTGGAGATAGATCAGAAACACATACCGTTCGGGAATGGTTTCATAAATTTAACATTCCACTAAAAGATGACTATTTCTTTGCATGGACGAAAACGAAAGCAACACTTAGCAAACATCTACGCTTTCTAGAAGGACGTCTATCTGAAAAGACCATGGTTTCAATATGGAATGCTACATTGATAACTCTGTACCTAAACTATGAGGTTACAGAAGATTTTCAAACACAATTTCAGAAAAACTCAGATATGCTCCTATCCTTAATTGAAAAACTGAGAACTGCTGACGCTCCTATGCCTAAGAAAATATAAACATATAGAAATACTTCGAGCCGTCCAAATTTGACGGCTCTTTTCATGTCATTATGACACTCTTTACATTTCTACTGTTTCTTCATACAACAATTTATTCAACACATATTTTCGACCAGCTTATTGTAGCATTTTCTTGAAGCTCAAATTCATATTTTCGTATATCACCTTTCTTTCTTAATTCTTTCAATTAAGCTATTTCTTTCCATTTTATGTAAGAATATATTAGGGATTATCACACACAAAAAAGACATAATACATATAATACATAAAAGTCCTTCAAATGGATATTGAAAAACAAAATATTCTATGTTTTGTTTTAAAATATAAACTACTATTCCCATAACTATACTTCCTATAATCAATAATAGCCCAAGAACACCTCCTACGTATATTATCCCCTCATATATAAGCATTTTCCTAAGCATACCTTGTGTCATGCCGATACTCCGCATAATGGAAAACTCACGCTGCCTAATAATTATATTTGTAGATGTAGTACTGAAATAATTTAGCAGTCCCATAAATATTAAAATGCCACTAATAGTATACATGATTATCTGACTTGTTCTAATATACAAAGACTGTTTTGCAATTTCATCACTATTACACTTTATCACATACAAAAGTTGATTTTCGTTGCCTGTAGTAGATTGAAACTTGAGATTTGCCTCTTGAACCCATGCTTTTAATTTCTGTTTACAAATAGCCTCTTTATTTGCTTTTACATTAATCTGTACTTCCAAGTTTCTAACTGTTAAAACATCCTTTAATTTGCTGAAAGTTTTATCTGAAACAATCAGATAAACTTTATCATTTCCTCTCCATGATAAATCCAAAGTTGGACAATCTGACTGTGAAATGTTTATATATCCACAATTTCTAAGTTTAACTGCGGACATTTCCTGCATTGCTGTTCCAACGGGCACCAAATCATACAGTTCTATTATTTTTCCAATACATTCCGTTTCTATATCTTCGTATGTTTGTGGTATTAAATTTTCATGTAATATTAACACGCCACCTTTCTCGTTAAATGTTTTTTGATCAACTGGTATATTATTCTCCTCTACATATTTCACTAACTTTTTCATACTTTTATCGTCTAATGTTTGCATTACAGGTAATGAATCATGCTCTACAATTTTTAAGCTATCTGTTTCTGCTGCATTTTTTATAATAGGCAGAAAACCTTGTACTATTTTCAGATTCTCAGTATAAGAAGTAAGCGTATTTTTGATATCCACGATATTATCATCTGTTATTAATTCCACCTCATCTTTTCCATTTTCCACTAAATACGTTACAGTATCCATTGGCACTTCAATAGTAAAATCTGGATTCTTCTGTAATCTATTCATTTGATTTGTCCCCTTGGTGACCACAATCCCTAATAGCCCTATTTCACAACCAAATGCCAAAAATATTATAATGAACATAAATTTTTTCTTATAACGTAATATGTTACGAAAAGCCATTCCAAAAATAATTCCAGTTCTTTTTATAATGAACATTTTCCCAAACTGATAATCTGATTGTTGTTCTCCCACTACTTCCTCATATTTTGCAGCCTCTATAGGAGTAATCATAGTCAATTTATATACTGCCAAAAGAGTTGCCCCAAATAGAGTTATAGCAACTAAAACAAGGACCACGATATATGCACTTAAATTAAATAATTTTAATTGACTATTTGCTTTATACTCCCCTAAATAAAGATTTTTAACCACATTGTTTAAAACACAATATTGTAGAACTATGCTGATTATTACACCACATAAGCAACTTTTCAAATAAATATCCCCTATTTGCATACATACTAATTTTTTTATCTGTCTATTAGTTGCACCTATTGTACGCAATAATCCATACTGTTTAATATCACTTCCCAGTGATATATATACAACATTATAAATCACTAAAAACAAACAAAAAAACACAGCCAAGACAAACATATACGCAAGCAAATAATTTCCAACCGTCCCTTCAATTGCTCTGTATTCTGCAGAATCATAGCTTATAATTCTTTGCTTATCATTGAGATTAATATCATTTTTTAATCTATTCTCTACTTGTCTTCCGCTTAGTCCCCAATCTTTTACATCAACCCATAATCGACATGGATATTGTGAAATACCAGCCTGTTTTATTCTATTCTTGCAAATATATGCGATTGAACTATCGGATAATTCATTATTATAACTATCATAATATCCAGATAAAACAAATTCTTGTTTACCTGTCATTTTTGTCGTGAAAATATCATTCCAATAAAAGTCTAACGTAATCTTCATTCCTATTTTGGGACTGCTAATCCCCAAATAGTCCAAAGTTTTTTTTGACATCATTATTTCATCAGTTTGTTCCGGATAATTGCCATAGAAATGTACAAAAGTAGGCTTTACCATATCTTCGTAAGCTGTTTCATCTAAAACAACACATTTGCTATATGAATACCTACCATTCATCAACCTTCCGCTCTCTTTTTCCTCTCCTACACTATTCACATAGGAAAGATCTTGTAGCTGTCGTTTTATTGTATCTGTTCCTTCTTCAATAAATGTTGAAATTGTTTTTCCATCTTGATATTGATTTTTCAACTTATCCGCTTGAAATTTTCCATGTATTAAAGAAATGATAACTAATGATACTACTACAACGCTCACTACGATACATTGTAAAATAATATTTCTTTCCCTGTTTTTTTTCTTATAAGCTCTTATCAGAGTATTTAGAGATTTTCTTACTCTACCATTATTCATTAGTAACCTCTCCTTTATTGCATATCTTTATAACTTATAAAATCAGTCAAGATTCCAATATTTATCTAGTGGTTGAGTATCGCTTTCCAAAAAGTCTATAATTTCTTTATCATCAAAATAAAAGTTTATCACTTTATGATTTTCAAACTCTACCAACGTAGGTACTCCCCCCAGCACAAATTTCTTTTCGGATAACTCCTCTTTTTTTATATTTGGATGAGTAGAAATAGCATACACTTTACCAGCTTCTTTTCCCTCATGTAGTGCTGCATAATTCTCATTTGCCCAAATGATTTTATAGTGGATTGGAGGATATTTTTCTTTTATCAAATTCTCATCTAATCCATCGTAAAATACAATTTTTCTGGTACTGTCTTTTTCTCCAATTTCGACATCGTATTTCTTTTCATGGGAATCCCAATCATAATTCCTAGTTCCTTTACATGCTTCTGCATCAATCTCATAAACCGCATTCTCTTTTTTAAATTGTTTTATATCATCCTCTATATTATCGCAATATGGACACTCTTTTCTATTGAAATATACATAAAAATGTCCTTCCTTTTCAAACAAGTCTTCTATAGAAGTAGAATATGCTATAGTTTCTTCTTTTACTTTTGGAAATAAAATGATTGCAGCTCCCACGCATATTATGAAAAATATACTGCACGCTATAGAAATTATAATATTTTTCTTTTTCATCTATTTCTCCTCCTCACCATATAATTGACGATACAATTTGCATTGTTCCTTTAATTGTTTGTCTGTCCCACGTGCTACTATATTACCTTTTTGAAGTACATAAATACAATCACTATCTGCAATGACATTTATTCTATGTGAAATTAAAATAAGTGTTATATCCCGAATTCCCTTAATATAATTCAAGATTTCCCTTTCACTTATAGAATCCATATTACTGGTAGCCTCATCTAAAATTAAAATTTTAGGATGACGTAATATGGCTCTAGTTAGTGACAATTTCTGTCTTTGCCCCTTCGAAAGGTTCTTTCCGCGCTCTTCAAGGACACTATCATACGCTCTTTCCATTTTACTTACAAATTGATGCACACCCATCTTACGTGAAATCTCAATCATTTCCTCATCTGATATCTCTTCATTACCCATTTTTAAATTTTCTCTAACACTTGCAGTAAACAGAAAATCTTCTTGTGATACATATACAACTGCTTTTCGAATTTCTTGAACCTCGAAATTTTGAAGTTCTGCACCATCAACATATATATGTCCTTTATCTGGAGAATAAAATTCCATAAACAATTTTGCTAAAGATGTTTTCCCAGATCCTGTTTCCCCAATAATAGCTACATTATCGCCTTTTCTTATTTTAATATTAATATTGTTCAGTATATTTTTCCCAGAAACAAAATGAAAATCAACATCTTTCAGTTCTATTTCTTCATCAAATTCAAATGGCTCTATACCTTCCTTTGTTTTCTCTACTTTAATACGTAACACACTTTCTAGACGTTCCATAGCAACATGGGCAGAATGGTATAATGGCTGTAAATTTACAATATCTTTAACCGGCGTTAATAAATATCCAATTAGAATATTATACGTAACTAATTCCCCTATAGATAAATTATTACCAATGATTTCAAGTGCTCCAATGCACAGTACAATAATCTCCCCCATACCACCTATTAAAACTTTTATAGCTGACTGTAAGTTTTCTGTACTTCCTAAGTTAAGAATCGTATCTTGCCATCTTTCTATTTTCTTTTTCCCATTATTGAAAATTGTCTTATTATACGTATACGCTTTAACCGTCAAAATCCCCTCAATAGAATCAATCAAATGTGAAGTCACACGTGCCTCTCTTGACATTTCCTCCGAATTTAAGACACTATAATATTTCCTAAATCCCACCATAACCAGAGTATATAAAAAGCACATCACAACTACCACAGCAAAGATTTTAATATTCAATACACACAAAATGATACTTACCGCAATTATAAACAACGCATCAATTGGTAAAACCAATATGCTGCTTACCAGTGCTTCTTGAACTCTAATAACATCCTGAAATCGTGAAATAAACTCACCATTTTTACGTTTTTCAATAGACATCACCTGCAAGTCCAATAAATGTTTATAATATTTCAGACTAAGTTCTAAGTTAAAAGATTTTGAAATATCCAATGATAACTTTGCTCTTCCCCAGTCTACAATAGTCTTAATCAATAGCATTAAAATAACCATTAGTGTCATAAATATTAGACTATAAATCAATCTATTGGGAATAACTGTGTCTATCAACGTCCCAAAATAGAAAGATGAAACAATTGATATTGCCATTGATATTGCTGAAAATAATATAATATATATAGTTCTTTTCCATTCCTTCTTTACTAATTCTATAAATTTATTCTCTGCAATCCGCATGCCTTCCTTTTTTTTATAAAATTCTTCCGTTGTCTGAAATAAGATAATAACTCCAGTCCAAAAATATGGCGAATCTTCTCCATATTCCGAATTAAAAAATTTTTTTCTGTCTACCTCTATAATACCGACAGCTGGATCTGCAATAACTACGCTATTCTTTTTTATTTTATAAATTATAATGAAATGTGCCAATCCATCTTCTTGATATACATGAGCCACACACGGCACTTCCAGCTCTTTTTCTTTAAAGTCTATGTTTTTTTTATATGCTGATGCAAATAATCCCAGTTTTTCAGAAATCCTACATACATCCCAAACACTCGTTCCTTCTTTGCTGGTTTCTAAAGCTTCACTTATCTCCAGTATAGGTATCTTTTTTCCATAATACCACGCTATACTTGCTAAACAAGCTGCAGCACAATCCATAGAATCATATTGTTTTATACATCTGTATTTCATACTGTCATCCATCCCCCTAATAAATAAAGAGGCGATGCAAGCTCGCCCCTTTGTTTTCTGCTTTAATATTTAATCTGCTGCTATTTTAGTATCCACAAACTTCATAGCAAAACTGAATGTATCTGCTTGCTTTATCTTTCTGTCCAGAATTCATTAGATTTTTAATTGTGGCTACCATATCATCAGCATTTGCTGGGCAACAGAAAAAATATCCATAATCAGAATTGCATTTTCCTCCTGTTACCATTTCCATTTCTTTTTTTGTCATTTTTTCCATTCCGTTCATATTCGCTTCCTCCTTAAAAATATATTTGATACTTAATTATTACTCCATAAAATAAAATTTTTCTACATTTTTTGCGTAGATTGCACTTTTTTATGTCTAGTTGGAATTTGATTAAATATTTGAGCTTTTTTACTATACTGGTATCACTTTTGGCACCTGAATTCCTATTGTAATCCCCATTTCCAATTTCCTTCTGTAATACCGGAAACTATGAAAAGAAAATTCTCCTGTTCCCCAAAATCGTCTAATTCTATGGATATAATATTCTTTTGACTTTGTAAATATCATCTTTTGCTTCCTATATAATAGATGTATAATTCGTAAAGAACACCTTGAAATTTGGGGATAATTTCCATTTACTTTCCTATATATATTTCCTGTTTTTCCTTCTGGCAAAACTACATTTCTTCCATGTATGCAGGACCATTCTATATATGGAATGTCTATACTTCTTATCCCTGTTTCCATTGCAATTCGCAAAAATAAGGCAGTTTCAAAATCCTTTTTATATAGAAATTCGTCTGCTATCATTTTATAATGATCAACAAAATAAATTGCTCCTATCTTTCTTTCCAGTTCCAACAGCGAAACATCATCCAACCATTCCAATTTTCCTCTGTATTTTTCAATAAATATCATTCCATGTTCAGTTTCTAAAGATTGCCTCAAATCACGGATAGCCTCTGTCCAATATTTTCTTTGTTCAGGTAACAAGAAGCATACCATTTTCTGTAAAAACTTTCCTTCGCTATCTGGATGCCACTGTATTAAACGCTTTAGTTCTTCATAGGCTTGATTTACTTTATATTCCATTGTACTATTTCTCATCTTCAGATTCTCCTTCGTATTGCTCTAAAATCTTTGAAGCCCTCTCCACAAACATCCTGTCTGCCCCTGAAATCTCATATTCTTTCCAAAGTGTCTTATGTATCTGTTCCTCTGTTAAATCCCTACACTTTTCCTGCAGCATACGGACAAATGGATATATCATAGTCGCATGAATATTTTTCCCGGACCGTACCATATCTCCTTCCATTTGATATGCTTCCTGTAAGCATTCCAGTATAATGCGAACATCCGTAACACTTTCTCTCATTGTGCTTCCCCTCATCAGGCTTATCCTCCTATTTACATACGTACTCTCAGTCCATCTAATCTCGACACGTTCAGTCCAACCAGATACCAGTCATCTCCCATTTCAATTCGGACCGGAATCCAAATATCTTTCACCTTTACATCGAAACATTCCCCGCAATGTAGTCCTCCATAAAAAGATTCCAAATCAAAACGTATATCATACCTCCCTGTTTCAGTATCATAAAACAATGTTCCTTCTCTGTGTTCACTCATAACATCTGCCTCCTTAAATTTTTCTTTTACTTAGTAATTACCTCATCTCTATACAGATTGAAGAAATTCCGGAAAAATTTCATAAAAGTTTTTCCGATACCGATAATAGGTAGAAGAAGTTAACCCCAACTCCCGCTGCAGTTGTGTCGGTGTTACCTTCTTTTGTACCACCCTCATAAATTCCTGGTTAAACTTTTCCTGTTCTATAGCCCGTGGTCTTCCTACTTCATCCCATTCACCCCGAAGCCTTTTTGCCTCCATACCTTCCTTTTGTCGCTTCTCCTTTTTCTCCATCTCTGCCTGTGCCATGGATGCATAGAGTTCAATCATCATATTATTGATTGTTTCTATCATCATCTTTGCCAGATTATTTTCCATCTGAGACAGGTCAAACAACGTGGTAGGAAGTTCCAATACCATTACCCGAACCCCTTTTTCTTCTAAAAAACGTAGCTGCTTTAAAATCTCCTGCTTGTTCCTGCCAAGTCTGTCCAGCTCTGTAATAATCAGGGTATCCCCTACCCGTAAAACATCTTCCACAAGAACGGTATAACGTGGTCTGTCAAAATTTTTACCGGTTATCTTATCTGTAAAAATACTTTCCAGTTTAATTTTCTGATTTTCACAGAACCTCTTTATTTCTATAATACCTCGGTCCAAGTGTTGTTCCTTAGTACTGATTCTGTGATACCCATAATATGCCATACGTATCCCCCTTTATACATTCCCAAAAAGTCTTAAAATATTTTGGCATATCTCAAAACTTTCTTATATACTTTTTGGAAATAAAAAAATAGCCTATTACATCTCCCATCAAAAAGCATACTTTTTGGTAGGTGACTTTCACTACTTCTGTACGCAAGATGGCATAAAAAAGCAACAAAAAAAGACAGAGGTTTTAAAAAATTTCCTCTGTCTTCAGATCAACTATTCTGGAAAGATGTCCATCTTTTTTCCTTCAAACTTATATCCTACACCTCTCACTGTTTTAATATAGCGGCACTGCTTTAGCTCCGGTTCAATTTTCTTTCTCATACTGGATACCAGACAGTACACAATATTATCAATGCTTTCCGGCAATTCCTCGTTATAAAGAATCTCAAAAATTTTTTCTTTGGTAAATATCACACCTGGTCTCCCTGACAAAAGCATAAACAATTCATACTCTGCTTTCGTTAAGACGATCTCCGTCTGTCCTCTATAAATCTTATGATAATCCGGATAAATCCTAAAATCGGAATTTTCTTCATCCTCTCCCCGGATGTTTTTTATATTTTCCACTACATATTCTTTGTATCCCAATACAGTTGAAATAGTTACTTTCCCCAAGCTACACTTCCCTTCTGTTTTCTCTTATTTAGAAATCTCATCACACAGATTCCTTTTAAAAATGATTCTCTATTCTCCATTCATCGATAAGCTGTACAACCTGCGTTAAATTGGTATACCAGATATAATGTCCTCCATTTACAATATATAACTGGTGATTACCAGATTCTAAATCCAATTGATTTCTATGAGCAGTCTCCCATGCCGGAACATTTTGTACATTCTCTGAAGAAATCATGGTTAATACAGGAAGTGCCGATGGGAATTTTTTATTCTTTATAGAGAGTAATGATTGATCCATCCCGTTCACTTCATTTCTAATCGTATCGTTGCTGCTTAAAGAATATGCCTGAATGTATTCCTCCCTATCACTCTCCGTATAAGTGTACCCGGAAACCTGTGGTAATGCTGCCCCATATTTATCTGGATCTGTTTTCAGTGCCATCTGGAATTCTTCCAAAGAAGAAAAAGAATTCTTGATTTTCTGAAATTCATCAATTCCCTGCAGCATATATTTCTTTTCCATTTCCATAGCCTCTGCCAGTTCTTCATCATATACCGTATTATCAACAGCAATGAAACCTTTTACTTTTTCGGGATAATTCTGTACAAAGTTGAGTCCATATACTCCAGAAATCGAATGTACCAGCAATACACACTGCTTAATTCCCATGGTGTCCAGTGCAGCATTCAATTCACTATTGATATTATCTACAGTTCGATCCATTGCTGCAACATCACTAAGCCCATATCCAAACGGCTCTACAATCACTATGTTAAAACTCTCATCTAAAGATTGTGCCAGAGGTTTGAAGTAGATATGCGGTGATGGAACTCCCAGAGCCGGCATCATCACCAATGTGGTTTTTCCTTCATCTGCAAATGTTTCTCCACTTGCATCCAATTTTCCATACAAAGCAAGATGCATATTATTTCCTTTCACTGTGATATATTTACTCGCATATCCAACTTGTGTTGCTCCCATAGCATATACCATATTAGAATTTCCTACCAGAAATGTAAACAGCATCGCAATCGTCACAATTCTTGAGATTCGCTTTTTGTATCTTCCCATACGTTTCCTCCTAATAAATTATTTCAAATATTTTTTCAGTTCTTCTACCTTATCTAATCTTTCCCATGGAAGGTTGAGATCGTTTCTTCCAAAATGTCCATAGGCTGCCGTCTGTTTATAGATCGGACGGCGGAGATCCAACATCTGAATGATTCCTGCTGGTCGCAGATCGAATTCTCTTCTTATCATCTCTACCAGACTCTCATCTGAAATTTTCCCACTTCCAAAGGTGTCTACCATAATAGAGGTCGGATGAGCCACCCCAATTGCGTAAGACAACTGAATTTCACATTTATTTGCCAGACCTGCAGCCACAATATTCTTCGCAACATAACGAGCAGCATAAGATGCAGAACGATCTACTTTCGTACAGTCTTTTCCAGAAAAAGCTCCGCCGCCATGCCGTGCCATACCACCATAGGTATCTACAATAATCTTGCGTCCTGTTACACCACTATCGCCGTGAGGACCGCCTATGACAAAACGCCCTGTTGGATTGATGAAAAATTTTGTATTCTCATCTACCAGTTCTGTTGGAATAATCGGTTCCAATACATATTTTTTTATATCAGCGTGGATCTGCTCCTGTGTCACATCTGGATCATGCTGTGTTGACAGAACCACTGCATCCAGCCGGTGCGGAATACCTGCTTCATCATATTCTACAGTAACCTGACTCTTACCGTCCGGTCTTAAATAATTCAACAAACCATCTTTACGGACCTGAGTAAGCTGCCGAGTCAATTTGTGTGCCAGTGAAATTGGATATGGCATAAATTCATTCGTTTCGTCACATGCGTAACCAAACATCATACCCTGATCCCCAGCACCAATTGCATCAAGCTCTTCTTCTGACATTTTGTGTTCTTTTGCTTCCAATGCCTTATTCACGCCCAAAGCAATATCTGCTGACTGCTCATCAATTGCCGTTAAAACAGCACAGGTATGTGCATCAAATCCATAATCTCCATTGTCATAACCAATTTCTTTGATTGTTTCTCTTACCACCTGCTGCATATCTATATACGCATTGGTCGTGATTTCTCCCATCACTAATACCATACCCGTTGTAATTGCAGTCTCACAGGCCACTCTGCTCATCGGATCCTTCTCCATAAGAGCATCCAATATGGCGTCTGATATGGCATCACACATTTTGTCCGGATGCCCTTCTGTTACTGATTCTGAGGTAAATAATCTTTTCTCCATAGTAAATTCTCCTTTGTATCAATATTTCATATTTGTCAATAACATAAAATATCTTTACTATGATTACTATATTTTTTGTCTACATTGTACTTTTTTCTGTCCGGTTGGTTTTGCCTTCAAATCAAATAACTTTTCTATTCTTCTACGAAATAACATATCCGTCTGATTAATTCTGGAATATTAACAGGACTGGTTATATAATCGCTTACACCTTCATGGCGATATTGATATTCTAAAGATAAATCTTTATTATCAGTGAATATAAAAAACGGCAACTCTCTGAATATTGGCTCCTTCGTGTTTTGATATATTCCAGCAAGCTTTTTCATAGAATGAAAAAAATCCATAGCAATTCCATCTTGTAAAAACAAATCACACAGAATCAATTCAATATCTTGATATTCTAATAGTTTATCCTCTGCTTCCCATATAGTTTCTACCATAATCATATATATCCCTTTTTTAAGAAGCTCTGTTTGTATAATAGACGTGATTTCCGAATTCTTTTTTACAAGAAGTATCTTATGAAAAGTAGCTCCCTCTCCATTGGATTCTTTATAAGCATATTCCAATAATGTTTCCTTCACTAAATCGAATTGTAATTTATTCATACATATCTTAGCTCCCTTTTCCAATGCTTCTTTCTCATAATATTTTTTGTCATAGCATGTAAAGAAAAGGAATGGAATTTTGTATGTTTTCTCCCTCAAGTATTCTAGCAGCTCCATTCCACTCCCATCTGACAATTTCAAATCCGAGCCTATAATGAGTATTTGTTCCTTTTCTATAAGCTCTTTTCCTTGTGATACTGTAAATGCAACTAATACATGATATCCTTTTCGCTGTAGAAAGTTTTTTATATGCCAAATGTAATTACTATCGTCCTCTATTAACAATATCTTTTTCATTTCTTATCTCCATTAAAAAATAATAGCAATGAGAAGTTACCTCTATTTTATTTGTATCTAAGGCACCATACCAATTTCATCATAAACCACTTTAAGCAAGTACGGTATATCTAATGTATATTTTGATTTTTTCTTTGCCTATTTTAATCTTATATATTTTTAGCATACATCATTCTCCCCATAAAAAAAGCAGTGTCATCCACTGCCTTTTCTCCATCACTTAATCTGTTATTTCCACAAATGAGTATCTTTCTTCTTTCTTTTGCACAATTGCAGAACCCGTTTGTTCTTGTATCGTTTTTAACAATTCTTCTACATATTTTTGAGCTTCATGCACTTCAATATTCATGGCGTATGCAATTTCTCTAATTGAAAAACTCAACTCTGAATCGCTCATCAACAGTTGTAAAATCTCCCATTGCATATCAGTAATTACAATTTCTGCACCATCATAAATCATCCTTTTCTTGTCAAATTCAATATCCCATTTTCCGAAATGAATTCTTTCTTCTTCTAATATATTTTGCATATCTAATCGCATAACTACAAAAGACACTTCCGGCCAACATTTCTTTAATAATTCCTCTGCTTTTTTTCTTTCCTCACAATTCTTAAAGTATAATAATTCTCCCATCCTCTATCTCCTCATATCATTTATCATTATACTTTAAGTTTACATCCGAATTATTGCAGAAATCTTATTAAATTATTCCTTTAGCCTTTTTTCTACGATACTATCTTCATTGTATTTGTGTAACTGACCGCCCAATAAACGCTTTCCTATAATAATCCAAGTATCTCTATTGTACTGATCCATATCCCTATACAATTCCATAATTTCTCTTTTATTATCCTGCTCTCTCTGCTGTTCCTCTTCATTTTTTCTCAATATATAATTAACTGGGACCTTAAAGAATTTGGATAATGCAAGCAACATATCACCAGAAATATTCTCGTCTACATTTTCATACTTACTAATTGTCTGCTGACTGACTCCTATTTCTTCCCCTAATCTCGTCTGAGTCAGGCCTAATTTTTTTCTTAATTCAGATATTCGATTCACAAGCGTACACCTCCCGATACACTCATTTTACACTTAAATACACCTGTGTTTTACTTCTTTTAAGAGTATTACTACTATGTATCGCGGTATATCGTAGTATTACTATCATCATTTCCTTACATCTATACCGAAAAAAAGTCAATCTATACAAACAATATTACAATTTCTTTTCTTTTAAATATACTAGTGCTTATAGGGGAGGAGAAATGCTTATGAAAAAACTATTATTGATTGGCAACCCGTCCGTCTTGGGGAAAAATCTGGAGAATATCTTAAAGCAAAATTATGATACCGATTTTATTTCCACCGTACCAAAACAAATCGGCAGCATACCATTTAACTCTTATAATGCTTTGCTCTTGGATTTCACACTTTTACATAACTACAGTCTTACCATAAGTAAAACTGCAAAACAATGCTATCCAAACATCATTGTTCTGTTTTTATGCCCTACCAATATTCCAGAACAAATTATTTTGGATTTGTATGAATCCGGTGCTGATGACCATTTATATATTTCTCTTTCATCACCAGCACTTTTGCTGAAAAAATTGGATATCTTATTTACCAACTATCATCTAGCCACAAAGTATGAAGACAGCCACATAACTTTAAATTTTGACTCCTTGACCGCAGTGATTGAAGGTACTGCTACTTCTTTTACTCCATTGGAATTTAAACTACTCAAACTGCTTTCTTTAAATCCAAACACCGTTTTAACCAGACAATATCTTTTATATTCTCTATGGGATCGAAATGGAAATTACGTAGAAGAAACTTCTCTGAATAGTATGATCTGCCGTATACGGCATAGAATTGATACCGAAAATCATCATTATATTAAGACAATATATGGAATTGGATATATGTGGACTTTTCCATCTTAAAATAAATTGGGGATGTGAAAAAACTCGATTGAGTTTTTTCGCATCCCTCTTTTTGCTTTTGTTGTGTATAAATTGCTAGAATCCTACGCTGAAAAGGCACACTCCCCCTACCCCATAGAGATTCTCTTTTTGAATCTATGCGGCAGTTCTATTTCTCATCTTTTTGTTCTGATATTTGTATAGATTATGTCCTATTGCCACAAGTAAAACTTCTAGTTTAACCGAATTAATACCTCTTCGGACAATTCTCTTGTACCAACGGTCATTTTTCATGATTCCGAAAGTGCCTTCTGCTTGTATCGAACGGTTCATTCGTAACAGCGCACCATGAATACTTTCTAAGTTTTCGATTACTTCCTGATGCATTGCAGTGAGTTCCTGATTGATCCGAACAGTTCGATTTTTAGCTGTTTTCTTACATTTCTCTGCATATGGACATCCACTGCAATCTTCACATTCATACAGTTCTTCCTTGCGTCCGTATTGATTTCCCCTCACACTTCTTCTGTATAAAAGATGAAATGCTTTATCGTTAGGACATCTCATGACACCTTGTTCATCAATTCTAAAATTAACTGCACGAAAGGGATCTTCATGATACTTTCGTTCCTTGGTTTCCTTTTTAAACATTGGAAACTTCATATACTTTTCCATTCCGTTCTGTTCGCAAAAAATATAGTTGTTATATGATCCGTAGCCAGCATCTGCCACAGGATACTTGGGATAGAAGCCATACGTTTGTTTGAAGTGCTTCATCAAAGGAATGAAACAGTCCATATCGGAACGATAATGGTTCACGTCAACAACTGCGATATATTCATCTGCTACACCAATCTGTACATTGTATGCCGGCAGAAGCTGATCATTGCCCATGTAATCCGTTTTAATGCGCATAAAGGTAGCTGATTTATCTGTTTTAGAATAGCTGTTACGATCAGGACCGCAAATGTCAATTCTTTCTATATATTCCTGAAGTTTCTGACAGAAACCAGTCAAATGTTCATAATGACGCTGCTCTTTGGATTTTCTCTTTCCGCTTCCGTAAACAAAGGTACTGATATCTAGATCCCATAAAAGCTTTAGCTGATCAATGATTTCATTCAGATAATCTGGTACATACTCAGAATTCGTTGAAATCTGTACTCCACTCCATGCGATTTCTTTGTTGATTTCCTCAATCTCCCCAGTGATTTTTTCATAAAGCTTGTAACGGAACTTTTCGGTAGCCTTCTTCCAAACCCAGGTATATTTGTTGGCGTTTGCTTCAAACTTGGAACCATCGATGTAGATATGTTGCAAATCCACATGCTCCTCGTTGAAGATCGCTTGATTGATATCGTTAAAAATGTTTTCAATCTTATCCTGAAGGACTTCGTTGATGAAATATCCAAAGGTTCGGTATGATGGAGTCTGGTGATCCATGAGATACATGAATCTGATATTGACTTTGCAGTTATCTTCCAGTTCTCTCAGGGAGCAGTAGCTGCTGATCATAAATCCGAAAAGTACTGTTTTTAACATGTTGACCGGATTATATCTGAGCCGTCCAGTTGTGTACTCCGGAATATCTGTCAGATACTTATTTAAATCGATTCCTCCCATCAATCTGTCAAATGTTAAAACAGGATCCAGCATATCCAAACAATCTGAAAGAAACAGTGGTAAATATCCTTGTTTTGGATTATTATAATTTATAGTTGAAATTTTCATCGCAAGTTAATTTTAACATAAAAGAGGACCTTTCGTTCATTTTGAACGAAAGGTCCTCTTTTTCCGTAGAGACTGTTATTTCACAGCCCCTGTTAACATTTCGACATTACTGTACACAAGTAAGCAAACAATCCATTGTCATAATGCAGTCATGCATGCATCTATATCTCGTATTTCCACAGTCTACAGTATACACATTAATTTCCTCCACAGTCAGTTCTGCTGGATTCGTTCTTTTTTCTTCCATTCATAACACCTCTCGTACTTTTATACATATAATACTTGTTCCTAATCATTTTCGTCACATATCTTGCTTATTTTATTATTTTTCCTAGTTGGATACCACTTTCTTATTTTTCATCTTTTCTTCTAAAATTAAGGAGACTATTGACTATGCACGGAATAGTCTCCTTATCTTCACTATTAACTATGTTATGCCATATTTTATCTTGCCGTAGTATTTAAGGTGATTTCTATTCTCACCTACAACATTAATACTCTTCTGAAATCCATGGTGAATTAATTGGACAATCATTCATACAATGAACCTTAATATCACCACAATCCTTGATATATACATTTACTTCTTCAGTTGTAAGTTCTTTTGTTTTACGTTCTTCCATGGTTATACCTCCCTAACAAATTTAATTTTACTCCAAACTCTGCGACTGTAAAAATTTTTAATGATCTTCAGTCATCCACGGCGTTGAAAACGGACAATCAGTAACACATTTTAACTGTACTTTTCCGCATCCATAGTCTATGTCACCGTAAACATTAACTTCTTCTTCAGACAAGTTATTTACATTGTTTTCTGTCATAAATAAGCCTCCTCTCTAGGCAAAACATAATTAATAACTACATTGAACGCAAATTTCTTTGCTATCCTTTGTTTGTCTATCGTATCGCACTTATATATTTATTTCCATATTTCTTGTATAAATCGCACTTTTTATTTACTAATTGGACATTGCCTTTCAATATCCCTTATTCTTCTACTACCACCTGTTCAATTAATGTTTTTTAGATTATGTATCCTGAATATTAAAATTCCAATAAATATCCGAGGTGGCTTTAATTTCAACAGAAAAACAGACTGAATTATCACAACGCTCAGACATTTCAAAAATTTCTTTGAGAAATGGCGAAAAAAAGCGGGGTAGCACACGCCGCCCCGCCGATCCTATCTCATTCCATCGTCCTGATTTGCTCAACAAGAGATTGCTTTTTCAAATTTCCAATTGTGTAAGAAATCAAGATAAACTGCACCACCAATAGAATAGCCAAATATATCAATACGATTAGCCACGGAAATGAATAATAAAAGTATGGATTCATCGTTTTCACAACTACCTGTACGGACAGAAAACCCAGTCCAATTCCCAAAACCAATGTTACAAGCGTAGCAAAAACTGAATAAATCACCCCCTCATAACACAGCATTTTGATAAGTTGCTTTTTACTCAAACCAATCGCTTGTAACATTCCAATTTCCTGTCTCCGGGACAGGAAATTGGTGATTGTCGTATTGACAAGGTTGATTAAAGAAAAGCACACAACAATAACAGCCACTATCAACAACACCCCAAAAGAAAGTTGTTGAAGTCCACTATAATAAGTGATACTTTCTTTTATGGTTTCCATAACCAAATCGCTATTTCTGTCTATCAGTTGATTTAATGCAGCTTCAACCATATCGAATTTTTCCGTGTCCGTAATTACGGAAATAGTACCTGTACAATCTATCCCGGTCGCTTCATTCATAAGCTGCTCTGGAAGCGTAAAGCATTTTGAAAAGCCAGAATACGAATATTCTTTCACAATGCCCATGACTGTATAGGTTTTTGTACGAATTTGGCCAGATTCGGTTTTATAGTTCACTTCGACGGTATCACCCAATGCAGCCTCAATATCATAGAGATCGGCACGCTCTTGAAGCAAGACAATTCCATTGCCTGCCACCAGTTCATCATAATCAATCGTGCCTGCAATTCGTTCTTTCTCCAAATTCTGCTGCTCATCCCGACAAAAGCCCTGAATCCAATTTCCAGAATTACCATTTACACGATATTCTGCGTCCGTGTAATACCAGCGTTTGATTCCCGTAACGCCGTCAATAGATTCTACTGCATTTACAAAATCGGCATTTAGAAAATTCTTTTGCTGTAATCCAGACAAAGAAATATCGGCGGTGTCCCACGATTGATTTGCGTTGAGCTGGATGTTAAATTCACCGACAGGGAAAGCCCTGCCTCGTGCTTCTGCAACGCCATCATAGGAAGCTAACATTGTCGAAATCAATACAACCAATACTCCGCCGAGTGAGAGAGAAAATATTGTTAAAGTAGACTTTGCCTTTTGTCTGGACAGATTCATTTTAGCAAGTGAAGCAGGCGTTATTTTACGGTGCAGCACGGAACTTTCTTTCATTTTCCCCTGATAATTGGAATATCGCAATGCTTCCAGCGGAGATACTGCCGCAGCTTTTTTTACAGGAGTATGAATAGCAATCATCACAATAATAAATGCAAAAAGACCAACCCCCACCGTCACACATAAAGTAGTCAGCCAGTACCAACCGGCAGGAACCAGAAAGTACCCAATCACATTTCCAATAACCAGACCAATCGGGATAGCAATGGCAGCAAGTAATTTTCCCTCGCGGTAAACCATCTTTTTAATCTGTCGTTTTGTTGTTCCGATTGTGCGAAGCTGTCCATAGTTACGGATACTGCTTGCTACTGAAATATAAAAAATCGAATAGATCACAATGCCGGAACCAATGAAAGTTATAAAACCAATCAAGAAATAGAACAGCATATCACTTCCACTATTTTCGTCCTTTAAGTTGAAATAAGTAGAACGGACAATCACATTATCATCGGAAATTTTTAATTGCTGTGCCAGAGTGTTTGCATAGTTGGCGGCTTCTTCCTCGCTCATATTTTGAGCACCATTCAGCCCAATGTAATAATCAATCATGCCCTCGTCGCCATACTGTTGTCTTATTAATTCTTTCGATATAATAGCTGTATAGCGCCCAATATCGCCAGTTTTCACATCTAAGATTCCCGTCAATTTGAAATCATGGGTAGTGCCGTCAGAAAAGGGGATTTGAATTGTCTGTCCCAATTCATTTGAATAGCCCAAACTATCCAAAAAGGATTCCTGTACTACAATTTCATCCTCCGAAGCTGGTAAATCTCCCGAATAGGGCATACTTTGGGATGTTAGCATATCCGCATTTGCATAAGTAAAATTCACGGTTGAATGGTTTACCTGTTCAGAAAATGCGTTAAAAAATTCCCCAACCCACGCAATTTCTTCTTGCTTGTATAGTTCCTGTCCCTGTTGTTCAGAAATCGCATGATACATAATCTGTGCTGTTTTTTGGTTGCGGTTCTGCGTTTCCTGCATAACCCCAAAACCATAGAGAACAATAGCAGATAGCAATGCGCTTGCAAGTGCAATCGTCAAAACAATAAAGATATTTCTTTTTCGATTCGCCGATATACTTCGATTTGATATGCGCTTTACTATGGTGCTGCTATCATTCTTAAAAGGCCCTGTCATAACCTGTCACCTCCTTATTGCACAATCCTGCCGTCCTCAATGTGGATAATCCGATCTGCAAGGCGGGCAATGTCGTTGTTGTGGGTAATCATGACTACGGTCTGGTGGAACTCCGAACTTGTACGCTTGATTAACTCTAGCACCTCAGCACTGGTCTTGCTGTCAAGGTTGCCAGTCGGCTCATCGGCCAGCACAATAGCCGGTTTGCTAATCAGAGCACGTGCAATCGCCACACGCTGTTGCTGTCCGCCGGAAAGATTGTTCGGCATATTTTTCAGTTTATCTTCCAGCCCCAGCAGATGAACGATTTCGTCCAAAAACTTCTGATCCACCGTGTCCCCGTCCAGTTCCACTGGCAGGACAATATTCTCATACACATTCAGGATGGGAACGAGGTTATAGTTCTGGAAGATAAAGCCGATATTGCGGCGGCGGAAGATGGTAAGCTGTTCATCGTTCATTTTCGACAGCTCTTTGTCCCGAACAATCACGGTTCCGCTGGTTGGAGTGTCCAGCCCCCCCATCATGTGAAGCAGGGTGGACTTACCAGATCCAGAAGTTCCTACCACCGCTACAAACTCTCCCTCTTCTACTGAAAAATCGACCCCATCCAATGCACGGGTAACATTTGGTTCTTGACCGTAATATTTTTTTAATTTAATTGTCTCTAAAATCTTCATTCCATTTATATCCTTTCCTTCAAATAATATGTATTTTCATAATTTGTCTTTTAATTAAAGCCTTCTAATTTTTCAATCAGAAGGCTTTAGTTTCACTAATTTCCCATATAATAATCAAGATTCAATACTTAACCAAGCACTTCCGTCTATACAATCCTGTAGGCAAAATTCTTGTATCTTACCACATTCAGCAGTGTAAACATTAACTTCCTCTTCCTTTAGTTCATATCTTTCTTCCATAATGTTCACCTCCCACACATTGTTATATTTTCTTTCAGAATATTATTTTTAATAATTGTTTTCCATATTTTATGTTTATTTTGCACTTTTTTTACCTATGTGGATTTTACTCTTTTTTTTCTTGATTTATAATCTCTTTTACTTGTTCTAAATATTGTTTATAATGTTCCAATTGTTTTCTTTTATCTTCTTTGGCGTTGTAATAGAATAATACATATTTCAACATTGATTTTATAAAAATACAACGATAATCATATGGTTCATCAGAAGCTAAACACCTACCACCACATATATATCTATAGTCGCATTCTCTACAGATTTCCTTATAAGTTACACAAAATGTCTTCTTTATCTCTTCTGTATTCATCATTTCTTCCAACCTGACCAAAATCTTCTGAGGAGTATCTTTGATAATATTTCCCATTTTGAATTGGCATTTTTCCATACACTGGCACATATAAATATCCCCTTCAGGGTAAATTGCCATAACTTTTCCATATCCTCCACAAGAATCTCTTACCTGAATTCTCTGGTGGAAACCTCTAGCAATCTTTTTGTTCTCATACCCCTTCCCAAGCATATAATTTAATATTTTCAGATTCATATCGATACGTTCCGTATCTGTCAGTATTTCAGAATTATCCTTTGCCCGTCCTACCGGGGAAACAATATTGAAAAGAACATCTGTATCATATTTCGCAGCAATGTCAATCAATTTATACATATCAGCTTCATTCGTTTTTTCGTAAATGAAACTAAGCACTACCTTAATCCCTGCCTGCTGGCACATCTCTATGTGTTCAACTAACTGTTTCTCCTTTTCAGGTGTTCCGAACATGTGCATTGTACTAAAATCTATTTCATCTATATACCCTTTCAACTGTTCTGTTAATTCCAGAGTAAGGGCAAGACCATTACTCTGCAACGTGATTGGACAAGACAATCCATTTCTTAATGCTTTTGCAATTTCCACAATCTGAACTTTAATCAATGGTTCTCCACCTGTAATAATCATTTTATGTGGTTTGTTTTCCTGAAAGAATGGAATCACCTTATTCTGTATATCCTCTAGCTTAAATTCATTTTCTGGATGCAATTTGTCGTTTGCACTGATTGCACAAAATTCACAATTCATATTACATTTTCTAGTTACCATCAAATATACAGTATTGATTTTCTCATGATTATTTTCTATTTTTTTTATAAATTCAGTTTGCTGCTTCCATACAGGATATAGCTTTTCCTGGAACTCTGGTTTATCCAAATTATCTGCAAATCTTTTACTTACCCCCAGGCAGACTTTTCCTATCGGATCAATTAAAGCCACTTTTTCTCCTTCTGTAATCTTAATAAAATCATTCATTTTATTTTCCATGGCGAATATATCTCCTTTCATATTCTTCTTTCATATTATTTAGTTGCTTTTCGGATAAGTTTTCTTTTATCAAATTATACATCCATTTTGTCACTTTGCAGTTGACCTCTATTGGTCTATATACATCCTTATTAACTTCATAATTAGAAGTCTGGCATCCTCTTGTTTTACAATGATTTATGTATTCACATCCTTCACACATCGAATCGACCTTATCATTCAAATAAACAATTTCTCTAATTCTTGGTACATCTAATCCTGCCTTTACTGTACCAATTTTAAATTCTGGTAACTCGCTACAAGTATAAATCCCCCCATCGGTCGTTACATAACAAGTTGCCAACCCTGCTTTACAAGCATAAAACATACACGGAAATAAGTACGATTTTACATGCTGTTCCCATAAATTCCAAAAAAGCATTTGTCTAGTTTGAATAATATAATTCTTATATAAATAAAATACCTGTTCCAATTGTTCTTTCAAACCATGCAAGTCATTTTCATTCCACATGCAATAATGGTCAATTCCTGATTCTAGTTTTCTTATACCTAAGTCAAGCAAGAATTGGAAACTCTCTGCATAATATTGATAGTTATTACTTGTTACGACACTGGCTATAGAAATCTGATTTCCTGTAGCCTGTTCATATTTTCTCAATAATGGAAGGTTCTTCATAATTTTTTCAAAACTTCCATTTCCTGCATAATCTCTCCTATTCAAATTCTGGACATACTCAGGACCATCTAAACTCACTTTCACCTCAAATGTATTTTCCACAAAAAAGTCAATTATCTCATCTGTAACCAACGTTCCATTTATCGTAGTACTGAACTTGCATATTAAGTTTGTTTCCTGGCATTTTTTCTTCGTATAACCTACCGCATCTTTCATCAGATTAAATGCCATAAGAGGTTCCCCTCCAATAAAATAAACCATAAGGGTCCGATCATACTGCTTATTTGCTTCATGGACCGCAATATCGATTGCCTTTTGAGCCGTTTCTAAACTCATGTATGTATTTTTCTTTTCGCCCAGATAGCAGTAAGTACAATTCAAATTGCACTTATTTATTATCTCTAATGACAGTGTATACATTTTCTCGCCTCCTAAACTGTAAATTGGTCCAGATTTCTATTTGTTTTCTTCTGGAAATCCAATCTTTCCACCATATTAAATAAGGGATATCGCAAAACAATTTCTGTCTTCGGATGTTCCATGGCATATATCCTGATTCTATCTTTATACTCACATATTTCCTGATAATTGTTGTGATCAATAAATAGCACCGGATACTGCTCTGCTGTTTTTATATTTCTCAATTTTTCCATTCCACTTTCAAAAGTATCGCATCTCTCTGTTCTCGTAACTTCCCGTATGAAACGCTGCTCTAAAGGTTCTTCTATACGGTTCGTTAGAAAATAGCACTGTTTTTGCTTCAATGTATGATATGGATAATATCCATTTAAAGTGCTATGAACAAACTGTAAAATTGCCTGTTCATATTCATCCTCATAATTGCTTAGATACCCTGTTATTACAGCACACCCAAAGCTATTGCCCTGATAAAATTTAGGGATGCCCACATGATAAAGAGAAAAAAATTTAGAGGAAAAAATCACATCCGTTCCTGTACCATCATATTGGAGAACCTGTAAAGGATTCTCTATATCCAGGCATCTTACTCCCATTACAAAAGGGAAGGAAGCCGGATAGGTTGCTTCTACTTGCTGATTAGAGTATGCTGCCACAATCAAAATCCCCTTTTCTGTAGCTGCTCTACATACTTCCTCTATTTCTTTGTGATATTTGTACTCATCTCCTATACTCATATTAATTATGTCTACCTGTTCCTCTATCAGTAATTCAATACCTTCTATCATATCCAGAACCGTACTCTTTTTGTTCTTCCTTACAATAGGTACCAAAATAATTTCAGCTTCTGGGTTTTCCTTTAAAATAAAAGAACAGACATATTCCGCATGGGTAAATCCAAAGGCATCTTTAGTGTATTCCTGGTCTTTCCATTTGCAGTCTATTTTTACAATTTTCTTATCCTGAAAAAAAGGATTATCAAAGGATCCATTGGAATCCAACACACCTATCCTCACTTTTTACTCACCTACCTTATATGTAACTTCTCCAAATCCACAATAATATCTGCTTCTCGCAATTCTTCCAGATTGTGCGTAGAAAAAATAATAATTTTATCCCCTGATAGCTCATGTAATAATTGATAAAAACGTCCTCTTCGTTTTTCATCGATATTTGCAGTGGCTTCATCAAAAATCAGAATTTGTGAATTTTTCAAAATATTCCTCATAATATCCAAACGTCGCATTTGTCCCTCTGAGAAATTGCATGGTTCTAACTTTATCTCGGTATCCCATACCATTTCTAAAGTATGGATTTCATCATACAAATCCAAGCACTTTGCCACTGTATCCATTTCTTCCTCCGAAACAATATGTAGTAATCCCATATTCCGTCTTACCGTATCATTGAAGAACTGTGTACGCTGCATAACATATCCTGTATTTTTCCAATAGCTGTTAATATCTAATTCCTGCAAATCTGTGTTATTCACAACTACTTTTCCTTCTGTCGGTTGATACACACCTGTTATAATTTTGAACAGAGTGCTTTTGCCTTGTCCACTTTTTCCATGAACTCCGTAAAGAGTGCCTTTTTCGAACTTCAAATTGAGCCGGTCAAATACCTTCTTATTCGACTCTGTATAAGAAAAGCTCATCTCTTCTAAGGAAATGTTGTTAACTGTTGTTACTTTCTCTCCATCTCCTTGTTTCTGATCCGGATACTGAAGCAAACCATTGATATCCTTTAAGGAAACTACGGCTGTATGATACTCGTTAGCAAACTGTGCGATTCCAATAATAGGATTCATAATAATTGTCTGGTAATTCATCAAGGCCATAATGGTACCTATGGTCATATTTCCTTTAAATACTTCTTGTGCACCGACTACCCAAATTATGACTGTTCCCATAAACTGAATTACAAGTATCGTAGATGTATTCAATATGTACAACAAATTCTGACTGTTCGTCTCTTTTTTATATTTCTGATTTTTCTCAAAATACAGATCATGTACATATTGCCCACATTGAAAGAGTCTTGTAATAAACCAATTATCATAGGTGTTTGTCAGAACACTGGTAATACTGTTATATCCTTCCAGAACTTGACCACTGGTTTCCTGTATCAATTTCCCCAGGATTCTACTAATAAAAGGAACGCTGACAAGTAAGATAATATTGGATACGGCAATTCCCTTATGGATAGAAAACATATATGGAGGAACAACCACCAGGATAACCATATTGGAAACCAATGTGATAATACTTGTAATTCCACATTGTTTCACTGCTGAAACATCTTTATCTACTTTCAGCAAAATGTCACTTAGCTTTATCTTCTCAAAAAAATTCACGCTTACTGTTGATAATTTATCTTCTACCTTTTGTCGCATATCTGCAGCTATCTCCTCCGATATGACAGCCACAACATAACGCTGTACATAATTCATAAGGTAGTTCAGTAGCAACATTCCCAAGAACACAGCTAGAAGGAACATAAACGCAGATAAACTGGTACTATGCGGATTCCCCAAATCATCTATCACTTTTCCCTGCAGCTCCGGACGCACCAAAGAAACCCCCGCTGTTAACACAATTATCGCTATCGTTAAAATATAGGAAGGTAGTAGCTTTTTCCTAAAAGCATACTCTTTTAAAAATCCAAGGTATGGGCGACTTTGTTTACCTTTCATCACCTAACCTCTTGGCAATCTTCTCTCCGAACTCACTGAATTTTAAATCTTCCTCCTGGATATAGTCTATATACACTCCTAATTTTTCTCTAACTATTTCAATCGGCTGCTGTAAATAATATTCAAGAATCTGCACCATTGCCTTATAAAAGATATGTTCAAAAATACACTCTGCATCCGATGGTACATTAATCTTCCCTGTATTGATAAAATTCATATATCCGCATTTCATACCATGACAAAAATCTCGGATTGTGCATCCCTTGCACTTCGGATCGGTTTTATCAAAGTTCGACATTGCTATTAATTTTGCCTTTCTTATATCAACACCTTCCTTGATATTGCCTATACAATATTTTTCATTACTTGTAAGAAATCCGCATGGGTATATCTGACCGTTCGGAAAGATCTTGAAATTTCCAATTCCAGCATCGCACATGCCAAAGCAGTTTCCAAAGTTACACAACATATTAAACATTTTTCCATCAAATTGATCTATAGTAAAAACTCTGCCCGCTGCTGCCTCAGCCAAATAGTATTGCAAAATTTGTCCCACCTGTTTTTCAAATTCTGCCTTCAGTTCATCAGATATTTTTAAATATACATCCATAATCATACAGATGTTATCCAAGCCATGCTCATGCAGGTAACAGATGTTTTCGAACATATACGGAATGGTATTTTCTGTGACCGTCATTCTTACAGAAAAATTCAATCCACTATCCTTTACCTTCATGATATTCTCAAAAATTTTGTCATAGCAAGAAACTTCATCTTTCGCAACTCTGTTCAAATCATGGGTTTCCTTATTCCCATCAAAACTAAGGCGTACTGTAAAACGATTTTCTTTCATAAATGCAATGAACCGATCATCCATCAGGGAACAATTGGTAGTAATATAATACTTTACTTCCCTTTCCGGATAATTATCTTTGATATAGGCTACTGCCTGGTAAATTAACTCTTTCTTCAGCAAAGGCTCACCGCCCAAAAAATCAATCAAGACTTTCCCTCTATCCCCATAATTCATCATAAACTCCAAAGAGTCCACAAGTGTTTTTTCATTCAACTGATAATGGTTATGGTAGTCTTCATAACAATACTGGCATTTAAAATTACAATCTGTTGTCATATATAATGTGAAATTATACATATCTGTCTACTCCTTTCTTAAATATACTAAAAACAATTTTAATCAAATTCTCCTATTTCGCCATATATTTTGATTATTTTGCGTATTTTAGTGTCTAAATGGCATAAAAACAGGTCTTGATATTCTTAATACCAAGACCTGAAAAATCTTATTAATAGATTCCTACCTCTTTACCAAATTTATACATATATTGGGTTACCGTCTGTATGGCATGCTGAACAGATCGCCTGCCTGCACTATCATAGGTACTTTCATTTTGAGCATTCGCCGCAAGCCCTTTCGCATGCTTTGCTGCTGAATACATCAAGTCTCCCGTTGATGTATTTAATGCAGTTGTATATACGGAAGAATTAAACGAATTCCCTGCTATTGTGTAAGATTTACGGTTTTTATCTACATATTTTTCAAAAGCAGAATGATTGCTGTTTACTGCTGTTAGGTTCGATGCATGGTGTGGTTCATTTAAGTCTGACACATAATGTGTGCCTTTTCCTAAATTTGACATAGCCAATTGTACGTCCCCTGCACGATACGCATTTACTGCTTCCTGAAAATATGACTCTGCTCTTGTCCTAGCTGTCGGGGATGTTTGCCCCAACCAGTTTTTTCCAGAATCAGGATCATAAAAGTGTCCGGCAAAAGTTCCTGCATCCGTTTCATTTCCGAGTTTATCCGGCCAGTCAGTTGCTTCCATAAGAATAGATGAATTCAATTCGCCATTAAATGCACTATTGCCCTGATCATTACTCAGAATTTTAAGTGCATTTGCGACTATATACTGATGTGTGTGATCTACTCCACCGGACGAAAATCTTTCATCTGGATTTGCGCCATGCTCAATCGGAACCCCTTCTCCATAGAGGTCATCAGAACCATTTGCAATATCCTGCACTTTCGTTGGAAGTTCCGGCTGTTCCGCTGCCATAACTGGTATAGTTCCCAATAAGACCCCCACTGATACCATGGCAATAAATAGTTTCATTTTTTTTCGCATACTCATGCCTCCTCTTCTTTTTTTCTTTATTTTATATCCTACTTCAAGAAAAAACATAAAATTTGTTTAGTTTGTATTTTTTATGCCTTATCTGGACTAAAAAAATGGCACTTATTTTCCATAAGCACCATCTTTTCCACTATATTTCTATCGGAATAATCACAGAAACAGAAAACATATCATCTAAAACATTAAATGATACTTCTCCCCCATAATCCTTCACGACACTTTTAATATTTTTAACACCAAAACCGTGATTTTTCTTATCTTCTTTTGATGTTTCCATTGTTGTATTGTATCGCAAATAACATACTTGTGATTCTCTTAGGCTATTTTCGCATAAAATTGACAAGAAACCTTTTACTTTTTTAGCCTTTAGTTGTACCAAACACTCTACCGTAGGATTTTCTTCTTTCATTAACCGGCATTCTCTTAATGCATTATCTATTGTATTAGAAATTATGACGCATAAATCCTCGTTCCTTACCTGCTTAAACTCTGTAAAATCGACAAACGCCTTAAATTCAATTCCCTTTTCGATGGCCTCTAATCGTTTCGTATGAAGTAGATTATCAATAAATGTATTCCCTGATTTATAGTAGCTTTGATACTTATTTAGCTTACGCTCAATACCATTAATGTACTCTATTTTTTGATCTGGCTCTACATTTTCTTTCAAGCCTTCCAAATGGTTTTTTATATCATGAGAAAGTCTACGGATATTTTCCATATCTTTCGATTGCCTCATATAATAATCATACTGTAGACTCATCTCGCTTATTTGAAGTTTCTTTTCATTCTCGATTTTTTTTACATTTAAGTAGTTCTCCAAAATTACTATATTACAGACAGTTCCTAAAAGCATAACGATAGGTAATATTAATATCGTAATAACCGACCATACATTACCGATAATTACCTCTTTATCGTTATATAGGTTATCGATACATACCACCATAACTATAATGTTAAGAAATAGCGGGATAAGAATTGTAATCACATTAATGCTTGATAGGAACGGTGGAATTCTTTCTATAATTCTTTTTAATGCCAAACTTCCGGCAATAATAACACCTTCCGCAATTACCATCATACCCACTTGGTAGATTCCTGGCAATTCAGCTAATATCCTATCTCCACTATATGGATACAGAAAAATGCAGCTTAATAATTGCCCTAATAACGAAATGGATAAGTAAATGCAACCTATCAAAATACAATACTTCATATTACGCTGAAATAAAAAATGTCCTATAAACATAGCAATTATCACTATGGTAATATAATTATAAGCAATATGTATGGATACTCCATTTTCCATTACTCGCACCAAAAATATACTTCCAATACACAAAACATAGGAATACCAATTTTTCTTTCTGTAACTTTGACTGTTTTTTCTATCAATTAACAAATATGTAATCAACAAAATATTAATTATTGAAAAAATATTCTTTATAATACTCTGTCCATACACACTACACACTTCCTCCCCGTTCTGCCATTTTTTTCATTAGGTTTTGTTTTCTGGATCGTGTAATATAAATCTTATCTCCGGAATAAAGCGTGACGGTAAGATCATGTAATGATTCAATACAGTCAACATTTACAATGATACCATTATGACAGCGTACAAAATAGTATTTTTCCAAACGTTCTTCCAAATCTCTCATTTTAAAATATCCATCTTCCTGATTCCCGTTTCTTAAATGAAATAACACTTTTCGTTTTACCGTTTCAATGTATTCTATATCCGAAAGAAATAATTTAAAGTATCCTTTCTCATTTTTTACTGCTATGTATTTTTGTTCGTATGAATCCAGTTTTCTTAACGCTCTGTTCATTTCACAATTGATCTGTACCTGTGTAATCGGTTTTGTGATAAAATTCTGCACATCATATTTATATCCTACCCCCAAAAATTCATTGTGGGATGACACAAAAAGGATAATTGATTTTTCATCATGTCTGCGGATGATATCTACCAGTTCCATACCATCCATCGCAGGCATCTCTATATCCAAAAAGAAAATTTGGAATTCTTCTTTTAAAGATTCCATTAACTGCAATGGCTTTGTATATTTTTTTATTACAAAATCCTTACCGTTCTTCTCCGCATAAATTTTCAGCATTTTTTCAACTGTATCTACAAAATATTTTTCATCATCACATATCGCTATTTTTATCACTTATATCACCTATCTGCTTCTTCAGCATATTTTCCATCTGTGCTTCATTTAGTCTTCTTCCCATCAATAATAAAGTAGCTTTGTTTATCTCGTCTAACTTCTGAAAAACATCCCATAATTCTTCAATTTGACTCTTACACAAATCACTATTATCTCCATGTACTAAAATATCTATGGGAGTGTTAAATATGCTTGCCAGTTTCACCAGTAAACTACAGGGAATATTTTCAATATCTGCCTTTTCGATTCTGCTGATTGTCTGTTGACTTGTACCTAGTTTTTCACTTAACTCCTTCTGAGAAATCCCCAGTTCCTTTCTCTTTCTCCTGATTATATTCATTTCCACCACCACACCAATAGAATAAAACACTCACCGCATATCACTTTAGATGTTAGTATTTATAATAAAAATAACGTATTTTTACCAATATTTCAAGTTTTATTTTTTAAAATTACAACTCTTTAGCATACGCCTCCCAAAGACTTTTCTTTTTCTGTTCAAAATAGCACATATCAGGATTATGTCCACCTATTGATCCACTATATGCCAAACTATTCATAATACAGTTTTTGCTTTGACACTCCCTATAGAGATTACATTTTGAACACATTGTACCTTCTTCCTCTAATTTCCTCAACCTTTTGATGCGATCCATAGACAATCCATTTTCAACATCGCCAATGCACCCACTAGATTCTAAATTTGCTGCACAACCAAAGATTCTTCCATCCACCTTCACATATATTTGAATGAGTCCCACACCGCAAAATCCTGATTTCCCGTTATTCTCTCCGTATTTCTTCAAATCTAAAACCAGTCCCCAAAGAAATGCTTTCCCTACTTTTTGTCTTTTTATATAATAACATAATACTTTTTCCCATTCATCTGCCAAAACATCCAATTGATCAGTTGTCCATCTATGCACAACATCAATGGAAGAGTCCACTATTTTAAAATTTAGATTTTCAACTAAATGACAAACGGAGTGAAAAGTTTCCCCATAATTATTCTGTGTAACAACATGTGCTGCTTGGATATACTGCTTTGTCTGATTCTCATATTCTTTGAAATACATACAGTTGTCAATAATATTCGCATAACTTCCACCCCCATCAACCCACTTCCGATTTCTATTATGGGTTTCCTCAGCCCCATCAATACTTACCTTTAAATGAATTTTATATCTAATCAGCCATGCTAAAATCTCATCGTTTAGAATAGTTCCATTTGTAGTAATAGAATATGTCACTAAAATGTTCCTTTTTAAAGCCTGTCCCTCTATATATTCCACCAACTGCTTTAAAAATGGAAAACTCAAGAGTGCCTCTCCACCCACAAAATCCACCCATAATCTTCGATCTCTATGCCTTTCTACGTTTAAAAAAGCAATTTCCAACCCTTTGTATGCTATCTGTTCTGACATCTTTTGGTTTGTCTTCCTTCCAAGATAACAATATGTACAGCGTAAATTGCATATTTGGTTTACTTCTAAAGTGATTGTGTACATCCTTTTCCTCCAAAAAAGAAACCGCACAGGCTATCATATCAGGATAGGCTATACGGTTCTTTGTCTTATTTAGCTTCATTAATGTATGCCCCTGGAAATGGCCATGGGCAATCAGTTAAACATCGTTGTGTCCTTTCAGAACATCCGGTATAACTTTCTATTTCTTCTTCTGTTAAATCCAGTTCTTTCAAGAACTCTTCTGTTGCTTCATTATTCACCATGTTTTTTCTCCTTTCTGTTTAGTATATGAAAACTATAATCCCTTTTTTTCCATACAACAATATTCTTTGTATAAATCAACATATTTTTGACATAGATTTTCAGTTTTCCCATTTTCCCACATATCTAGCTAACGCTCTCATGAACTCTTCCTTCTTATATTTACTTACTGGAATAGTCTTTAACTTCTGAGCTTTATCTTTGATTAACACACTATCTTGCTTAACCCCTTCAACATAGTCAAAATTGACCATATAACTATTATGACAGCGATAAAATTGCTTTGTGCTTAACCGCTTCTCTAGTTCATTCATTCTTTGACTACTTTGCACATCTCCATGAATTGTATGTAAAATCAATAGCTTGTTTTCTGTTTGTATATAGATTATATCGGAAAGCTGTAGCGTAATCAATCCATCGTGGCATTTCAAAAATAACTTTTCCTCTGCATTCAATAATTTCTTTTTATATATTTTGTTTAAGATATTCTCAACTTTTCTATACAGTAAAGGTTTTGATAAAAAATCTTCTGCCGCAACTTCAAAGCCTTTCCCTGCATTAGTGATTGTATAATAAGAAGTACAAAAAACGATTGAAACATCAGGATCACTCTTCCGAATCTCCTCTGCTGTTTCAAATCCATCCATTTCAGGCATAGACACATCCAAAAATATAACATCAAATTTTCGTTTCTGATAATTCAATAATAACTGACTGCCACTTCCATACGAAGTAATTTTGACTTCTACATGATTTTCATTTCCATATTTTTCGATATAACTCTCCATTTTTTTATTATAGTCAATAATATCATCACATAATGCTACTTTAATCAACTTATTCCCTGCCTTTCTCGTGTGCTAATAATCGCTGAATCAAAATATTGATGGTTAATTTATTTTCTTCACACAAATTTCTATATTGTTTTAATAATCTCCATTCTTCCTCTGTTATTTTTCCTATTTGTTCCGTACCATTTTCTTTGCAAACTATTCCGCATTCTTTTTGCTTCATCTCCATCGAAATGCCCTCCTTATTTTTTATTATATTAGGGGATTCTTGTTTATTCCGTCTAGTATTCTTGTTTCGATTGCGTTTTTTATTGCCTAATTGGTAACCATAATTATGTAATCCATTTACTAAAAATGGTAGAATATGCTAAAGAAGCGTAACGATTATAACGCTACGCTTCTCCCTATAAAACTATTCTACATCTCTAAAATACCGTATGCACTTCAGCAATTCTGCTGTCAATTCCTGATACAAATCTTCATCAAAGATCCCTTCTACCAAAGCATTTTTAATTAAAAGTGGCCGATACATTTCAAATATTTCCAGAATAGCATCTTCATCCCCTTGCCTTGCCCGGTATAACAATTCTTTAAAATTCATGATCTCTTTCCTCCCATTCTCTTGCGTATTTTCCGGATAGCCCAATAATATGCACCTTTACACCGTTCTTCAGGCATCTGATTCAAGATGCTCATTTCTTTAAATGTACGTTCCTCAAAGACATGCTGATAGATAAGCTTTCGTTCTTCCTCCTGCAAAGAAAACATGGCTTCCATAAGGTTTATGTCCGTCATCTCATTCCACTCTGGATAAATCCCCTTGGATTCATCCAGAAGTAACTGTTCCTTTTTCTCAAGTTCTAACCGTTCCTCCAAAGAAATGTCTATATCTGTGATTTCTTTATCCTCCAGATTCTCCTCCGCAAATAATATTTTCTGCTGCTTTTCCAGATACCGGAGCCTTCTCCCCTGGATAGATGCCAACAAATATGCCGTAAAATAGTTTCTTGTTTTAGAACCACTGTATTTTTTCTCTTCTTTCATCCTTTACCTCCGAAATTTGAAAATGAATTAGTTTCCAAATTTCTAAAGGCGGCGATCTGCAGCCAGGATAAAAAGATAGTTTCCTTCCATGATAAAAGAAAAAGCCGAACCAGTATTCAACTAATCCGACATTTCTTCTAAACCATGCAGGATACTGCACGGAATATCTAACACTTAACGCATATCCTGCATATAAATGGCTCTCTTCGTTTCCCCATAATAGAAGAATTTTTTTGATGAATCGCTACACGAATGCCTTTTCCTTGCTTGCAGCATGGGTGCTTTCCTCCTTTTACAGGTTCTAAAGCACCGCTTACTCACACTATATTGCGTTTTATCATGTGCTATAATGCGTTTCTCTTACTATCAATCTACGTTAAAATAAAACAATAAGTGAGGTGATGCGGATGCGGATGGATACCGTCAAGAAAAAATTAGGCTACACGGTAAGAAGCGAAAGAGAACGGCTTGGCCTGTCACAGTCCAGTCTGGCAGAACGGGCAGGAGTTTCCACACGAACAATCTCTGATATTGAAACCTGCAATGGAAATCCAGAACTTGCTACTTTGATTCCTCTTACCCAGTATTTGAGAATTTCTATTGATTCCGTTGTTCAGGAAGATGAAGCAGATACTACCACATATCAAATCATGAAAGAGCTGCAAACCTGTTCCGAAGATGATCGCCAGATTGCCCTTCGTACATTGCGTGAACTTCTTTCTGCATTAAAAGAAAAAGAGCATTCCGATTAACTTTTTCTAACAATATCTAACCTATGAGTATATGGATAGAATCTGTGAAAAACCTTTGTCCAATCTGTGCGTTTCCTGTGGACGATAAAAAATAAACAAAAAAAGAAGCATCTCATCGAGTGCTTCTTTTTTGTTTATGATCGATTACGGAATATGCTCATAGCATCTCTTACACTTTTTGCTACTTCCGGAGTAATGGTTTCAAGTGATTCCTGCTGCACAGCCATTACACTATTTGAATTACGATTCGGCTCCTCTGGCTTTATGGAATGCAGGTGCATTGCTTTTGCTACTTCTTGCTTTACCATCTCCTGCATTAGAACCTGAAGAGCTTCATTGCTTAAAACAGCCCCTTCCTCTTGTCGGACATCATCTATGTAAGATACCAATGCTGAAGCGATTAAATCTGCCTTATCCTTTACAGAGTTTAGGATTTCTGTTGCCCTCACATGTGAAGGCTTTGTTTTATCAAATCCAAGTGTGAATTTATAGGGATTCTTTTTCTCCACATTTATCACACTCCTCTACATAATCTGAAACAGTCTGTCATATCCTTTGGCATTGGCAGAAATATCCTCAATAAAGGTATATTTCCCCAGACGGTCCGATTGTTCCAGAAAATGGCTCAATAGCTTTGCACCGCCTCCAATAAATACCGTATATGCTGCTTTGGTATCTATGCCTCTTTCTCGAATACTGTTCAGCAGATCTTTTACAAAATCCTGCACCATACCTTCTGTCATACGGACTACAGCCTCTTCATAAAACTCTGTGTTTCCCTGAAGGATACTGTCAATATCACTTTCCTCTAACAAAATATCATATTCACTGTTAATCCCGGAAATAATCTTGTTATACATGGTAATCACGCCTTTTTCCATGGAATCACAGGCTTCCATATCTGGATTACCTTTCCGCATCAGCAGATAGTCAGTAGTAAATCCTCCTATATCAATTCCTACTACTTTGGGAATCTGCTGCAGCTTTTCAATCATAGTCATCATAGCCGCATAGTCCTGTGGAAATGCCATTACCTCTCCAATGGTGATATGATATGTCCTACCACAGTAATTGATATCATGGATTTTCCCTTGTCTTTTAAAATATGCTTCATACCGTTCACAAAGTTCTGCATAATGCTTGGGTGGCAGCCCAATCGGAAGATCCACCTGAATGACATCCTCTGGCTGAATTTGAGGGTTTTCCTCCAGCTCTTTTACGATTGCAAATAGAGTAAGGATAAAAAACCGATCATCATGCGTTTTATCTCTTTGATAAGGAATCCTATTTTCACTCAGCACATAATACTTTCCCTCATAGAACAGGAACTTTTCCCCTCTGGCAGGCTTTTTATCCTGAATGGTAAGCCCTGTCGTAAATACCCGGGAACAGGTTTTCATATTTCTATTGCCATGGTCTACCGCAATCCGAACTTTTTTTATCATAAAATCATCTCTCCTTTTTTTCTTTATACTTCTCTTGTACGCAGAGCTTCCGTACAAAGCAACTTTTTTTCAAAAAAATATCCTGTCTGCTGCATTTTGCTACAGACAGATGCTTTCTTCCTATATAATAATTTTTAACATTTATCTTTAAACCACCATATATTTCCAGTCCTCATTCGAATTATTTCTCTTTATAAAAAATTAATCTGTTCTGCCTTTTGAGGCAAAATCTTTTTAAACAGTTCCATATAGCGTTCGTATCCGGCTGAAATCACTGGACCACGAAGTGATGTTTCTGACCAAAGTAGCAGTTCTTCTTCCTCAGAATAATACGGAATATTACTAACTGTAAATTTCCCGCCAAAATAATGGGGTGTACTGACTTTCAAAAAATCCTGCATATCCTGCTTTGTCGATACCAGTGGCAAACCTTTCATTTTTCGCACAAAAAAAGCCTCTACCACATCGGGTAAGAAGCCTTTCTTTAAATAAGCATTTGCTCTGCCAAATATTTGGGTTAAACACTCCAGCCGTACTTCTCTTTCTTTTTCGCTGCAAGTTGTATCCAGCACAACCTCTGCCAATGCCTTTGCATACTCAAAATCTAACATCTGTTATTCCTCCATTTTTATTTTCTGTTTCAGTTTTCCATGTACTAAATAGCGATAATCCTTTCGGGTATTTACACAAGTTGATAAGGTCACTACCTGATCCTCCTTGGTAACTGTCATCCCTGTGTTATACTCAGCACTTCTTTGTAGTGTTTCCAGAAAAACTTCATAGTCCTCAGAAGTAGGAAAATCATAAGTATATGCTGGATGATCCGTCGGTGCTGCATAACAGGAAAAAATCTGATACTCATAAATATATCCTGGCACATACATATAAAAATAGGGATAGTTTCGATAAAGTGCCTGTGACTGATACTGATTCAGGGTTCCAAACATGCTCCCATCCTTCATATTATGCCCATAAATAATGGTATTTCTGTCTGATAAATCCTCCTGGTTTTGAAAGTCCATAAAAATACTGCCACTTTTATGATTTTCTCTCGTAATCAGGTGATGCAGATAATAGTCATTATCCCTCCCCTGGACTACCGGATAACTAATTTCCAAACCAGGAATCTCAATCCATGCAATGACATCTGGATTGATTTCTTCCAGCTTGTTAAAATCCACCTGTAGGAATCCCTGCTCTGCAACCTCCTCTGGTGTTTCCCCTGGAACCGCTTCTGGTGACAGGTCTTGATCCTCTATCTTTTGTGTAAACCCTTCCATCTGCTCATAGACTTTTTGACTTTCCTGATAATTCAAATAAATTTGCAGTATCCTTTCTCCTGCAAATAAAAAAACAGCAATGGCTACAAGCATAAATATACCGTAAATTTTCTTTCGTTTCATCGAATCCTCCTCTTCCATAAGACCGGACAGCTTGCCCGGTCCATATTTACCCCGTATTTTTCAATACATAGTAATAATCATCAATTCCTTTGATCTGCCCATTCCACTCACCATAAGAATCCATGTCCCAAACCATACGGCTCATGGAAATAGACAATCCACTACAGATTTCATACACCTTTCTACAAGCGTTCTGTAGAATCTGCCGTTTCTGCATCTTATGCGGACAATAAAAAGTGGCTGGTTTACGTTGACAAGCATCACATTTCTCAGAATCCCCATCACAATATACCTTCATTTTTTTATCCATATCATAAGCTTCATATAGGTGCTGCAGATGCCTGCTTTTCAGCGTTTCCAAAACTGGCTTTAAATTTCTGTACTGATTGATACCAGCAACGCAAATGAACGTATCTCCAGATAAATAGTGGGCTATCGTACCTTTTAATGCACCTTCTGTTAAATAGATCTGTTCTGCGTCCAGACTTCCTATGACATGTACCGGACTCCCTGATGATACTCCATTTTGGAATTTCACACTGGAAAGCCAGATATACTTCCGTCCCTCCATTACCTGATCCAACCGTATCTGAAATCCTTGTATTTTTCCTTCCATAGACCGAATCGGTATCAAAATCCCAGAATTTTTAGAAGTAAAATTAACTGTCCATTTCCCATCTTGATCTTCATAAAATCCCGGCACACCTTTTACCGTCTGTCCAGATTCCAACAGTTTTTGTACCATATTTTTAATTCCAAACAATGGTACACTACGATACCTCTGTATCTCGATCTGTTCTTTCGTCAGCCCTCTTTTTTTAAGATCTTCCTGATGTTTATCATTTAAGGTCAATAACGACAACATTTCTTGATATGTTCGGTCAATGACATCCGCATCCGCTAACTCGGCATTAAAAATTTCTACAGGCTCTTCTTTATGAACCACCTGATAATCCGTCCGGTATTCCCCCTTTCCCAGAGCTTCCCGGATCTGTCGGTTTGCCTCTGCACTGGAAACACCATGCAGTCTTCCGTATAATTCCAGCATTCCGCCGGAAGCATCACACCGATTACACCGGAACACATTTTTCTGAAGATTAACATTCATTTTCCCTTTTGTTTCTCCACAAAATGGACAATTCACATCCATTGACGAAGAATTTTTATGCCGTACTCTAAGTTGCAGTAAATGCACGACATCTGTGATATCGTAGCTAAAGCCTGACATATCATACACTCTATGGTTCCTCCTTTCTTCCACAGCCTTTATTGGCTGTGGAAAGAATGTTAAGCCGGCTATTTGCTATACCTTTGCAAGAATTACTTTGGCTGCCGCCGGTATGAAATGGTTCTGTCCATGATACTGTTCTGCGAACCATTGCAAGCTGGAAGGACTTTCTATTGCAACCTGTCCCATGGTCTTTCCACTAAATTTTCCCTGTCCTGTTACGGCTACTTGTATTGCCTGCTCATAACTCATCCTTTTCACCAGTTCTTCCACTGGCATATTGGGATCCAGAAATTGCGGCTTAGAAGGCATCTGCTGCATAACTGGTACAGATCCAGTTGCCGGACTCATTACCGGATTTGTCATCTGTCCTGTACCCGTTACCCCGCCAATCGTATTTCGATTGGCTTGTGCTTCTTGATAAAACTGTTCCATCATCTGCTGCCCCGGAGTTGCTTGAGGCGGAAATGATGGCATGGTTCCTGCTGACTGATTGGGAGTCTGCTGCATTCCTGGTGCAGGGGTTTGTGCTGGCATCGCAGTCTGCATCTGTGTTCCCTGATTTACAGGAATTCCTGCATCTACCTGCATTGGATCATTTCCTTCCCCTACATCAGCAAATTGCAGGCCATACCCCGCATCTGCCAAAGCTCGCCCAATTGCCGCTGTTTCTGCCATTTCAAGAAATTTATCCCCAAACTGTGTATCTGCTGTACGAAACTTCTGTGAAAAGGAATTTGCAATATAATTATCTTCCTGATCACACTTATCCAGATAAATTCTGGCTTCTACGACTGCCATATTTTCGGTAAAGTGAACAATCCGGCTGATAATCTTACCTGTGGGATTTACCAGACGGAACCACAGCTTCCGATATTTCACATCCAGATACCGTTGTTCCTCCTGCCCTTCATTAGAAATAACTCTGGCAAGTTCCAGAGGATAAAATCCTTCCACTTTATTCAGTTCTTCTACTGCTTTTGACTTGTTATATAATAATTCGCTCATTGCCTGCTCCTTTCTTTGGAACCGGCAGGACATCCCTTCATAAAGTAATAACCTGCCAATTCTCAACATTGAACTATTTTGCTATTTTTTTACACAGCCCGGTTGCAAATTGTTGCAGGGATCCGTCTGTTTTCCTGTCTCTGATACCGTTCACAATACTGTTGTATTTTTACTGCCAGCATCGTCTTTCTGGTTCCCGTATCATCTGTGTGGATTGCCTGACAAACGGCTTTCCATTCCCCAACAATATAAACACGCTGTTTTGCCCTGGTGATTCCCGTATAAAAGATGTTCCGCTTCAGCATGGGATAAAAAGCTTTTAACCACGGAATGATGACCACCTGGCACTCGCTTCCTTGGCTTTTGTGTATGGTTATGGCGTTTGCATGTTCAATCATTTCCACCTGCTCTGCCTCATACTTCACCCTGCGGCCATCTGTAAATACGATTTGAACCAGAGGGTTATTGTCCTCATCTTCAGCAATCTGTACCAATGTACCCAAATCTCCGTTACTGGCAAATTCTGTATTCTTGTTTTGAAGGATTCTGTCACCTTCCCGAAATATCTCACCGCCAAGATGAAGCTCCCTTTTTCCGGATACAGGGGGATTTACCTCGTCCTGCAGACTGCGGTTCAGTTCCAAGACACCGGCTGCACTTCTCACTTTATATGGAGAGAGTATCTGTACTTGCTCCATACCATACATCTGAATTTCCTTGAGATAGATATTTTTAACAATTTGTGCCGCCGCATCTACTCCTGAACATTCGACCATCTGGAAATCATCCCCCCATTGCAGGTTTGTCTTTCCTTCATTGATAAGTTGAGCATTTATGGGGATGTTGCTGTCCTTCCCCTGGCGATATACCAGATTTAAAACAGTAACCGGTATTTTCCCGCACAAGATAAGCTGCCGGAACACATCTCCTGCTCCTACAGAAGGAAGCTGGTGGACATCTCCTATCAAAAGCACTCTGGCTCCTGCTTTTACCTTGTAAAAAAATTCATAGGCAAGGTGCATATCTACCATAGATACCTCATCCACATTAATAAAATCTGCGGACAATTCATCTATAAGTGCTTCATAATCACCATCACCAAAAAGCCCCAATGCCATGTGCATCGTAGTTGCCTCTCCACTTCCGGTACTCTCTGCCATTCGCCTTGCGGCACGTCCAGTCGGTGCCATCAGTTTTACTTCATTCCCGCATTTTTTCTGATAGATATACAAGATGATCTTCAAAACCGTTGTTTTTCCGGTTCCAGGTCCTCCAGTAATAATGCTGATCGGGTTTGCAAAAACCATACGTACTGCTTCTTTCTGCTGTTCGGATAATGTTATGTTTAAATCCTCCTGTGCTTCCTCCAGTTCCTTTTCAATCGTAAGAACTGGAATTCGCTCATGCAATTTTCTTGCAATCATAGAGGCTGTATCCTCTTCTTCCTGATGCTGTTGGGTAATGTAAACCCTATTCTCTTCTACCACGATACTGTCCTGCATGACCAGACGATATAACACTTTTAAAATCTCTGTTTCCGTCACCGGCTGAAGATTCAGTTCTTTATTCAGAACCTTCAATGCATCTTTTACCAAAATTTCCTGCTCCAGATATAAATGTCCGTTCTGCTTCATGGCTTCCCGCAGCACATAGCTGACGCATCCGGAAATACGCATAGGATCATTTGTTGCAGCACAGCACTGCCTTGCAATGGCATCCACAGTGAGAAAACCAAACCCTTTGACTGAGCAAAGTATATAAGGCTGCTTCCGAATGATTTCTACGGATTGATCCCGAAACTTCTGAAGAATCATATTTGCTTTTTTAGGCGTAACATGAAACGGTGATAAAAAAGTCATCAATTCCCGGAATACTTTGTTTTTTCCAAAAGAATCCACAATACGGTCCAGTTTTTTCTGAGATATCCCCTGAATCTTTAATAATTCCTGTGGATACTTTTCCATTACCTCCAAGGTATCCAGACCAAAACGATTGACAATCCGTTCTGCCGTTTTGGGACCAATTCCTTTTAAAGAACCACAAGAAAGGTATCCTAAGATACCTTCCCTTGTTCTAGGTACAACTTCCAAAAAAGTTTCTACCTTGTATTGTGTTCCATGGGAATTTGTCTCCCACTCGCCTTCCATCTCTATTTCGATTTCATCCGTAAGAGGCAGGTCATATCCTTTTGCAGTAAACGCAATGATTTTTTTGTCTGCCCAAAATTTATCTCTGGCAGAAAGAGGAACCTCATGATCCAGCGTGGAAAATAACGCAACCGTATATCCGTTTTCCTCATTTTGAAAAATCTTACGTATATATTTGCACCTCATCGTCTATGCTCCTCCAGTTCTCTACTTTCATCAATTCGCCTGATTTCATCTTGGAATCATACCAATAAACGTCTTTTCCTTTTTCAAATGCTGTCTGAATCTCTCTTCTCATTCCCTCGCTGATGCAGGAACCACAAATTATTAATACTTCACATAAATCCAGCATCAAAGCTCCAATCTGCATTGCAGTCTCACGCTCTTCTGGGATACGGTCATCCAACATTAACGGAAGATGTGCATGTGAAGCAAAAGTACGGCAATGATACAGCCTTTTCATCTGCATGAGATAGTATTTTGCCAGTTCCATATTATGCTGCATTCCCTCTGGATTCGGGGCAGACAGCGGAGAACAAATATATGCCTTTTTTCCTTGTAACATTATGCAACCTCCTTTTTAATCCGGAAAATCCTGCTTTCTGTAGTGCTTGTGTATTCTTCGTAGATATCCGGATGCTGATTTTTCAGTTTCTCCATATTTTCTTTTCCAATCTGGGTGCGTATCGTAGGATTATAAGTAATCCGGTAACGGAAACTCCCATCCTCGATCACTGCCTTACACCCTTGTCCAAGAAGCTCGACAAACGGTACGCTCAATGCACGTTGTTCCGCTTCAATCTCCTTTTTTCTCTTTTCCAATTGGGATTTTTCTTCAGATAATTTGAGATATTTTTCAAGACTGCGTGATTCCAAGCTAGATATGCTGATTTCAGGAATTGATTTGTCTGCGTAACCATTATATTTCCGGATACTAGCCAAAATGAGATCTGGCTTTCCGGAATACGGTGGTTCTATTTTCTTCTCCACATATTCCTCCCAGAAGTATTTCTCCTGGTCAATGAGTTCTTCTTCCTCCATTCTATCCCGTTCCAGACACCGATAAACAAATTCATTTTCATTGTTTCCATAAAGGCAGGCAATATATGCCTTATTCATATTCATGACTGCAAGATAATGACGAACCTGCAAAACATAGTTTTCAGGAATCCCATCATCTGCCCATTTGTCTTTTGCATTGTAATTACAGGTTTTACATTCCAAAATCCCAATGCTGCCATCTGGAAAACGGATAAAGTAATCCACATCCGCTAACATAAACGGATATAGCGGATGCCGGAACATTTTTCGTACAGGGAAAACTTCAAGTCCAGTCTTCTTGGCAAAAATCATGGCAACCAGATCTTCCAGTCGGTGTCCCACTTCTTTTGCTACCCAGTTTTCTTCCTCTTCTTCAATCACTGGCGTAATACCAATTTTATCGAAATACAAATCCCTGATTGTCGCAAATGGGGATACGCCCATGATTGCCGCTGCATCGCTTCCGCCAATACCAAGACGTCGATAATTCAGCCAATCTTCCCGGCTCAAATCTGCTGTATCTACCAGAACTTCCGGCTGATAATTTAATACTGTATTCATCTCATGTCCTCCTTATAATTTAATCGTTCCGTATACATCAAACGCTTTCCAGTCAAAAACCAGTGTTTTTGCAAGATCTTCTTCCAATTTTAAAATCCGTGGTGCAGAAAATCCTTCACAAGCAGCAAAGAAAGCAGCTTCGTGCATGGCAAAATAAAGATCATGAGCTGTACATGGCTCTTCCCCATATTGTCCCACAAAAAGATCTACCACTTCATTTCGGATTTTCTGATTGATTTTGAGTTCCTTCATAATCAGATGCAGACAGTTTACAGGATTTTGGATTTCTATATCCATCAAACCAACAATTCCTTTAACTGCTTCCTGATAACGGGAGAAAATTTTGTCCAGATTCTTCCGGAAATCCTGTAAGGCTGCCCCTCTATCATGTGACAGTTTAATAGGACTGCCCAGGTTAATGACACGGTTACTGGTTTGAGACAGCATCATGGGATACAGATTCACACCACTTACTGCTACATCAGAAGTAGTCAAGCGCAGTGCAGGAGCAAGGCTCTTATCCTCAATTCCATGATCCTCCAAAGCCTGGTGATAAGTATCCAAAAGTTCCTGATTTCCTCCTAAAGTCCATATAGCGGACACAATGGAATGGTCAAAACTTCCAGATCCCTCCAGATACGTACTTCCCTTAAAATGTGCTTTCAGATAATCACTTGTCATATTGAAGATTGTCTGCATATCCAGTACACAGTAATCATGATCATCACCGCCATGTACTGCAGATACTTTTCCATCTGCCACCTTGATTAAGGCATCTCCTTTCGCTACCTGAAGACAGTAGTTTACTACCTTTGCATAAGTAGCTTTCTCCAGTTTCTTTAATCCTGTTCCATTAATGCCGGCTCTTTTCAGAATTGTATGGATAGCACAGTCACGAACCGGATAAAAATCCTTGTTCACTTTTAATACCAACTGGGTATTCTTTTCTGTATCCTCTACTATTCCTTCCAGTTCTTTTTCACAGGCTTCTTCAATGGTTTCTGCCTCCTTTTCCAATGGAACCAGTTTTAGCATCCTGGTAGGCTTACGAATCCACTTGGACTGCTTTGCCCTCTCAGCCAGAAATTCCAGCATCTCCGTTGTACTTGCAAATGTAGTGCAAAACTCATCTGCATAAATCTTTGTTTCTTTCATGTGTGTACCACCTTTCTTAAATTTATTTATCCATAAACAGCCAAAGCTGATTGTGGCAATCCTGCCTTTCATTAGGGCATAAAAAAAGAATGAAAAGAGAAGTATTCCTTCGCTATCCATTCTCATATCCCTGATAATATTACCGAAAAAACAAAAGTGCCGCTATTGCCCCATAAGGACAGATAGTGACACTTTATACAATCATAAACAACTTATGCGGAATAAGCAGCCTTACTGCTCTCCTTGAGTCTTAGGATTTATACAAATCCAAAACTCCCCCTATGGGTGCGCATAAAATTAACTATAGCAGTATAGTAGCACATGATATAGTATATGTCAATCTTCATGCACAATATATTGTATGTTCTTAAATACTCTGCTTTGCATATATGACTTCAATTAAAATATTGAAATATCACGTATCCCACCTCTCTTTTTTCAAGTTTATAGAAAAATTTTTTATAAAAAGTACATAATCTGTTCAATCTGAAAAAATCTCAGTTAATTACTTAATGAAATTGTTAAGACAAAACCAAGTCTTACGCTATTGTACCTTGATAATTTTATACCTTATCAGGAAATGTATATAGGTGCTGCAGATAGTGTCGCATAAATGCACGCCTGCAACTTGATGATTACATAGTAACACCTCATACGTGCATGAAACATGGCATAGGAAACGGTTTCCTGATATGTCTACTCTTTCATTAATCTAATTTATAGAGGTGATTATATTGAGTGAAACAGACAATCTCTTTAAAGCATACTCCGTTCAGGAGATAGCATCCATGCTCGGCATTGGAAAAACAAAAACCAGGGAACTTCTTGACAGTGGAATTCTTCCCGTTACAAAAGTTGGGCGGCAATATTTTACTTCACCAGCTTCTATTCAGGAGTTTCTCAAGAAAAACATAGGAAAGCAAATATTCTTTTAGGCCCTTTAGAAAGTTATTGTCAATCAGGCTTGGCTATATTAAAATAGACCTTATACCTGATTTGGCATGAATATCTCATTAAAGAAAGGGAACTATTCATGGCGAGAACAACGAAAGGTACACAACAAAAAAGAAGATCCAAAGGGGATGGATCACTATTTCCAAATAAGAGAGGAGGTTGGACTGCCCGATATAGAAAAAAAGGGCTACCGGACAAGGAGTTTAATGCTCCTACCAAAGGAGAAGCGAAAGCATTATTAGATGACTGGAAGATAAAAGTCGCAATACAAGACGCAATTACTTCAAACATCAAAGTACAGGACTATGCGAACAAATACTTATTCCGCAAAAGTCTCATGGTTGAAGCTGGCAAATTCAAACAAACCAGCCTGGATCGATTAGAAAAAACATACGAAAATCATTTAAAAGATACGGATGCTTTTAGCAAAACATTTTCTAATCTGACTGCTGATGATATTACAGCAACGATTAATGCTAAAAAGGAAATCCTGAGTTATTCATCATTAAAGAAAATTTACTTATTTTGGTCTGCAATGATTAAAACAGCAATTTCTCTCGGCGAACTGCCAAAAAACTTTTCTGATATTTTAAATCGGGTGATAATGCCGGAAGAATCCGTTCTTCCTGTAGAAACAAAGGAAATCTCAATCATCCCACCAGAACATGAGCAGATCATAAAAGAAATTGCAATGGAACCCAGTCCAAATAAAAATGAACGCTATTTGTATAGATATGGTCCTGCCATTGTATTCCTTTTAAACACAGGTTTACGTGGTGGTGAATTGCTTGCATTAGGTCAATCTTCTATCGTGCCCTTTTTAGGACGGCGTGGCATTAAAATCACACATACGCTTAGCAGGGTTAAAAACAGAGAGGCCGGTTCCAAAAAAAAGACTAAAATGATTTTGACTCCTCCAAAATACCCAAATAGTTTACGGACTATTCCATTAAACAAGGAAGCTGAATTTTCACTATCATGTATGATGGAGCTATACGATAAAAATCGGGTTTTTCCAGATTTGATATTATCTACGCAAAATGGTGTCAGCCCTACAATCCAAAATTTAGCCAATACGCTAAAGAAAATTTGTAAGCGTGCTGAGATTCCAGAATATAATCTTCATGCACTACGGCACACTTTTGCAACAAATCTGATCCGGCAGACTCACAATATGGGAGAAATAAAGGAAGCTGCTGAAATCATTGGCGATAACTATGAGGTCATCATGCGTACTTATGTTCATACAGACAGTGAACGTAAGGTAAGTTTAATTGATGCTATGATTGCATAAATCTTCCGCTTAACAGAGGAAATAGTTGTCTACAGTATGATGGCACAGGCTGTAACAACCAAAATTCTGCCACCTTATCGTCCACCTTACGAAACGATTTTACTTGATTTTATAAGGTTTTTAACGGTTTTTGGCGGACATATCTATAAATATTAAAGCATGAAAATTTGTATTTTAGAATTAATTTTTTAAAAAAGGGAATTGGATTATGGAAAAATGGACTTGTAGAAAAAATTGTGAACTTTTTCTTTCCTATAATTTTGCCACCTTATTTTTTTAGACAGAATTATAGGATTTTGAAAAAAGAAAAAGCCTCGAAAACCTTGATTTTCTGGGCTTTTTAAGAGGCGCAGACCGGATTTGAACCGGTGAATACTGGTGTTGCAGACCATTGCCTTACCACTTGGCTACTGCGCCGTATTTAGTTATTTTGCACAATTATTGGGTTTGTAGCTCCCCCTGTTGGACTCGAACCAACGACACTGCGGTTAACAGCCGCATGCTCTAC
>NZ_JAJCKS010000023.1:0-52826 GCF_020558815.1 Blautia sp. 210820-DFI.6.14
TATTTTTTTTGCACCAAAAAGAGGCTGCGCACTAATTACTTAGTGCGACAGCCCCCTCTTTACTAAATAAACCGGACTTTTTATATTTAATTCCTTCAATTCTTCTCCCTGAATCAGCTTCATCAGACGTTTCAGAGCCATATGTGCTTTTTTCTGGACATCCTGATGAACTGTCGTCAGTTTTGGGCGGACCATACTCGCATACATACTGTCATCATAACCTGTGATGGAAATCTGATCCGGAACCCTGATCCCTTTATCAAAAAAGAAGTTCATTGCTTCAATTGCATCATAGTCTGACGAAAAAGCCAGTGCTTTTGCTTCAAGGAAACGCGGTAAAAGTTCTTCGTATTTCCTGAGACGGTATTTTTTCTCACCTGGAACAACAATGTATCGGGAACGACTGCAGAATCCGCCCTTCTTTTCCATTGCCTGCTTGAATCCCATCCATCGATAATAGTCGCTGTCTCTTTCAGTTTCCGCAATAAACAAAGCCTTTTTATATCCACAGGAATAGAGATATTCTCCTATCTGGTATCCTCCTGAATAATCATCTACACCGACATTCTGGAAGGTATAGGCACCTTCAGGATAAGCATCGATCAGGATCATTTTCTTATTCAGCTTACGTGAAAGACTGCGGTATCTTTCTTCATTGTATCCAAGGATGATCAGTCCCTCAACATTCCATTTTGACGCAATGTCTACTACATTCTGAATATCTTCGCCGCCGATGAGCATAACGTAATATCCTTTTTCTTCCGTTTCCATACGGATGTTTCCAATAAGTTCTCCCACAAAAGGATCCTGAAGGGACTGCATGCCATGAGCATAGGTAAAACCCAGGACTACTCCTATAATTCTGGAACCATGACCAGAAAGCATCACCGAGCCCATATGCGGAACATAGTTCTGTTCTTTAAGGATTGCTGTGATCTTATCAATCGTTTTCTGGGAAACTCTTTTCGTATTTCCGTTTATGACATTTGATACGGTAGTGCGGCTGACACCAGCCATTTCAGCAATATCCTGAAGACGAATCATCTGTTATCACGCCTCCTTTGCACATCTTATGTATGTTTTTAGAGATACTGCGATTTTATCAGTTTAGGACCCTGATGGAATACGCACGATCAACTTCTGTCCATCTTTTTCTGCCAACACAAGCACCGGGATATGTTTTTTGCGCAGTGCATGTACGATTGGATATGCCGCGAAGAGATTTTCTCCGACAAAAACGGTCTCTGGCTTGTATTTCAGGATCTGTTTTACCTGTTCTTTGACTCTGGATTTCCACTCCTGTTTTTCCATGGTTACTTCTGCATAAACTCCCTGGATTTCAACTTCCGGAAGTGTTGGAAAATCTATATGAATGATTTCTGCTGCCTGTAATTTTGGAAGCTGATGGATGAGTTCATCGTATTCTGTATCTCCGCCAAAGCTTACGATCACAGGTTTCTCGTGAAACTGTTCCATGCTTAGCTTACATGCCTGTACTGCATCCACAAGTTCACCGGTTGTCATAAGGAAACCACCTTTGTGACAGAAACCGGCTGTTTTGAGCCCTGTAACCTCCTGCAGTTCTTCGTTCTCAAGGCCGAGCCATTCAGCTGGAAAACTGCATTTGTAATTCATGGAGTATTCTTTTTTCTGCGGCTGAATGCAGTAACCGCCTCTGTTAGACGGAAAGATCACAAATGCAATTGATGTCTCAGATAAAAATTTCTGACACGGCACAAACTCCGGAAGGATCAGAATCTTTGCATCCTCGCAGTGTTTTTCTCTGTCATGAAATGCCTGCATGTGTCTTTCATAAATTTCTTCTACTCGTTTATCGGCACGTTCGTTTCCTCTGTAACGGTCGAATTTGTTTTCCAGAATCATTCCGGCAACACTGACTGCCTGGAAAAAGGCTTCGTCGTTGCTTCCTTCGGCATCCCAGGTTGGATTGAAATTTCCGATCAGTGACGCAAGCTCGTTTTTCTCACCGGTGTTATCATTGTTATCCAGTGGCTGCACAAAGGATTCATCGAATTTATCCGCCAGTTCTTCACCAAGGATTTCTGCACCAAGCTCCTCCCAGAGAAGCCCAAATGCCGCATATGCAATGCCATTCTCTCGAACTCTGCTGTCCTTCTGGTGATGATCGTATCTGCCTCTGCCGATATCAAATACGATACCGTCAAAATCTTCCGGTACTCGGTTACCACGTAGAATCGTGAGTTCTGGGTTTAAATATAGTAGTAACGCAGCGGAAAATACATCATCCGCATGGAATTTACCACTGTGGGTAAAAGCAGTTGCGTTTTGCTGGTGGATTTTATTTAGTAAGTTATTCATGTAGGTACTCCTTAACTGTATTCAATATCTATTTTAAGCTGCCAATGCATTGGCATTGACCTGTTCTATTGTTTTTCTGATTCCCATCCATACTGAAAGATCTGTAAATACTTCAACTATACTTCCCTGATCAGTAAACGGAGGTTCCTGTAAAACAGATAAATCTTTCATCATCCCATTGTGAACAATGAATTCTACAATTTGATTTACAAAATAGATCTGTCTGCTATCCAGATTTGTCTCATCCAAATATTCAGCAAATGCCTCTTTTGCAGCAGTCATATCAAGGCCAACTATCTCACGAACAAACTCACCTAATGGCTTCTCACCATACTCTGCTTCATAATCTTGTTTTGTTCCGATTTCACTCCACAGAATGTTTTCAAGATTTTTTATATCCTCTGATGTTAAGGGTTTGTTATTTTTTAATTTAGCGATTGCTTCATTATCCTGATGCTGACGTACATAATATTCTGCCTTAGCCTTATAGTTCTTAAGATCATCATTCTCCAATTCAGATTCTTTCCATTCCATTGCCAGAATTTCGTCAGCAAAGTTAGTATCATAGATAATTTTAGGACCTTTAGGAATGTACTTCATCAGATCACGAAGGTTTTCTCGGATATGTTCAAACTCATTAATCCCCGCATTTGCAAGATAGTCTGTATGAAGAATCTGATTAATCAATTCAGCCTGTTCCATAATTTCCGGAATATTAGCCACACCTGAGAGCGCAGATACTTTTGACATCAGATCCCGGTGTCCTCGAGAATGCTTCTTTCCAATCAAATAAGCTAATTCAATGCCATACATTAATGCATCAAATCTCAATGCTGTAACTTCATCATTTTCCGGCTCAATTAACGGAGCCAACTCCTCGCGTACCACAAGAGTATCCTCGTAAGTCAGCCCTACATAGTTACTTTCATTTGCGTAAATATCAACATATTTTAAATGTTGCCGCACTGCGAAATTTTCTCTATTAAGTTCCTTGACCTTTGTAGTCATATGATTAACAAGAGCTTTACGATAGGCAATTAATCGTTCCGTCTGATATACTATGTCCTGCAGTTTATAGGCAATTTCAAATTCAAGCTGAAAGATAGCACCCTGTAAGGCAATCATATTAGCTGTTGGACGTCCTTTACTCATTCGGAAGAATTCAAAATTACCACAGAAATCGAAGATATAAAACTTATCTTTGTCTTCTCCATCCAATAATCCAGGGCATAAACGTGTTCCACGGCCTATCATCTGCCAGAATTTTGCTTTACTCATCACCTTTTTGAAAAAAACAAGATTTACTACTTCTGGCACATCAATACCAGTATCAAGCATATCTACAGAAATAGCAATCTGCGGCATTTTCTTCGGATCAGAAAATTCATCAATAGCGCTCTGTGCATAATTCAGATAGTTGTCGATTACTTTTGCATAACCTACAAGATGCGGGTATTCTTTTCCAAATATCTCATAAATTTTTTCTGCATGTTCATGATTTTTGGCAAATATAATACTCTTACCGATTTTGTTGCCATAGTCCACTTTAATTCCATTGGTCATGAAAATATGAAGAACTTCTTTGATCGTATCCTCGTTGAATACCCAATCATTTAATGCAGATGAGTTAATGCTCTCAGGCAACTCACCATTTTCATCTGTAAATTTGTTTTCATATTCTTCTTTTTCTTCCTCTGACAATTCATCATATACAATACCCTGATCAATGAATTTCAACGTAGTTTCCACGGAAACAAAGTCAACAAGGTACCCATCTTTTACTGCCTGCGCCAGTTCATAGCCATATGTCGGAACACCATTTTCCAGTTCGAAAATCTCGTATGTATTTTTGTCAATCTCGTCTTTTGGTGTTGCTGTTAAACCAATTAATGGCGCATCAAAATAACTGAAAATGTCTTTATATTTATTATATATTGATCTATGCGCTTCATCACAAATAACCAGATCAAAATGACCACAGGTAAACAGTTTTCCTTCTTCGTCATGAATGGAATCTATGCAATTCATCATGGTCTGGTAGGTTGCGAACACACCATGAGCCGTATAATTATCCTTCTCTTCGCAAAGATTTGTAACAGACAAATCCGGGAGAAGATTCACAAAGTTCCTCTTTGCCTGCGTTACAAGTGAATTACGATCAGCAAGAAACAGGATGTTTTTAATCCAGCCCTGCTCTAATAATACCTTGCACAGTGCAATAACTGTTCTGGTCTTTCCTGAACCTGTAGCCATAACAAGAAGTGCTTTACGACGATTTTTTATGTCAAAACTGTCACACACCGCTTTAATTGCAGCTTCCTGATAATACCTTCCTGCAATATTTTTATCCACAGTAATGTATTTCAGACTGGATTTCATTGTCTGAAGATTAAAAAGCTTTTCGAGATCTCGTTTAGAATAAAATGCTGATACTTTTCGTTCCGGATATTGGTTATCAATAATTTTTGTTTCGAAACCATTTGTAAGAAATACCACTGGTCTTCGTTTCTGTTTTTCTTCAATAAGATCCGCATAGAGTTTTGCTTGCTGTCTTCCTTTAGAAACATCGACACACGTACGCTTTGCTTCAATAACTGCCAGTATACGCCCATCATTTCCCATCAGAACATAATCTGCATAACCAACTTCTGACTTATTTGGCATACCAGGGAGCTCATACTCATTTATCCAGTCTTCCCCTTCCGTCCATCCAGCGTCCTGCAGCATAGAATCAATGTATAATTTTCTTGTCTTATACTCTGATAAATCAAGTGGCTTAGGAACATACGCATCCTGCTGTTCTTCTCGTCTGGCTGACAGTTTCTCCTTCAAATCCGCATTTTCTTTTATTAACGATTGTAAGTCTAACTCTTTTTTTTCAAGCTCACTGATTTTTTTCAGAAGATTTTCTTTTGTGTCTGCAGCGTCTTTTTTCGATTGTTTCGCTCTATTAATTCTGTCTTCAATTAACTGCTTATCAAAAATATGTTCTGTATAATCCGAAGAATAACAACATGCAATAAAATCAAGATAAATTGCCAGGTTTTCCAGGCAAAGCATTGCCTCTGCCCTACCAGTCTTTTTGCTATTATGTGCAACATTATTGCCGCATCTTCGAATGTAATCCATACGTTTCCATATATCGTATCCGACAATATCCCTGAAATCTTCCGCATTAATAAGACTCTGCAGATTGTCCTGATAAGGCATATCCAGTTGCTTTTCAACAGAGTACATCCATTTTACCGCGAATTCCATCGCCCTGCGACAGTTTGTGACACATGCCTCCGGATCAATCAAAATAATCTTCTCTGCAGACACAGCTACGTCTGCAAATGCCTTAAATTTTTCTTCATTTTTTAAATAATCAAAGTTGGTTATCATAGAAACCTCCTTTTGTATCGAATACGTATTAATTTTATGAAAACAATTAATTGCTCAGCTTTATAACTTTTGATTTGTCGACTTGTTTGATGAAGTCGGCAAATTGTTCTTGCAGCTCAATTGCTGGAACTGTCACATCTAGCATTTTCATTTTAACACCAGTCAAATGAGATATTGTCGCCTTAGCACCTTCAATAGCAGCAAAACCACCGTTCTCACAATTGTACTTAAACCACCATGCCAAATAGTCTGGTAAAATTATGTCTTGGTTGCATCTCACTCTATGAAGTGCCTTTTGAAAAAAACATTTCTTAACCTGATTGTGCCAAACTGCACATCTGCCAATCTCTCCGCCTTCACAGACAAGTAAATCTCCGTCCTCAAGACAAAATTCTTCTCGATCTTTTTCATTAAAATCCATTTCATTCAAATTATCTAATTCAAATCTAAACCATTGAACATTGAAATTGGCTAAATAAGGATATTTACATGTACCCGTCTGATGTTTAGCATCGAGCATTTTACCTAATCTTGAAGTAGTAATATCAGAAAACTGCTTACATTCCCATTTTCTATCATTATGCATAACATCCCCAAACATCTCGACAAATCGGGCTTTGATGAGTTCATTCATTTTATCAATTTCACTTTTTCTAAGCTCTATGATTCTTTTTACTCTATCTAAATTATTTGCAATTGTCTTTTGGTCGTTTTTGGGTGGCAGTAAAATTGGAAACTCTTTTAGCATTTCAAGTTTCAGATTGTCTCGTACACTTCCTGTTGCAACTGCTCTAATTCTTTGCAACGCAAAATCACTCTTTAAATAATAATATAAATATTCTTGATCCAACTCCTCAGAAACCGAAAAAACATTATAAAGGGGACTAACTATAACCCTTTCTTCATTACGTTGCCAGTCTACCGATCCCACATTAATTCTTGATGGATTATATGCGAAACAACCTTGAGGAACAATTTTGTAAGTAGTTTTATCTTTGCTAGCAACCTCTTTACCGAAATAATCTCGACAAAATCCTTGAGTACTTGTAACACTATATACTGGAATATCTTCGTCAGCTTTGTTTTTTTTCGAATATTCTTCTATGTAATTGCCTAATCTTACTTTCATATACATCATCCCTACAAATCCGAATTGACAAAGAATTCAACTCATATATTTCTGATGAGATGATTTTACATTTGCCTGATTTACCATAGCATACTGCATAGTCGTGTCGATTTGCGAATGCCCCAGTATTTTCTGTACCTGTTCTATTGGCATTCCTTTATCTATTGCTCTGGTAGCCATCGTCCTTCGGAACTTGTGAGGATGTATTCTTTCCAAATTTAGTTTTCTTCCCAATGCGCGCAATCGTATTTCTACACCGCTGATTTTTAATCGATTATATGGATAATCCAATGTAACAAAAAGTGCTTCATTATTGTCTTGTCTTTCTTCCATGTATCTTTTCAAATGTACTTTTGCTTTTGCATCAAAATACACACGGCGTTCCTTATTTCCTTTTCCATAGACAACACATTCTCTGCCTTCCAGATCAATATCATCAATATTCAGATTGACTAATTCCCCAACTCTTATTCCTGTCGAATACAACAGATCAATTATTGCCAGATCACGACTTTCCGTACAATAATCTCTGAGTTTTTCAATTCCCTCATCAGATATTACGCTTTTTACTACTGTTTTGGTTTTTATTTTATGAATGCGCTTCATCGGACTTTTTAAAATGTAATCCTCTTCCTCCAACCATGAAAAGAAACTAGATATATTTCTGCGAATATTATCTACAGTCACATTTGTACAATGACTGTTTTCCTGATACTCAGATAAATAGGCTCTGATTTCTTCTGTCGTTATCTTTCGAATCGGAACATTCATTTTCGAAAACATATGTAGTATTGTAGTTTGATAATACTGTATCGTTCTTTCAGAACATCCTTCAATTTTTTTTGCATCCAAAAACATCTGAAGGAAATCATTATTTGCCACATTGGACTTCTCTATTTTGTTTTCAGCAAACGTATCCAACATAATCTCCTGTAATTTTTTCATCTGTGCAATTGTCAGATAGGCAGACATTTCGTTAAGTACTTTTACAATTTTTTCTTCCATGCTGGTCATCTCCTTTTGTACCAGCATCCTTCATCCATTTTACTTAAAGCATTTTATTTTCTCTATATGATTCGTATATGTATGATGGATTTTCATAATATACGCTGCTATTATAATCATCTATTTTTGTGCTGATAAAGGATCTATACACTTTTATCAACGCATCAATCACTTCTATTCCTTCATTTTCAGATACCTGCTTGATCAGTCTTTTATATACTTTTCCAATATCCCAATATGTCGGAATAGCATACTTACATTCTCCAACATTATCAAACTGTCCTTCCTGAATATTACACTTTTCAATGAATTCATCGCTTACACTATCTATATTTTCACAGTGAAATACGTCTGCATACTCGTAAATTCTTTCAAGATTTTTCTTTCCTAATGCATTTACCACATCAATACGTGTATTCTTTGTTTTTCGTGCAACATAATCAATCAAACTGCAGGTATAAAAAAGATCATTATCTTTTTTGTTTTCTCTTCCTTCACCGACCATTAAAACACCTCGCAATTTCTATATTCCAGGCATTGCAATGCTATATCTGTACAAAAAGCAATCTGATGGGTTGGATACCTGAATTTTGCCAACACCCAAAACTGCTCTCGCGTAATTACACCATCCATATAATCGGATACATAGTTATAAATCTGATCATCTGCCATAGCTCCAATCACAATATCATAGGTATGACTCTTTCCGCTTCGACAAGCAATTATGAAATCCAACCATTCTTCGGACATATCTTTGAATTCTTTAATGTTCAGTTTTTCTTTAACCCGTACATCATAAATAGAAACTACTTTTGTATCATAGCGTCTCGCCCAGCGTTCAGCCTGTTCTTTAATTACTGTACAATAAAAGCCTGTTCCGAAGTCTTTCGTATTGCGTCCTTTTCGTATTTCCGGCTTTTCTACGGCTTGATAGCCACCATGATATACTGTCATCATTCCCATTCGCAACACTCCTTATCCAAAATACTGCTGCATCAAACTATCAAATAATAATTGTGTTTTTTCCAATGCCTTTTGTACTGCAACTTTTGATTTGTCGACTTGATGGACGAAGTCGGCAAATTGATTTTGCAATTCTATTGGTGGAACATGTACATAAATCTGTTTTAATTTTGTAACATTCACTCCTGCCATTATTGCTCCCGAACTCACTAATTCTATTTGCCTTGTAACCGATCCACTAAAATGTAACTGACACATCATAAATAATGGATTTATTCTTTTTCTATCTACTCTAATTCTTAAAACATCAGAATGAATGATTCCTTCTGGATAATTATCTGGAAAAAGTGCACATTTTCCAACATTTCCTTTTCGTGACATTGCAATATCGCCTGGAATAATTGTATATGCCTTTAATTGTTCAGCTTTCTCCTCTGTCAAGAAATGTGTTGGGTTAATCAAAAATGCTGCATTAATCTGTGGAATTTCCCACACAGCAATTCCTGATTCTATATATTCATCCTTGTTTAGTTGAGTACCAAATGGGCCACATTTTATGTCATCCTTATCTGTACAAACATCTATAAGTTTACTCTTATCCCATGAACACTCTGGATTAGCTAAATCCCCAAACATCTCGACAAATCGGGCTTTAATAAGTTCGTCTAATTTTTGAAGTTCCTGCTGTCGCGAAGAAATTACACATTCTATTCTTCCCAGAATATTCACTATTTCTTTCTGCCTATCCAAAGTATCTAAGTTGAACTCTTCCTTTTTATAATCTTTAAAATAGATATGTGGTATAGTCGCACCTGTAAAATATTTTTCTAAGTGCATATATTTCACAACATAGCAAAGATATTCCGGCAACACATTTTCTTTTGGTAATAAATACTGCATAGTACCAATCACCGAAGACTCTGCTGGATACAAAGAAGTTCGACCAATACCTGCCCCATCTTTTACAACAGCAACATATGGTTGATCTTGATGATAGAAATCGACATTCCCTATATACCCTGCAGCTCCATAAATTGGATACTCCCCAGTTTTATCTATAACATCTGATTGCTTGAGGTTTGATGAACCTCTTACGCAAACATCTTCAAGTTTTGCTCTCATCTACATCATCCCTACAAATCCGAATTTATAATCCAAGTAACTCTTCTAACGCAGCCATCTCTTCTCCAATCTTCATTTCTATCTCATGAAGGTCCGTCATGATTTCCTGTGTAGAAGGATACTCAATAGGTACATATTCTACTTTCTTATACTTATTAATCGAAAGATCATAAGCATTTTCTACAATTTCTTCCTTGGGCACAAAGAAACTCTGCTCAGTACGTTCTCTGTCAGCTTCTGCTTCAAGATTTCGAAAACGAGCTATGATATCCGGAATATCGTTTTCTTTGATTTCGCTTCTCTTATCGTCTAAGCTTAATCCATCTGCTTTCATGTCATAGAACCAAACCTTATCAGTTCCACCATGGCCTGTCTTGGTAAAGATCAGGATTGCAGTAGAAACTCCGGCATATGGTTTGAACACTCCAGAAGGCATAGAAATAACTGCTTCTAAGCGATTATTTTCAACGAGTTCTTTTCTGATCGACTTATGAGCATTAGATGATCCAAATAAAACACCATCTGGAACTATGCAGGCACATCTTCCACCAACTTTAAGCATTCGAAGGAAAAGTGCCACAAACAGTAATTCCGTTTTCTTTGTTTTGCATACTTTTAGAAGATCAGCAGATACTATTTCATAGTCAAGTGATCCCTTAAATGGAGGATTGGCCAAAATCAAGCTGTACTTATTTTTATCTGGATTCTGATCAGACAAGCTGTCGCGGTATTCTATCTTTGGATTATCTACACCATGAGTCATCATGTTCATAGCTCCAATGCGAAGCATCGTTCTATCCATATCAAAACCATGGAACATCTCATTCATGTAATGATTTTTGTTCTGACGATTAAAAAACACATCTTCTTTTCGATTCTTTTTCAAATATTCACTGGCAGCTACCAAAAAACCGGAAGTACCGCAAGCAGGATCACAAATTACCTCATCTGGTTTCGGCTGCATCAATTCAACCATCATATTAATAATATGTCTTGGAGTTCTGAACTGGCCATTTACACCAGCGGTAGCTAATTTTGAAAGCAAGTACTCATATACATCACCGCGAGTATCTGCTTTCTTTAACTGTGCCATCTGCTCGTATATATCGTCTAATGATGTTACAATTTTATCCAACATCAACGGAGTTGGCACCTTAAAAATTGCATCGCTCATATACTTTGCATATGCACTTTCTTTATTTCCATGTAATTCTTTTATAAAAGGAAAAACCCATTCCTGCATAACAGAATACATCTTAGCTGCTGGAAAATCATGAAACACACTCCACTTCAACTGATTTCCATCAATTGATCTTTCTCCAATCTTTACTTCTCCAGCAAAAATACTCTTGTATGGCAGGCCAAGCATGGCTGCTTCTTTTGCATGCATATTATCACTGTCATCCAGATCTCGAATGAACATCATATAAGTCATCTGCTCAATAACATCCAAAGGATTTGTTAAACCACCAGTCCAGAAAATCTCCCACAAACTGTCAATTTTATTCTTAAGTTCACCTGTAATTATCAAAATTCTTTCCCCCTAGGTTTCATATTGAACAGTATATCACGATAAGGTAAGCATGTCATGAATTTTTCTGTACCACCTCCACCCATTTGACAGTCCACCTTGATTGTGCTTTAATGAGGGTACAAAAAATTAGGAGGCAATAACTATGGGACTTCTTATAATCAGTTCTATGATGGTCTTAGGCGGTATGTATCTGATCTTTGCTTTTGTATGGTGGATTTTGCAGATCATCGCAAACTGGAATATTTTTACCAAAGCCGGTGAGGCAGGGTGGAAAAGCCTTATTCCGATCTACGGTGATTATGTTTCCTACAAAATTGCCTGGCAGACATCTTATTTCTGGCTGAATTTTATCCTTGGAATATTACTTTCTTATGTATCAAATGCCAATCTTAATGAAAGCATGTTTCTCTCACTGATCGTTATTCTGCTTAAGATTGCGCTTACAGTGATCAATATCATGTATTGCGTAAAACTTGCAAGAGCATTCGGACGTGGTATCGGATTTGCGATCGGACTCATCTTATTACAGCCAATCTTCTTACTGATTCTTGGCTTTGGCTCTGACCAGTACTACGGTGCAGACAGATAATACAGACACATAGCTCTTATAATGAACGAAGGCATCTGAGATTTTCTCCCAGATGCCTTTTTCTTATTTAATATTCTGATTTGACTGCCCAGCGCATTTTGGTTGATCTGGCGCGTCCGTTCTGGGCGCATTCCTGTGCGGATGGACGTACGACATCTTTTGCATAATCGGAATAGATTCCTGCTTTGTATCCTGCCTTGAGGGCTTTTTTAACAAGCTTGTCCTCTCCGGAGTGGAAAGTCAGGATTGCCACACGTCCGCCCGGTTTCAGTGCATCAGGAAGTTTTTCCATAAATTCATAAAGAACTTCAAATTCACGATTCACATCGATTCTAAGTGCCTGGAATACTCGCTGACAAGTCTTACGGACGGTATCCTTCTTTTCTTTTTCCGGAAGGAAATCCAGTGTTTTTTCTATAATCTCACGCAGTTTTGTTGTGGTATCCACACGATTTCCCTTGCGGATCTCGTCAGTGATCGCTTTTGCGATTTCTTCACAATACGGCTCATCAGAATTCTCGTACAGCATTCCGGCAAGCTCCTCACGGCTGATCTTATCCAGTCGCTCTGCTGCACTGATTCCTTTCTCCTGATTCAGTCTGAGATCCAGCGGTCCATCTGCACGGAAGGAAAATCCTCTCTTTGGATTGTCGATCTGCATTGAAGATACGCCAAGGTCAGCAAGGATAAAATCGAATCCGCCTGCCTCTTTTGCAATCTCATCGATCGTGCAGAAATTCTGGAGTTTCACGGTCAGGATGTCCTCTCCAAAGCCCTGCTCTGCCAGACGTTTACGTGTCTTTGCAGATTCCTCCGGATCTACATCTGTCGCATACATATGCCCTTCTCCGTGCAGACATTCCATCATTGCCTTTGTGTGTCCGCCATAGCCGAGGGTTGCGTCAAATCCTGTCTCACCCGGCTGGATCTTAAGAAAATCCAGAATTTCATTTACCATAATGGAAATGTGCATTCCAGCCGGTGTGTTTCCCTTACTGATTACATGCTCGATCGTATCTTTGTATTTCTCTGGATTTAATTCTTTATATTTTTCTTCGAATTTACGAGGATATTTTCCTTTATATCGTACTCTTCGTTTGTGCGGTGTCTGTGTTTCCTGTTCCATATCATTCTCCCTGTTTCTGTATTTTTATTGAAAATTCGTGGCTGTTCAAAGTCTGTATAGTTCCAAATCTTCTGTATCAAGATTACATTTTTTCTTTTATAAATTCTTCTACTATATCAAGTGCTTTTTCGCTCATAAAGCCGCCCCAGCCATGTCCAGCATTTTTCAGCTTGACAAATTCTACTTCTTTATCCATCTGTTTTAATGCCTCATATAAAATGCAGGACTGATTAAACGGAACCAGTGGATCCCTGCCGCCGTGCATAATGAGAATCGGAGGTGTTTCTCGGTCAGGCTGCAAATGAACCACGGGATTGGTCGGATAAACATCTTCCGGGTGATCATGAAGTGATTTTCCCCCGATCAGAATGCCTGCCGGACTGGTACTTGAATCATGATCAATGACTGCGGGATGCTGTACTGCTGCCATAAGATCCGTTGGTCCAAACCAGTCAACAATGCAGTCGACCTCGGTACTGACTTCAGGATATTCCTCCGGAAGATACTTTGTATTACCTGTAATTCCTGCGATCAAAGCACTGTGGGCTCCACTTGAATCACCCCAGAGAGAAATCTTATCTGTATCAATATGATAACTTCTTCCATTTAAACGTAAGAAACGAATTGCTGTTTTAACGTCTATTACCTGTGCCGGAAATGGAGCCAGATCGCTTTCTCTGTGCTCTACGATCGCAATTGCATAGCCTCTTTCGCACATCCGTGCCAAAGTGGGAAGACTCTGAAAAAGATTCTGTTTGTGCCAGGAAGAACCCTGCACATATACGATCAAAGGCCATTTCAGATCCTGTCCGAATACTGTTGGTGTCATGATCTGAAGGTGTAATTTCTTTCCACTGTGAACTGCATATTCTACATCCGTATATAATTCTGTACAGTATCCAAAGTTGTCTTCTGCTTCTATTTCTCTGACACCCTCCGGAAGCTCCTCGCTCTCCGGAAAATCCATTTTTTCCATAGGGGACAGTATTTTTTTCACTTTATTCCTCCATATAAGAGTTTTTGTTAATGCTGATTTTAACATCCGCACTGATAAATAGCAAGCATGACAGAAAAAGCAGTATCATTCGCTTGTGGACTGTCCCCTTATTTTTTTCATAAATTGCCTCTTTATTAATGTACAGTTCTATTGTAAAGTATAGTCCAAGTAAAACATATCAAACAGGGATGTTAATTGAATTAACTCCCGGGAAAGGATTTATTATCATGGCAAACGCAAATGTACAGACAGCAGCAAACGATCAGGAGGTTTCTTCTGTTCAGTTTCTCACCGTAACAGCAATCTTCGTTGCACTGACTTATATCTTTACTGCATTCATCAACGTCCGTCTTCCAATCGCAGCAAATGGAGGACTCATTCACCTCGGCAACGTTCCTCTGTTCATCGGTGCGATCATCTTTGGCAAGAAAACCGGAGCAATCGCAGGTGGTGTCGGAATGGGACTGTTTGACCTGCTCTCCGGATGGACTTTATGGGCTCCATTTACTTTCGTGATCGTTGCTCTGATGGGCTTCACTGTAGGAAAGCTTACCGAAGATGAAAAACACCAGAACTTCAAATGGTATGTGATCGCACTTATCGCAGCCTGTGTGATCAAAGTCGTAGGTTACTATATCGCAGAAGTCGTAATTTACGGAAATCCACTTGCACCGGTTGCTTCCATTCCTGGCAACCTGGTACAGATCGGTGTTGCAGCAGTCATCACACTGGTTGTAATCGCACCGCTGAATGTTGCAGCTAAACGCACTGGTTTAAAGAAATAAGAATTTAATTAAGAAAAAGGACTTGATCTTATGTATAAAATTATGACACCGGGCCCGACACAGGTTGCTGAAAACGTACGTCTCGCCCGCAGCAGAGAATGCACAAACCCTGATCTCGATGAAAGCTTCGTAGAATTTTACAAAGAAACCTGCGAAGAGATCAGCCGCCTTCTCCACACCGACAATGAAACTCTCATTCTTGGCGGAGAGGGAATCCTCGGTCTGGAGGCTGCCTGCGCTTCTATGACAGAACCTGGTGACCGTGTCCTCGTACTGGATAACGGTATCTATGGCAAAGGATTTGCTGATTTTGTTTCCATGTACGGAGGATGTCCGGAACTTTATTCCAGAGATTACCGTGAAACTCTCGATGTGCAGGAACTTGAAAACTTCCTCAAAGAACATCACAATTACAAATATGCAACCGTTGTCCACGGGGACACCCCTAGTGGCATGCTGAATGATGTTTCTGCAATCTGTCCTCTTCTCAAGAAATATGGCATCATGACCGTTGTCGATTCCGTATCTGCTTCTTTCGGTGAAGCAATGCGTATCTCCGACTGGCAGATTGACATTATGTGCGGCGGCTCCCAGAAAGTTGTCTCCGCGCCTCCAGGGCTGACTTTTGTAGTCATCAGCGATGATGCCAAAAAGGCAATGGCAGAACGTAAGACACAGATTGCATCCTTCTATGCAAACCTGACTACTTTTGCACATTATTATGAAGAAAAATGGTTCCCATACACCATGCCGATCAGCGATATCTACGGACTTCGTGCAGCGATCGACAATATCGCCGCAGACCCGGATATCCTTGCACGACATGAAAAAATCGCCGAGGCTTCTCGCAAGGCAATCACAGGTGCAGGACTGAACCTCTACCTTAAGAGCGGATTTTCCAGTACGGTCACGGTATTCGAAGTACCAAAAGGAACCACCGCAGCCGCCATTCTTGATGGTGTCAAAAACGATTACAATATTATGCTTGCAGGCTCTTTTGATGTACTTGCAGGCAAAGTCATCCGCATCGGTCATATGGGAAACAATGCTGATTTCTACAATGTCCGCGAAGTCTTTGCAGCATTGGATGGAACACTCACCAAGCTTGGCGTTCCGCTTAAAGCAAGCATGGAGAAAATCTTCTGCGACAATATGAAATGAGGAATATTATTATGAACATCCCGTCAAACATCATTCAGGGTGTCGGCGGACTTCATCCATAATTCTTAAACACACCCAAAAAAGGATTTCAGTTCCATGGTTTGATATAAAATCTCCATGGATTCTGAAATCCTTTTTTCTATAATCAGATAAAGTACTCGATGACTTCCTCCGGCACGGTCTTTGTCTTTTCATTGAAAATGAGAACTGCTTCTCTCTCTTCCACCGGACCGAGAGCATATATTATTTCTTTATTTTCCTGATTAAAGTACTGAAAAGGTACGATACGGTTATATTCCCTGGGATGTTTATCATCCATCAGAATATCTTTCTGTTCAAATGGTTTATCCCAGTAATAAGGATCAAAGAGAAGAATATTTTCATTCTGTATACCTGTCATCAAAACATAATGCTCTTCCTCCAGATACAGACGAACAACCGCCACGCCACCATGGTTCAATGCATGATTAATGCGGCTTTCTTCACTTATGTACACGCTTCGCCCTGACAGATACTCACTGCTCACGGACATGATTCCCAGCTCGCCGTATTCATTCAGCCAGTTGCTTAAAAACATCATTGCAGCTCTGGACGTCCCACGTTTCCCTGGGATGCCCTCTTTGCTGTGGCAGTCCAGACAGTAGAGCATCATATTTCGGACTGCCTCCGGTGGAATTTCTTCCCGTTCAAATAAATAGGCGATTGCATTCATCATAGATGTCGGTCCGCAGTCGTATTCGGATAACTGGTAATGTAATGGATTTTTCATCTTTTATTCCTTCGTTTGTGCCTATTGTCTGCGATAGTTTTCTATGTATGTAAGGATCTGCTCCGGATCATCCATAAACGCACAAAGTTCCATGTTGGCAACATCCATAAATTTCTCGTCAGCGGTATGTTGAAGCAGAGCTTTCATTCCATCATAATAGCCGTTGATATTATAAAGAACGATCGGGCGGTCCAGCCTGTGCAGACTTTTGAGTGTCAGAATCTCAAAAAATTCTTCGTAAGTTCCAATTCCGCCCGGAGTCACGATTGTTGCATCGGAACGTTCCTCAAGGAGTTTTTTTCGCTCGCGCATGGTTTCTGTAAAAATAAATTCACTGCAATTCTCATATAAAACTCCCGGCTTGTCGAAGAAACGCGGGGCAATACCGAGGATATAGCCGCCTTCGGAATCAACGCCCCTGGCTGCTGCTCCCATCATTCCGGTCGTGCCTCCGCCAAATACAAGTCCATGACCGCGCTTCGACATCATTCTGCCAAGTTCTTCTGTTTTTTCATAATAAATCTGCTCCAGTTCTGCACTGGAAGCTCCGTAAATACATATATTCATAATTTACTCCAGTCCGGCGAAAAACAGCTCATAGAAATCATCTTCGCCTTCCAGCATCGGGGAGTTTTCCCCGCCGCCATTGGTGCTTCTTCGCATGGTTGCATAGAATTCCTCTCCTGCTGTGATAAGATCCATATCATAAATCTCATATCCAAGCTCCCTGCATTTCCGGCAGAATGCACTAAGAGGCTGTGCGTCTTTCCTTGTTTCCAGAAGCTCTGCCCGCAGCTTTTCGTCACGGCGCGCTTTGCTTTTCAGTTCATCTAACATTTCTGTAATTTCCATAGTCTCACTTCTTTTCTAATTCTGTGGTGTCGTTTGAATATAAGATACCACATCCTGCTTATAAAGTTCAAGAAGAGTCTTTTTCTTTGCACTGACGGCAAATCCATGAATTTTAAGACCGTTTTTCTTTACGTAATTGATCATGTCCTGATATCTGTCCGGGGAATCGGTTGTCTGGCCCATCATCGAAAGAATCTCGTCATGATCCTGGATGTAGGATAGCATGCTGATAACGTGAGTCTGCATAGTTTCTTCATCATTTGCTTCTACCCGGTCGTACGAATCTGAATTGTCCAGAAGCGACAGATATGGATATGTTTCTCTGTCCCAGCTCATGCTCATTCCGGATGGAAGTGGGCAAAAGCCAATGTTTGGTTCCACGCAGTAACCATCTTTGTCTTCTGTATGCACGGCACACCAGAGAGTCCCCCATTCCAGTTCTTTCTGATCCGAAAGATTCTGAAACCACTCGATGAAATCTTTATAATCCATGATGTCATTGATGGAAACATAGGCAAGGTACCAGTCGTTGTCATTGTATGCTTCAATTGCTTCTTTAGAGTCCTGAATGCTTGCCTGTTTACGTGCTTCTGTATCCATTTTGGTTTCCTTACCGTTTTCATCTACTTCCCAGGCTTCCCAGGCGGTCTCGTCTCCCGGAATGTAGAACTGCATGATCGGGCGGCTCAGTACATTGTTATCATAGAGAGTAAGTTTTCCCCGAACCAGGCGTCCGCTGACGGAAGTAAATTTTCCCGTCCAGCTGGAAGTCTGTGGAATGACGATGTCATATTCCCCATAGCCCCTCGATACTGCATTGACCTGATCCCGGTGATTTCCCGGCAAAAACAGCTCGGAATAAACAGACATATCCAGTTCCATTCTGGTCGTGGTCATTTCTTCATATTTTCCTGCAACTTCATTCGGATCGTAATAAAATTTTGACACAACTTTAGGAAGAATAAAAACTGCACACAGGACAACTACAAGGACAGCAGCCCCTACAATCATTCCCATTTTGATGAAAGCTTTACGAATGGAACGCTGGATTTCCTTTATAAAGCGCCTGTTGAACTCATCCTCCTGCTCATTCCGGGAATCTCCGATACATTTATTTTTCTTTTCTATCTGATTCTCTGACTGCTCCTTCTGGTTGTTTTGCTGACCTGTCAGCCATTCTTCATTTTCCAGATTTCCTGCATTTTCACTCTCCAGATCTGAAAATCCTGGTATCTCGCCTTCTTCGTAGAGAAATTCACTGATTGCATCCTGTTTCTCGATTTCCGCTTCTATCTGTTTTTTTGCGCTGTCTTCCAGTTTGCCTTGCTTATATAATTTCAATAACTCACGATATGTCATTTGACGCCCTCCTTTTCCAGATATTTTTTCAGTTCTTTTTTTGCCCTGTATGCCAATACACGCACATTTTCTGGCGTGATATGTAGAACAGCCGCAATCTCTTTTTGCGACATTCCGCCAAAATACTGCATCTGAATAATTTCTCGTTTTTTTATCTCCAGTCTGCGGATTGCCTGATAAAGCATTCGCCTGTTCTCTTCCTCAAGGATTTTTTCAAACAGATCTTCGTCTGTTTTTTTCTCTGGAAAATAATCCTGCTCCTCCATCAATATCTCCCGGGATTTCTTTTTTTGCTGATTATAAAAAAGATTTCTCGCTACCATATAAAGCCATGCCCGCATATTTGTATGCCCATCCGGCAGTGCCAACAATGCTTTGAGAAACGTCTCATGAAGCAGATCTTCCGCCAGATGCCCGTCACCGCAGAGGGAATACAAATACAGATACAGCTCTTTCTGATAAAGGCCATAAAGCTTTAATAAAATTTCATTATCCACATCTGCCTTCCCCCTTTCCTGCATTCTGCACCGGATACTGCCTTTCTGTCCACTTTTTCCACCGGAAATTTTCTCTCTTTCAACAATATAACATCTGAACGCGGAAAATGTTACAAAAAAATCAGCACTCAAAAAAAGTGCTGACCGGTTTATCTGTTATTTATCTGTTATTTATCTGTTATTTATCTGTTCATTCCAAGCTTTGCCATCAATGCATCCTGAAGAATCTGAGAGAAATATAAGTTTTCACGTATGGCAGCTTCATTTCACTCTGTCCCTTGCTTCTTTCAGAACAACACACATCCCGTATAAGTAATCGTTCGTGGTCCGTAATAATATTTCAGGTTATTATCCCGGCAGACCTGCGTAACAAACAATCCATAAGCTTCCATAGAAGAAATAGCTTTCTCCGGGAAACGACATGGCTTCGGATAAGCACATTGCCCGCAGATTCTGCAGCCACCTGCTCCCAGCATCAGCATATCCGGAAATTCTTCCATCATCTGTTCCCGCAGAATTTTAAGATATTCTGTATGCAATTTCTCTGTCTCTCTGTATATTCTGGTATCAATATCCCGCCGCAACACACCTGTCGTCTGCACCAGAATACCTCTTTTATAGGCACGCATCCTGCGTTCACATTCATCCAGCGTTCCACAGGCCGGCGGGCAGGTCCAGTTGTGATTGTACGCATGACACATATCTTCTGCACATGTCTCACGCACCAATGGCATTACCTTCAAAGTCTCCGGATTCAATACACCAGCTTCTGAAAATCCGATTTCTTTTGCTGTCCTTATCCATTTTTCTGTAATTTCGTCATCTGTCATCATCTGTTATCACACCTCCGAAAATGCCATATGCTTCGCAAAAGTTCTCTGGAATTGTGGCAGACTTGCCAGATCCAGAGGTTCAATTTTTTGCACCAGTTCGCCGGTCAGTGCAAACAACTTCTGGTCCATGGTAATCTGACGGCATCCCATTCCGGCAGCATTACCACCAGCGATCACTTTAGAAAGCAGCGGCTCTGGTATCAGGCCGATTCTTGCTGCACTTTTTGCATTCATATATGTGCCAAATGCGCCACACAGGATCACCCGGTCAACCTGCTCGTAAGTAATCTCAAGTTCTTCCATCATCAGTTCAATCCCCGCTGCAATGGCTCCTTTCGCCATCTGCACTTCCCTGATATCCTCTTGTGTCAGAGAAATCTGATCTGTAACTGCATAGATTCGATTCTTCTCATCCCCATAATATGCTTTCTGAATCCTTCCTCTGCGATTAAGTATTCCAAGATCCAGCATCACTGCAACTGCATCAATCAATCCTGAACCACAGAGTCCCTGTACTTCTGCATCTGACACAGGGGTTCCTTTTTTCAGAGGCTCCTTCCGGCCTATCACAGAACTGTATACCGTACTGTCTTCCATCCAGATATGATCAACAGCTCCGGGACCACCCCGCATGCCACAGCTGATTCTTCCTCCCTCTAATGCCGGACCGGCTGCGGTGGAACAGGCTACCATTCGATCTTTATTTCCCAGAACCATCTCTCCGTTGGTTCCAATATCAATCATCAGCGTGATATTATCTTCTTTATACATTCCTGTAGACAATACACACCCCATCGTGTCCGCACCGATGAATCCTGCTATATCCGGAACTGTCAGCAACACCCCGCCTGTCATATCCGCAAAATAATCAGAAAGCTTTTCTTTGACCGTTTTTTTGATTGCCGGTGCAAAGGGCGGGTGAGTCAGATTTTCCGGAGCAATTTTCAGAAAAATCTGCTGCATGGCCGGATTGCCGACAATCGCCATCGTTCCGATTTTTTCCGGTACTTTCCTGTATTTTCTGCAAAGAGTATGAACCAGATTTTCAATTTCCTGCCGAATCTTGCGGCACTGTACATCCAACTCTCCATTTTCTGCCGCCTGGATTCTGGATATCACATCCGCACCATAAGGATACTGTGGATTCAGCATGCTCTCCGAACCAAGGATCCTGCCACTTTTTCCATCCAGCAAATATACCACAACCGTAGTTGTCCCAATATCCACACTGATATGACAGTCTCCCTCCTTCACCGGAGAAACTGCAAATTCTGACTCCATTCCATTTGCAAGGATCCCAGTACTCTTTGGCGCCTCCGGCAGAATAACGGTCACATCCTTTTCCACCTGATACTGGCATGCCAGCACTTCCTGTTTTCCAACCTTTACTTTACATTTTCCACAAAGCCCATGCCCGCCACATGGTGCATCTAACAAGAGGCCGGCACTTCTGCCAGCCTCTTGAATGGACGTACCTGCGGAAACTTTTACAGAAACATGATTTGGTAAAAATACAATTTCCGGCATATGTCCTCCTTTGTCCTATTTAAAGATTCCCTTTCTGAATGCTCTGTTATATTTACGTCCGCCCTTATCTCTCTGAGATAAAGCTTCTGCTGCAAAGAGCGTTCCCATCATAAAAGAACTACACGGATCCATGATCGCGGAATCCAGTCCTGCTTCCACTGCAACCGTCATGCATCCTGCATTGACATATTTTCTTGCAGGCATGTTAAAACTTACATTTGACAATGCTCCCGTCACTTTTACTTCCGGTGCGATCTCATGGATCTTTTTAATACAAAATGCAAAATCATCCATGGAAGTCGGTGCGGTCGCCAGTGCCATTACACAGGGATCAATATGTAAATTTGACAGCTTCACACCAAAATGATCTGCTTTGTCAATAATACTTTTTGCAATCTCCAGCTTCTTATCAGGCTGCATAGGAATGCCCTGCTTGTCACAGGTCAGACCGATCACATTCCAGTCAGTTCCCGCGATCAGCGGAAACAGTGTCTCACATTTGGTTCCTTCTTCATTAACAGAATTGACCATGCCCGGACGTTTCAGCCGTCCCTCTTCAATGATGCGTTTCAGCAAAAGCGGATCTGGACTGTCAATGCTAATCGGAAGATCCGTGGTATCCTGAATCAGATCGATCAGCCATACCATCGTGTCATATTCGATTTCCGGCGCAGTACTTGGCGCACAGTCAATATAATTTGCCCCTGCCGCCGCCTGTGCTGCTACTCGCTCCCGGATCAGTTCCTCGTTGTGATCTTCAATGGCCTGTCTGATGGAAGGAATCGCACCATTGATTTTTTCACCTATAATAATCATACTGCTGTCTCACCTCTGTTATTTCTTATGCTGCATTTACCCAGTTTGTACATACCTGAACGGTCTTCTGTGGACTGTAAGCCCATTCGTCCGCGCCAAGTGCTTTGCAGGCCTCCTCACTTACCGGATTTCCTCCAATGATGATCTTCACATCATCACGCATGCCTGCATCTTTAAACGCATTGATCGTATCTTTCATAGAGTCCAGTGCCAGTGTCAGCACACCTGACAGAGCAACGATCTTGATGTTTTCCTGCTTGGCGACTTCTACTACCTTTTCAGGCGGAACATCGATTCCCAGGTCAACAACTTCAAATCCACCTGCTTCCAGCATTGCTTTTACAATATTTTTACCAATGTCATGAAGGTCATCTTTAACGGTGCACAGGATCATACGACCCAGTTTTTTGTGATCCGCGCCAGCCAGTGCCGGTTTGATGATATCCATGGCTTCCACCATGATCTCGCCTGCATAGATCAGGTCTCCTACGAAGTACTCACCTTTTTCAAACAGACTTCCTACCGCAGCCATTCCCTTCTGGCATGCTTCCAGTGCATCTTTGACGCCTTCTCCATTGTTATCCATAACTTCTTTCATCATATCAAGGACGGTATCCTCATCAAGATCTGCCATAGCCTGTTCTAATTCTTTATAATCCATACTGATTCTCCTCTTCATTTATAAATCTGACACTTCTGCTTTTTATAAATATAAAAGTTCCCAGGTATAAGTTCCCATCAGCCAGAAACGCAGTTCTTTTGGAAGCTCCCACTCTTCATCAGCGAGAAGTTCATTTACGATATCCTGTAAATATTCCTGATTGGTCTGTTCTTTTTTCTCTTCACTCATGACGAACCTCCTTATTTCTGTGTCCTGCTCAATGAATACTCATGAGCAAAATTATAGGCATCGATCAGATTCTGATTTACATCACCCGGCGCGATCCATGCTTTGTCTGTACAGAACAGGAAACCGTCGCCCGGCTGACACGCATCAATAATCTTCTTTACATCATCTTTGATCTTTTCCGGACTGTCTGTTCTGACAGAAGCCATCTTCAGACCGCCCTCAATGATCTGGTAATCACCAAGCACTTCTTTTGCCTTGATGATATCATCATCGTCAATATGAAGAATACAGCTGTCCTTCGGAACTTCCTTAAAGCATTCCCATACATTCTCCCAGCGACCTTCCAGCATGATCCATACCTTCGTTCCGGCTGCTGCAGCACGCTCAATCCAGAATTTTTCATATGGCCAGTAAAGCTCATAGAACTGCTTCGGGCTTAAATAAGGTGCAATATGTGTCATGTGGCATGCATATGGGAACGGTGCCGGTGTACCCTGAAGTTTCGGCAGGTTATAAGTCTCCCACAGTCTGTCGCAGGCAGCCTTTACTTTGTCCGGCTGACGTCGAAGATCTGTCAGTGTTCCCTTGAATCCACGTAAATAATCAAATAAAGTGTCTACTGGATTTGAAAATACATCCGCGAAATTACAAATTCCAGTAATACCATATTTTTCTGCCAGGACCTTATCTGTCATCCCAAACAGAACACCCATGGCATAAGCTTTGTCCGCAGCAATAGCTTTGATCGTCTTTTTCGCATATTCGCGATCTTCAAACAGTTTTGGATATTTTCTTGGAAGAAGTACATTTGCAACAAATCCAAATGGATCTTCGATCAGCTGATCGTACTCTCCGCGCTCCATCTGTGGCATTTGTACATGTTCCGGAGTGACTCCGTCCGGTCCGAATTTGTTCTGTACCGGTTCGATGATATCGGAGATAGCTGGTGTAAACAAAGTTCCTGAGAATGTATTCGCATCTCCCCACATAACTCCAAATACATCTGTCATGGCATTAACATATGCATTTGCATCACCGATCACATCGGTCACTTTCTGTCCTGTCCAGGCAACTTCCGCGCAGCTGGAAGCCAGCATTGTCGGAACGTAATCAGCGCCCTGCCGATTCAGTGCCTTCATCAGATTGCTTTTTTTCTGTTCAAGTAAATTTTTCTCTGGCATTTCGCACCTCCGTAATAGAAACACCTTTCTTTTTGCTACACCTATATTTTATTCAACTTGCATATTTTTTTCAATTATGTTAAGATAATTTTATCATTTTTGAACAATAGCGGAAACTGTTCAAATTTTGTTTATCGTCAAATTGGAGGGATTTGAATTGGCAGACAAAAAATACGAAACGGGAATCGAAACCCGAAAACTAATCCTTGCGGAATGCAGAAAATTATTTCTGGATAATGGCTTTCATGAAACCAGTTATAATGATATCTGCAAGGCAGCTCATGTAAACCGTGGATCGATCTATTATCACTTCAAGCAAAAAGATATGATCCGATATGAAATATTGTGGGAAATCTATACGGACAACAAGCGGACTGCCGAACAGTATACTTCTGTTTCATCCCATCAGTATGTCTTTGCTTTGTATCTGATGTGGCGGCAGATCCTGACCGACCCGAAGCTTGGACGTTTTCTGACAGATTACTACACGGACTATCCTGTCTATGTACCCCAGAAAGATCTTCCTGTCTTTATCACGACGCTTTACCGAAACAGCCTTGATGAGCTTCTCCCCATTTCGGATGTGGACGAATTTACCATGGCTTCTATGTACGGTTACATCGGTGTGATTTCTCAAATGGTCAAAGCAGCACCGGAACGTTTCTCGCTGAATACCCTGTTCTGGCAGGTTTTGCAGTGCTGTTTCCATATTCTGTGTATTCCTGAAGAAAGAACCCGGGAACTTTGTGAAGATCTGAAGCAGTGTATTGTAAATTTTTGCGAAAACAATACCTCTGCATAAAAAATTCCTCCTGTGAACCAACTCTACAGGAGGAATCTTTTATCTTATTTTATTATATAGGTGTAAGTCTCTGAGGAATTTATTTGGCTTCTTCTGCTTCTGCATCCTCAGCTGTTTCTGTTTCCGGTACAGCTCCGTTATGAACTGCTACAACTGTCAGTACAACAGCTTCCGGATCATCTTTGATGTCAACATCTTTGTCTTTGGCAAGACTCAGGTCTTTGACACGTACTGTATCGCCAACTTTAAGTCCGGCTACATCTACTTCTACTTTGTCAACCAGTGCTGACGGATAAGCTCTGTAATTTACTTCTTCCATGTTCTCCTGAAGAACACCGTCTGCTACTTTGTCATGGTTTATAATTACTATCTCAGCAACAGAATGTACTTTTTCATTGCTTACCAGTGCCTGGAAATCAATCTCATCAACTCTGCCTGCCAGTGGGTTGAAATCAACCTCTTTGATCAGTGCATCATATGTCTGACCATCTACTTCCAACATAACCTGACTTCCTTTGTGGTCAGTTTTTAACAGTTTGTCAACCTCGGTCTTCAGCATTTTTACTGGGATAGAACCTTCAATCTCACGACCAAATACATTACCTGTAACGTATCCTTCTCTTCTCAGTCTTTTTGCCTTAACGTCCATGCTTCTTTTTTCAGCTTTTAAAGTATTCATTTGTCTTTTCCTCCAAAAATCTGATGCTTAGCAGCCTTCAACTTTGTTTTGTGAAAGGAGGTTTTGTTAAGTTCTGTTTACTTTTTACGGTTAGAAGTATAGCACTGAGTGTCAAAACAGATTAACCAAATATCAAGTTTTTTCAGCAGAAATTTTGTTGATATTTCAAAATTGTATACATAATATAAAAATCTCAGACTTTTTTATATTTTTTCCTGTTCTATTTACTTTCCTTTACTTTCCTTTTCTTTCTTCTCCGCCAATATCTCTTCTGCCATCTCAACTTCCGTCTTTTCATCCTTCGGCAGAATGATATTCAGAATGATCGCAAACAATGCTGCCGGCACGATACCTGAACCACCGAAGATCAGATTAATGCTTTCCGGAAGCTGTGCAAGAACTGCAGAGTTAGAGCCAAGTCCGTATCCCACACCAAGTGCTACAGAAACGATCGTTACATTTCTTGGAGACAGTGGCCATTTTGTAATAAGCTGAATACCACTGATTACGATAGATGAGAACATCATAACTGCTGCTCCACCCAGAACACTCTGTGGCATGATGGAAATCAGTGCCGCAAGTTTCGGGAATAAGCCACATGCGATCAGGAAAATCCCACCAATACCAATCGAATAACGGTTTACGACTTTATTCATGGCAACCAGACCTACATTCTGGCTGAAAGAAGTATTCGGAAGAACGCCAAATACTGCTGCAAGTGAAGAACCAAGTCCGTCACACATAACGCCACCGGAAAGTTCCTTATCAGTAGCTTCTCTTCCAAGTCCACCTTCTGTGATACCGGAAATATCACCAACCGTCTCTACTGCTGTAACCACAAACATAATGCAGATCGGCACGATCGCTTTCGCATCAAACACCCATTTGACCGGCATGATCTTTGGAATTGCAAACCAGGATGCATCTGCCACTTTGCTCCAGTTGATAACCCATGATTTTGTCGCTTCGATCGTAGCGCCGGTCTCATCTACATAGGTAAATGTTGTTGGAAGGACCATCGCCATAACAGATACGAGAACATATCCAACAATGATACCAAGCAGAATGGAAGAAAAACTGGTAAATCCTTTAGTTCCATGTTTCAGTGCAATAATTACAACCAAAACTACCGTACCTACAAAAAGGTTCTCCAGTGAACCATAATCTGGTGCGGTATTTCCGCCACCAAAAGAACCGATACCAACAGAAATCAGTGAAAGACCGATTGACAATACAACTGTACCGGTTACTACTGCCGGGAAAAATTTACGCAATGGCTTCAGGAATCCGCCAAGCACTGTTTCAAACAGACCACCAATAAAAGAAGCTGCCAGAATTGCTCCATAACCAGCCACACCACTTCCCATGGTTACTGCCACGCTTCTACAGACTCCGATAAATCCGGAACTGGTTCCCATAACAATCGGTAATTTACCTCCAACCGGTCCGATCGTATAAATCTGGATCAGTGTTACAATTCCCGCAATCAGCATAGCATTCTGAAGAAGTGCTACCTGAAGTTCGCTTCCTGACTCAATGCCACAAACTCCTGTAATGATCAGAAGCGGTGTCAGGTTTCCGACAAACATTGCCAGAACATGCTGCAGGCCAAGCGGAATTGCCAGCTTCAATGGCGGTTTTCCATCAAGATCATATGGCGTTGCAGTGTTTTTTTCTTTTGTTTCCATCCTCTTTCCTCTCTTTCAATTCTCTTACCGGGCTTTTACTTTTCACGTTATTGGAACATTCCGGAATTATTTATTCATAACATGAAAAAGGAAACAACAGTTACTTCTTCTTTGAAGCTCTCTGCTATTTCCTTTGAAGGTGCGATTATACCGTTCTACGCACTGAATATTGCCACGATTAATTTATTATACCAAATCCATATGACCTGTCAAACTAAAACTTTTTGTATTGTCATCAATATTTTTAATAGTATTCATGATCAATCTGAATGACAGCGAAATATTTACTCCCCGGCAGTTCATGAATCCTTTCTTTCAGCCAGTTCACGATTTCATTATCTGTATAAGATGTTTTTCTCGGTACCTCCACATCAAAGATCAGATTCGTTCTGGTCGATCCCTTCACCATGCGGAAATCATGCATACTGAACGATTCATCCAGAAAATGTACCATCTCCTCAACTTTTGCCTTCATCGCAAGGACCTCTTTGTCATCGGTTACGATCGGATCCATATGAATCGTTGCCGAACAGTGCAGTTTTTCCTGCAGTTCATGTTCAATATGATCGATCTGTTCATGAATATCCTGAATATCTCCATTCACATCCACTTCAGCATGAAGTGAGATCATTACACGCCCCGGCCCATAATCATGCACGATCAGATCATGCACGCCATGTACCATTGAATGTCCCAGCACGATTTCCTTAACCTCATCGATAAACTCCTGTTTCGGCGGCTGACCAAGAAGAAGATCTATGGTTTCCTTCAGCGTAGAGCCTCCGGTATAAAGAATAAACAATCCTACCAGAATACCAAACCATCCATCAAGAAGTAATCCCGTATATTTACTGATCAGTGTTGCGATCAGAACCAGCGTTGTTGCAACTGTATCACTCAGGCTGTCCACTGATGTTGCCTTCATCGCTGCACTTTCTATCTTTTTGCTTAAGGAATGATTGTAAAAAAACATGTACAGCTTTACAAGAATCGATGCGATCAGAATGCCGAATACCAGTGCACTGCTCTCAATCGGTTCCGGACTTCGCAGTTTGCCGATGGAGGACCCGATCAGTTCAAATCCCATGACAAGAATTGCAACGGACACCAGAAGACCGGAAATATATTCCATTCTTCCATGTCCAAATGGATGCTCCGGATCCGGTTCCTGTCCGGAAAGCCGAAAGCCGATCAACGTGATGATCGACGATCCGGCATCTGAAAGGTTGTTGAATGCGTCTGCAGTAATTGCAATCGAACCACTGATCGTACCGGCAAGCCATTTTCCAAAGAACAGCAAAATATTCAGTCCGATTCCTACTGCCCCGCTTAATACTCCGTATGCCTGCCTTACCGATGGTTCTTTATAATTTTTACTGTCCTTGATAAAAAGTGATGCCATAAAAGTGATCATACACATTCCCTCCAAATGATCTGCCACTGTCTGCTATATGTGTCACTATTCACAGTAATCTTTATTTACGTACAAACAGCCGCTTCACTGCTTTGATGCCTTCATTCAGAATAATAACTGTGAAAGCAGTCAGAAGCATTTTGCCCCACATTGCTGCGGAAAGCGGAACTGTTTCAAATACTGCTGCCCCAAACTGCGTGATGATTCCCTGAAGGATCAATACCAGAAGGAACACACCAAGCATCAGCTTGTTCTTCAGAAGATTTTTAAACATTGGTGTGTCATCCAGTTCACGGCAGTTGAATGCATTGAACAACTGGAACAATACAAACAGTGTAAATAATACGGTTGCTTCTTCCTCAGGTGCTGCACCAAGGAAGTTTTTGAAATGCTGTAGCATGAAGATCACAGAAATAAAAATTCCGTTTACAAAGATGCGAAGCAGCATTTTTTTAGAAATAATATTTTCGTTTCTTCTGGTCGGTTTATGTTTCAGAAGATCCGGACGAATCGGCTCCAGACCAAGTGTCAGTGCCGGCGGTCCATCCATGATGATGTTGATCCACAGAAGTTCGAGTGCGGTAAACGGCGCACTGAAACCGGCAAGGATCGAACAGATAACAACTACTACAGAAGAAACATTAACGGTCAGCTGGAACTGAATAAAACGTTTGAAATTCTCATAGATTCCACGTCCCCACTGCACCGCTTTGATGATTGTAGAGAAAGAATCATCCAGAAGTACCATATCACTGGCTTCCTTTGTAACATCTGTTCCGGCGATACCCATGGAAATGCCGACATCTGCATGTTTGATAGCCGGTGCATCATTGATTCCGTCACCGGTAACCGCAACAACATTTCCCTGCTCCTTGAGAAGTTTGACAACTCTCATCTTGACAAGCGGCGTACTTCTTGCAATTACCTGAATCTTTTTCAAAGCTTCCTTAAGTTCTTCATCTGTCAGCTTTTCGATATCAGCAGCCTCTACTGCGATATGATCATCATCCAGCATATGCAGCTCATTGGCAATTGCTCTTGCTGTACGAATGTTATCACCTGTCAGCATTTTTACTTCAATTCCTGCACTGCGACAGTTTCGGATGGATTCATATACATCCGGACCCAGTGGATCAGAGATTACCACAAAACCATCGTAGATCAGTCCCTGTTCTACCTCATCCTGCTCCTCATCGTTATACTGACCTTCCAGCTCTTTATGTGCAAATGCAAGCAGACGGCCTGCTTTGTTCTGGAATTCTTCCATCAGATGGAAATTCTTTTCTTTTTCTTCTTCGGAAATGCCAGTACAGAGAGAAATGATCTTTTCCGGATTTCCTTTGACATACAAAATCTCTTTGCCATTTTCACGAACGATCGTACTCATGTCCTTGTTCTGAGATGAGAACGGGAATACACGGACAATATCGGCCGCCTGACGAAGTTCCTGATAATCCACGCCTGCTTTTGCAGCCGCTGCAAGCAGAGAACCTTCTGTCGGATTTCCGATAAAGGACCAGCTTCCGTCTTCTTCAGAAATATTGGCATTGCTGTTGATACAGTAGTTCTTAAGAAGCATCTCATCTTTTAACTGCTCCGGATCGATCAGCTCGCCACCTGTGTAGATTTTCTGAACAGTCATCCTGTTCTCAGTCAGTGTACCGGTCTTATCTGAACAGATGATATTGACACATCCAATCGTCTCGCATGCGATCATTTTTTTGACCAGTGCATTTTCCTTTGACATCTTGATAATATTCAATGCCAGGGAAACTGCCACAATCGTTGGAAGTCCTTCCGGAACAGCCGCTACGATCAGGACAATACTGGTGATAAATGCATCTGATACTGTGTCCAGATTAAGCTGTCCGTTCATTACAAACTGAAGGACCTCTATTGCAAAAACAATTGCTGCCGCAGAAGCACCAAGAACCGTGATCTGTTTGCCAAGTTTATCAAGTTTTTCCTGCAGCGGAGTCGTTGTTTTTTCAATAGAAGAAAGTTCCTGTGCGATCTGGCCAAACTCTGTATCGTTTCCTACACCGGTAACCAGCATCTGTCCATTTCCTGCTGAAACAAAGCATCCTGAATACAGCATATTGGCACGTTCCGCAACTGGTGTGCTCTTCTGACAGACAAATTCCGCATCTTTTTTGACCGGAAGACTTTCTCCCGTCAGTGCGGATTCATCTACGGAAAGATCATTGCTTGAAAAGAGTCGTCCATCTGCAACAATCTTATCACCGGTCTCGATCATGATGATATCACCCACAACAATCTCTTTCTGTGTGATCAGCTGTGGCTCACCGTTACGGATAACCTTGATCAGTGTATCCTCATTAATTTTATTTAATGCTTCAAATGCTTTTGCACTTTTTCCTTCTGTGATGATCGTGATCACAACAGACAGTGCGATTGCAGCAAAGATGCCAACACACTCCAGGAAATTATACTCTCCGCCTGTAAAATATCTGCTGATGTTGACTGCCAATGTAATGATCGCGGCAAAAATCAGCATAACCAACATCGGTTCTGTGGATGCATCCCAAATTCTTTTTGCCAGAGATTCATGACTCTGACGGACAAAAGAGTTTGTGCCGTAGGTGCTGCGGGATTTCTCTACCTGTTCCGGATTCAGACCTTTTGCACTGTCTGTACCGGTCTTTGCAAGGAGTTCCTCCCGAGACATCATAAATGCATCTTTCATTTTGTCTCCTCCTGTTTTCTTTGAGATTTGTGTGGCTTTATTATTCTTCGTACATACAAAAATGAGACTACATGTACAGCAAACAAAACGTTACTTTTACAGTAACTTTGCCATACATGAGTCTCGTTATTTAAGACAAGCCAGACCAGCGGTCAGGATGTTGACTTGCCACGCTGTGCGCCACTACTCCCTCATATAGATATATATGATTGATTCCTGTTGATTTAATCATATACAGGTGCGGTTAGTCAAGGGAAACATCATCTGATTCAAAATTTCTTATCCGATCAGATTTTTCAAATCCTCTTCCACGGTTCCAATTCCGCTGATTCCAAAGTTATCCACCAGAATCTTGGCAACTTTCGGGGAGAGGAATGCCGGCAATGTCGGTCCCAGATGAATATTTTTCACGCCAAGGGAAAGCAGCGCCAGAAGCACGATCACGGCTTTCTGTTCATACCACGCAATGTTATACACGATTGGAAGTTCATTGATATCATTCAGCTCAAAAACTTCTTTTAATTTCAGTGCGATCACTGCCAGAGAATAGGAATCGTTGCACTGTCCAGCATCAAGGACTCTCGGAATTCCACCGATATCCCCCAGATCCAGCTTATTATATTTATATTTTGCACAGCCGGCAGTCAGGATCACGGTATCTTTTGGCAATCCTTTGGCAAAATCCGTGTAATAGTTTCGGGATTTTGCACGTCCATCACATCCTGCCATAACAACAAACTTACGAATTGCTCCGGATTTGACTGCTTCCACAATCTTATCTGCAAGGGCAAGTACCTGTGCATGTGCAAATCCTCCCACAATCTCACCATGCTCGATTTCTTCCGGCGCCGGACATTTCTTTGCCTGTTCGATAATCGCAGAAAAATCTTTTTCTTCTCCGATAGCACCTGGAATATGGGTGCATCCCGGATAGGAAGCTGCTCCTGTCGTGTACATACGATCCTTGTAGCTGTCCTTTGGCGGCACGATACAGTTTGTCGTCATCAGAATCGGACCGTGGAAACGCTCAAATTCTTCTTTCTGTTTCCACCATGCATTTCCATAGTTTCCGATAAAGTTCGGATACTTCTTGAAGGCTGGATAGTAATGTGCCGGAAGCATCTCCGAATGTGTGTAAACATCCACACCTGTCCCCTGTGTCTGTTCCAGAAGCATCTCCAGATCACGAAGATCATGCCCGGAAACAAGGATTCCTGGATTTTTTCCAACCCCAATGTTGACTTTTGTGATCTCCGGATTTCCATAAGTCTCTGTATTGGCTTTGTCCAGAAGTTCCATCACCTTCACACCGTAACTTCCGGTCTCCAGTGTCAGTGCAGTCAGTTGATCTGCACTCAGGGAATCATCCAGAGTCGCTACAAGTGCCCTCTGCAGAAATGCGTCAATCTCCACATCTGTATGTGCAAGTGCCGCTGCATGTTTTGCATAAGCAGCCAGTCCTTTCAGCCCGTAAGTGATCAGTTCACGAAGGCTGCGGATATCTTCATTCTCTGTAGAAAGAATTCCCACGCGAGAAGCTTTTGCTTCAAAATCCGCTTCCGTTCCTTTCCAGAGTGCTGCTTCCGGAAGTACTTCTCGATTTTCCACTTTCCGGATCAATTCTTCTTTTGTCGCCAATGTATTTTTAATTCGTTCAATGATAGAATCTTTATCAAAATTCGCATTGGTGATCGTCGTAAACAGATTCACTATGATCATTTCATTTACATAGGCCTCAATCTCTTTTCCATCGAAACGAAGCTCCGTAGTCACTGCGCTTAATCCTTTTGTCACATAAACAAGAAGATCCTGCATTGCTGCTACATCCGGCTTCTTGCCACATACCCCTGATACTGTACATCCACTGCATCCTGCTGTTTCCTGACATTGAAAACAAAACATTTTATTTTCTTTATTTCCCATGGTTAAACCTCCTTATTGCGTTAACGTATATTCTATTTTCTTTGCAAATCTAATATAATATACATTCCACCATAAAGATGTGGTTATAACCACGGATTGATATGATTCTACAAAATGAAATAAAAGAATTTTCCATAAAAAAAGACAGAACCTTAAGCCCTGCCTTGTTTATATGCATTCATTTAAATTTTTAATCAAAAAACTCAATTCCCATCAGTGTCAGTCCATGTGCGGGTGCAGTCGGTCCGGAAACCGAACGGTCACAGGCATCCAGGATCTTCTTTACACGTTCCGGCGGATACTGGCCATTTCCAACCTGAATCAGTGTTCCAGCAATGATGCGCACCATGTTATAAAGGAATCCCTCACCTTTGACACGGATTGTTACGATATCACCATCGCGCCAGATATCGATTCCCGTCAATGTACGGACCGTAGATTTCACCTGTGCTCCTGTTCCACAGAAGCTCGCAAAATCATGACGTCCGATCAGATAGGAGGTCGCCTCTCGCATCTTGTCCACATCCAGCTTATAATGATAGAAATAGGAATACAGACGTTCCGTCGGAACCGGAAATTTACGGTTCAGAATGCGATATTCATATGTTTTCTCGCTGTCACAGTATCTTGGATGAAAATCCGGCTCCACTTCTTCTGACAACTGGATCCGGATATCCTCCGGCAGTCTCTGGTTCAGTGCATAGGAAATCTTTTCGCCTGGAATGCGTGTATTCGTATCAAACACTGCTACATTTCCAAGTGCGTGTACTCCTGCATCTGTACGGCTTGCACCCATGATCTCAATCTTTTCCCCCAAAAGATCTGTCAATGCATCATTGAGTACACCCTGAATGGTAATTCCATTCGGCTGAATCTGCCAGCCACTGTAATTCGTTCCATCATAGGCGACTACAAGTCCAACTCTTTTCATGTTTCCCTCCATTTATGGTAAAAATGGTTCTCGCCCTTACAGCAAGAACCATCTATTCTTCTTATAACCCGGCTACACGAAATCCAATTGCTACCGCAAGATATGCAAACAGAATCAGGTATGCAATGTGATCTCTCTTTTTGTATTTCAACGGTTTCATCTGCGTACGATTATCTCCACCATGATAACAGCGGGCTTCCATCGCCATCGCCAGATCATTGGCACGACGGAAGGCTGAAATAAACAGTGGCACCAGCAATGGAACCATGTTTTTGACTTTCTGGATCAGATTTCCATTTTCGAAATCCGCACCACGGGCAATCTGTGCTTTCATGATCTTATCCGTCTCTTCGAGAAGAATCGGTATAAAGCGAAGCGCAATCGACATCATCATCGCAATCTCATGTACCGGAACATGAATCTTGTTTAATGGACGGAGACTTTTTTCCAGACCATCGGTCAGCTGGTTTGGTGTCGTTGTCAATGTCATCAGCGAAGAACCAATTACCAGATAAACCAGTCGGATTGCCATACGGACTGCCATGGAAAGTCCTTCCTTTGTAATCTTAAAGATTCCAAAACTCACAAGTGCTTCCCCTGGTGTCAGGAATATATTAAACACCATCGTGATCAGCAGGATCATAAAGATGGCTTTCAGTCCCTTAAAGATAAACTTCACCGGAACCGTGGAAATCAGGATCATTCCTGCAAGGAACACCGTCGCTACCGCATAACCGGCAATTGAGTGAAACAAAAATACAGAAATGATAAAAACCAGTGTCCCAAAAAGTTTTGTTCTAGGATCCAATTTGTGGATCACAGACTTCGCAGGATAGTACTGTCCAATCGTAATATCTCTAATCATTCTGGACTCCTCCTTTCAGCAAGGATGAGTTCATTTCCCGAAGTGCATGCAAAATATCCTGCTTCGCTTCTTCCACCGTTGTATCTGCTGGATCTACAGGAAGTCCTTTTTCTTTCAGGGCATGCATAATATAGGTAATCTGAGGAGCTGCCAGCCCCATCTCTTCAAGTTCTTTATAATGTGCGAATACCTTTTTCGGTATATCGTCAAAAGCAATCTTTCCGTGATTGACTACGATCAGGCGTTCCACATATTTGGCTACATCTTCCATGCTGTGTGATACCAGAATGATCGTAATGCCGCGGACTTTGTGAAGTTCTGCAATCTGATCCAGGATCTCATCTCTTCCCTTTGGATCCAGACCAGCTGTCGGCTCATCCAGAATCAGGATCTTCGGATTCATTGCTAGAACTCCGGCAATCGCAACACGCTTTTTCTGTCCTCCGGACAGATCAAATGGAGATTTTTTGAAATTTTTTTCTTTGAACCCAACCTGAAGAAGTGCTTTCTTCGCCTCTTCTTCCGCTTCTTCTCTGCTCTTTCCCTGATTCATCGGTCCAAAGCAGACATCCGAAAGCACGTCACTTTCAAAAAGCTGATGCTCCGGATACTGAAACACCAGACCGACTTCACTTCGAAGTGCGCGTCGATTATAGTTCTCTGCCCATACATCTTCACCATTGTAAGATACTGTTCCTGAAGTCGGCTGGATCAGTGCATTCAGATGCTGGATCAGTGTGGATTTTCCACTGCCTGTATGTCCGATCACACCAATAAACTGCCCATCCGGAATATTCAGATTGATATCCTTTAATGCATGAATCTCATAGGAAGTTCCAGGACTGTATGTGTATGTTACATTTTTTAATTCTATTGACATAAGGCATTTACCAACTCTTCCGTAGTAAGAATTCCATCCGGAATATCCACTCCGGACTGTTTCAGTTCATGTGCCAGCAAAGTTACCTGTGGCACATCCAGGCGATATTTTTTCAAGGTCTCTACCTGAGAAAAAATTTCTTTCGGTGTTCCTTCCATCACTACATGACCGTCATCCATAACCACAACCCGGTCTGCATCAATGACTTCCTCCATGTAATGTGTGATCAGAACGACCGTAACATTTTCCTGCCGGTTCAGCTGATGAACTGCCTCCAGAACTTCTTTTCGTCCATTCGGATCCAACATGGCAGTCGGCTCATCCAGAACGATACACTGTGGGCGCATCGCCATTACTCCGGCGATCGCAACCCGCTGCTTCTGACCTCCGGACAGTTTGTTCGGTGAATGATGACGATAGGCCGTCATTCCTGTTTTTGCAAGACTCTCATCCACACGTTTCCAGATATCACCGGTAGATATCCCCATATTTTCCGGTCCGAATCCCACATCTTCCTCCACTACAGTTCCGATGATCTGGTTATCCGGATTCTGAAATACCATTCCGGCTTTCTGGCGTACTTTCCAGAGTTCCGACTCTTTCGATGTATCGATTCCATCAATCCAGATCGTACCTTCTGTCGGAAGCAGCAGTGCATTGATATGCTTTGCAAAAGTAGATTTACCAGAACCATTATGACCCAGTACTGCTACAAATTCACCTGCCTGAATGTCCAAATCCACACCATCAACTGCTCTCTGCGTAGCTTCTACATTTCCGTCCTCGTCATATCTTAAATAGTCAAATGCAAGTTTTGCCGCTTTGATGATTCCCATCTTTCTAGTCCTTTCAGGCTTCTTCGGAAGGCTCTCCACCGGTCAGAGATTCGATCAGTTCCCAGATCTCATCTCTGCCCTGCTTTGTCTCTGCTGAATAAGGGATAACTGTAGTTCCTTTTTTCAGCTGAAGGCCTTCTCTTATCGCTTTCAGATTCTTCTGAACCTGACTGCGTTTCAGTTTATCCAGTTTCGTTGCAATGATGATCGGCTCATATCCGTTGTGAAGGATCCACTCATACATCTGTCTGTCATTTGCAGAAGGATCATGACGGATATCGATCAGGAGAAAAACGGCTTTCAGATTATGTGAAGTATGAAGATAATTTTCAATCATCTTTCCCCATTTTTCTTTCTCGGCCGGTGTAACCCGCGCATATCCATAACCTGGAAGATCCACCAGATCAAGTTCATCATTGATCTTGTAAAAATTGATCGTCTGCGTTTTGCCAGGCTGTGCGCTGGTACGTGCCAGTGCTTTCCTGTTCATCAGTCCATTGATCAGAGACGATTTGCCAACATTTGATTTACCTGCAAATGCAACCTCCGGCAGACCGGTATCCGGAATCTTACTGGTAATACCGCATACGATATCTAAAACTGCACTTTTTATGATCATAAAATCCTCTTTCGATTATCAGGCAAGTGCTTCATGCAGCACTTCATTCATATTATCTACAAAGGAGATTTTCAGTCCATCAAGAATCTCGGCATCCATCTCCTGAATATCCGGTTTGTTATCCTTCGGTACCAGAACCTGCTTGATCTTGGCATATTTGGCCGCAAGAAGCTTTTCTTTCAGACCACCGATTGGAAGCACATGACCACGAAGTGTGATCTCACCGGTCATAGCCACATCTGCACGCACCTCTCTGCCGATAATTGCAGAAAGCATTGCAGTTGCCATGGTAATACCCGCAGAAGGACCATCTTTTGGAACTGCTCCCTCCGGAATATGTACATGGATATCATTTTCCTGGAAAAACTCCGGTGCGATTCCATATTTATCTGCCACTGAACGAATATAAGAAATACCCGCCTGCGCGGATTCTTTCATAACATCTCCAAGCTGTCCTGTGAGAACAAGTTCTCCCTTACCAGGCATTACATTAACTTCAATCTGCAGCGTATCACCGCCGACCTGCGTCCATGCAAGACCTCTTGCGATACCAACCTCATCCTTTTTGTTTGCCATCAGATAACTGTATCTGGCTTTTCCAAGGTAATTCTCCAGATTCTTACTGTTGACAGTCACCTTTTTCTGATCATTTTCCATGATCTCACGTGCTGCCTTACGGCAGATCTGTCCAATCTTACGTTCGAGTCCACGCACACCGGCTTCTCTTGTATAGAGTGTAATAATCTTCCGAAGTGCCGGAGTCTGAATCTTGAGTTTGCCCTCTGGAATTCCATTTACTTCCAGCTGTTTTGGAATCAGGTGATCTTTTGCAATGTGTTCCTTCTCATTCTCAGTATAACCGGAAATTTCAATCACTTCCATACGGTCAAGGAGTGGACGCGGAATACCGTCCATGTCATTGGCTGTTGCAATAAAAAGTACCTCAGAGAGATCCTGTGGAACTTCTACATAATGATCATTGAAATGATTGTTCTGTTCCGGATCCAGTACTTCAAGAAGTGCCGCTGAAGTATCACCCTTATAATCACTGCTTGTCTTGTCGATCTCATCAAGCAGCATCAGCGGATTGCTGACACCAGCCTGCGAAAGAGCTGCTGTGATACGTCCGGGCATAGCTCCCACATAAGTCTTACGATGACCTCTGATCTCAGCTTCGTCGCGGACTCCGCCCAGACAGATACGTACATATTTCTTATGAAGTGCTTCTGCTACAGATTTCGCAATGGAAGTCTTACCAGTTCCAGGAGGTCCTACCAGACACAGGATCGGACTCTTACCGCCAGATGTCAGTTTACGTACTGCAAGGAATTCCATGATACGTTCCTTCACATCTTTCAGACCGTAGTGACCTTCTTCCAGGATCTTCCACGCCTCTTTAAGATCAGTGGAATCTTCCGATTTCTTATTCCACGGAAGTCCCAGAAGTGTCTCGATATAAGTACTCAGAACACTGCTTTCTGCCGCAGCATTATTCATACTCTTAAATCGGTCGATTTCTTTATTCAGCTTGTCTTTTACTTCCTGCGGTGCATCCAGTGCTTCCGCTTTCTGTCGGTATTCTTCCGCCGTATCCGCAGTATTCTCCTCACCGAGTTCTTCCCGGATCAGCTTCAGCTGTTCTCTGAGAATGTAATCACGTTGATTTTTGTCTACACGTGCCTTTAATTTACGCTGCAGGTCATGCCCGATCTGCAGGACTTCAATTTCATTATTCAGAATCGCAGCAAGAACTTCGTACTGATTTTCCAGACTGACTGCTTCCAGAATTTTCTGCTTATTCTGATAAGTCAGTGGTACATTCACGGCAATCTGGGAAATCAACTCTTCCAGTTCTGTAATATTCATAATCTGTGCAGCCAGATCTTTGCTGATCTTTCCACTTTCCATGCAATATCTCTGAAAAAGTTCCTGAATGCTTCTGAACATCGCTTCTTTCAGAGACTTTGTATACCGCGCTCCATCCGGCTCAAAAAGTGCCGTCTCTGCTTTGAGAAACGGCTCTTCCTGTTCCAGACCGAGAAGTTCTGCTCGTTCAATTCCTTCTACCAGCACTCTGAGCAGATCATGTGGAAGTTTCACAACCTGCTTGATATAAGCAACCGTTCCCACCTGATACAGCTCAGACAACTCTGGTTTTTCTACTTCCGGATCTTTCTGTGTAACGAGAAAGATTTTCTGATCATGAAGCATTGCTGCCTCAATAGCCTTGATCGAACGTTCCCGGCTCACATCAAAGTGCACGATCATATCCGGAAGAATCGTTGTCCCACGGAGCGCAATTGCCGGAAGAATGCTAATTGGCTGTTTCATGTATCTTCAATCCCTTCTTTAAGCCGTCTCCGGCTTTCCTGTCTTTCTGGAACGGGAATTTCTTCTTGTGGTATTCTGCTGTACAGCAGGCTGTTCACCATGAACCACTTCCGGTTCTCCGGTTCCGTCTACTGCATCTTTTGTGATGATGCATTTGCATATCGTATTATCAGAAGGCGTACGGTACATCAGATCCATCAGGGATTTTTCCATGATGGAACGAAGTCCTCTGGCGCCGGTCTTACGTTCCAGGGATTTTCTGGCTACTTCTTTCAGTGCTTCTTCCTGGAATTCCAGCTCTACTCCATCCAGTTCAAATAATTTATGATACTGTTTGGTCAGAGAATTCTTAGGCTCTTTAAGAATACGGATCAGTGCCTCCTCATCCAGCCCGTCTAATGTTACTACGATTGGAACTCGTCCGATAAACTCCGGAATCAGACCATATTTGATAAAGTCTTCCGGCATAACGTCCTTCAGAATTTCTCCGATATTTCTTTCTTCCTGCACAGAAACATCTGCTCCAAATCCGATGGATTTGGTATCCTGACGGGCTTCGATCGTCTTTTCAATACCATCAAATGCTCCACCGCAGATAAACAGAATGTTTGTTGTATCAATCTGAATAAATTCCTGGTGCGGATGCTTACGTCCACCCTGTGGCGGTACACTGGCTACCGTACCTTCCAGGATCTTCAGAAGAGCCTGCTGCACACCTTCACCGGATACATCACGGGTGATTGATGCATTTTCAGATTTTCTTGTGATCTTGTCGATCTCATCAATATAGATAATTCCATACTGCGCACGTTCAATATCATAATCCGCAGCCTGAATGATCTTTAACAGAATATTCTCTACATCCTCACCGACATAACCGGCTTCTGTAAGTGTCGTAGCATCTGCGATCGCAAACGGTACATTCAGAAGACGGGCAAGTGTCTGTGCCAGAAGTGTCTTACCGGAACCGGTAGGTCCCAGCATCAAAATATTACTTTTCTGCAGTTCCACATCAAGATTCTTAGATGCGGTAATTCTTTTGTAATGGTTATAGACAGCCACAGACAGAGCCTTTTTGGCTTCATCCTGTCCAATGACATAGTCATCCAGAATCTTATGGATTTCTTCCGGTTTCAGCAGATTGATGTCTGAATCATAAACATCTTCTGTATCATACTGAGCCAGTTCCTCCTCCATAATCTCTGAGCAGATACCAATACATTCATCACAGATAAAAACACCTTCCGGTCCGGCGATCAGCTTGCGGACCTGGTCTTCTGACTTGTGACAAAAAGAGCATCTGACTTTTCCATCTCTCATTTTTTCTGCCATAAATAGTTCTCGTTTCCTTTCAGTTTGATATGGCACAAAAGGAACCCCCTGAAAAGAGGTTCCTTCTGTCTGCTTTATTTATGCTCGACAACACCATCGATCAGTCCGTATGCCTTTGCTTCTTCAGCAGTCATATAATTATCGCGGTCTGTGTCTTTTTCCACTACTTCGTAAGGCTGGCCAGTGTTCTCTGCCAGAATTTCATTCAATGTCCGTTTGGTCTGGGCAATATGATCTGCTACGATCTGGATCTCTGTTGCCTGACCCTGGGCACCGCCTGACGGCTGATGAATCATGATAGTAGAGTGCGGCAGAGCAAATCTCTTACCCTTGGTTCCGCCTGCCAGAAGAAAAGCACCCATGCTGGCTGCCATTCCGAGACAAATTGTGGAAACGTCACACTTGATATATTTCATGGTATCGTAAATAGCCATACCAGCAGTTACAGATCCTCCCGGGCTGTTGATATACAGTTGGATATCCTTGCTCGGATCCTCTGCTTCCAGAAACAGAAGCTGTGCCACGATAACGCTGGCGCTTACATCATTTACCTCTTCTCCAAGAAAGATAATACGGTCTTTCAGAAGACGGGAGTAAATGTCATAGCTTCTTTCTCCTCTGCTTGTCTGTTCAATGACATATGGTACTAAACTCATATATAAATGCCTCCATTCGTCGATTCCAGTGGTAATTCAGAACGAACGCTTACTTAGGCTTCCTTTGCTTCGTCAGCAACGAGAGTTACGGCTTTCTGTACAGCCATATCTTTCTTCATCTGCTCTAACTCGCGGTCACCAAGCAGTTCTTTGATCTTCTCCACTTCCATCTTGTATGCATCAGCCATTTTCTTGAATTCTTCTTCAACTTCTTCATCTGTTGGCTGAATGTTTTCAACTTCTGCGATCTTTTCAAGAACAAGTCTTGTCTGGATTCTCTTCAGAGCCTGCGGTTTCATTTCTTCCTGCATTTTCTCAAGAGTCATTCCTGTGAACTGGAAGTACTGTTCCATAGTAAGTCCCTGGGACTGCATTCTTCTGGAGAAATCATCCAGCATCTGGCGAACCTGTGTATTCAGCATAGCATCCGGGATTTCCATCTGAGCGTTTTCGATTGCTTTATCTACAGCTGCATTTTCTTTTGCAGCACGTGCTTCTTTTTCTTTCTTTTCTGTCAGGTTCTTCTTGATGTCTTCTTTGTACTCTGCAAGAGTATCGAACTCAGAAGCATCCTGTGCAAAATCATCATCCAGTTCTGGAAGTTCTTTTGCTTCTACTTTCTTAACGTCACACTGGAATACAGCTTCTTTGCCAGCCAGCTCTTTTGCCTGGTATTCTTCCGGGAATGTAACTTTTACTTCTACGTGATCTCCGGCTTTAGCTCCAACCAGCTGATCTTCGAATCCTGGAATGAAAGATCCGGAACCAAGTGTCAGCGGGTAGTCTGTTCCTTTTCCGCCTTCGAAAGCTTCACCATCAACAAATCCTTCGAAATCGATTGTTGTGATATCACCGTTTTCTGCTCCACGGTCTTCTACTGTAACTGTTCTGGAGTTTTTCTCCTGTTCTTTCTTCAGTTCAGCTTCAACGTCTTCGTCTGTTACTTCTGTTTCAGACTTCGGAACTTCTACACCTTTGTACTCACCAAGAGTAACTTCCGGTTTAACAGCAACTTCTGCTGTGAAGATGAAAGCTTTTCCTGGCTCAGCCTGTGTTACATCGATTTCCGGCTGGGATACAATCTCAAGGTCGCATTCTTCCAGTGCTTTGCTGTAGTGTTCCGGAATCAGAGCGTTTGCAGCGTCTTCAAGGAAGATTCCCTTGCCGTACATCTGCTCGATCATTTTTCTTGGAGCTTTTCCTTTACGGAATCCAGGAAGAGTGATTCTTCCTTTTGCTTTCTGATATGCAGCCTGCATAGCTTTCTCTAAATCTTCAGCAGAAACCTCGATTGTCAGTTTCGCCATGTTTTTTTCCAGTTTTTCCACCTGTAAACTCATGTTTCCTGTTCCTCCTTAATTTTCAGGTTAGACTTCTTATAATCGTAACTGATCCAGTTACTTATATTCTACCTATAATCTTTATCCCTGCGCCTGTTTCCTATAGTCCAGGCCCTGTATCTTCTCATTAAGAGATACAATTACAGTCATTATCGTAGTATAGCACAACGTTTTTAAAAACACCAGTATTTTTTATGAAAAAGCCCTGTTTTTCCTTTATTTTCGGCTATAAACCACAGATTCGGCAATTTCATCCGCCTTTTTTTCTCCCAGAAGCTGTCCGATCAGGCTAAGTGCGAAATCTACTGCCGTTCCAAGTCCTCTGCTGGTTGTCACATTACCATCTACAACAACGCTCTCCAGTGAACGCTCTGCACCTGCAAGGCCCTCCATGCAGGATGGATATGCAGTTGCTTTTCTGCCTTCCAGGAATCCGAGAGAAGCAAAAACAGTCGGTGCAGCACAGATAGCAGCTACTTTACCGCCCTTTCTGTAAAAGTCCGCAAGCAGGTCACGAAGCGACTGATATTCATTCAGATATTTTGTTCCCGGCATTCCTCCCGGAAGTACCAGCATATCTGCATCTGAAAAATCCGTTTCTACAAATACCAGGTCTGTCAACATGCTGATTCCATGTGAGGTCGTGATCTCTTTTGATTCCTTGATCGAAACTGTTTTTATATCAATGTCTGCACGCCGCATCAGGTCCACCACGGTCAGACCTTCAATATCTTCAAATCCATCTGCCAGAAAAATATATACTTTTTTGCTCATAAAAAACCTCTCCCTTTTATATCTTTTTGAAATTTTATTTCATTATTTTAAGGCGCCATTCTGTCATTCAGTATAGCATTTTTGCCCTGAAAGCGATATACTAAATCCACAAAATAACTGAGTTTTTTAAAGGAGAAACATATATGGAAATCGAAAGAAAATATCTGATAGAAAAAGAACAGCTTCCGGAGAACCTCTCCGACTATCCATTTCACAGAATCGAACAGGGATATCTCTGTACTTCTCCTGTTGTCCGTATCCGTCGTCAGGATAATGAATATTTTCTCACATACAAATCAAAAGGCCTCATGGCCAGAGAAGAATATAATCTTCCACTGACGCAGGAGGCCTATGAACATCTTAAACCCAAAGCAGATGGGCTTGTTATCTCCAAAACTCGTTATCTGATCCCTGAAAAAGACGGGCTTACGATCGAGCTGGATGTTTTTCATGATGATTACGAGGGACTGCTGCTCGCCGAGGTGGAATTCCCATCCGAGGATGCAGCCAACGCTTACACCGCTCCGGCATGGTTCGGCCGTGATGTGACCTTCTCCTCTGATTATCACAACAGTACATTAAGTAAGGGCAGGAGATAATTTATTCTTTCTCATCTACATTCTCATCTTTATTCATATCTGCATGCTTTTTGACCGGAGCATGCGCCATATCGTCATCCTCTGTCATCAGAAACTTTCTGATGGCAAACAGGATTGCGATCGCGATCACACCGATCAGTGTCTGTGATGGTTTCATATGTTCCACTACCATCTGTCGGGCTGTTGCAAACATCAATACTTCAACAACTGTCTGTGCTGAATGTCTGCAGAGCATCTTTACAAACTCAACTCCGACTACCAGAGATAACCCATTTGCAAGAAATGTTGTAAAGAAATCTATGTCCATGCCCATGATCTGTATTTCTGTGATCGTAAAGATTAGGCGGATCCCAGCCAGCGCGATCACAATCAAAATAATGATTGAAAGTACGATTTCCGTATAGCGCGCGACATTGTATATCCCCTCGTTGAAACATTTACGAACCTTGTGGTTTAACTCTTTCTGCATAAATCCTCCTGTTATTTAGAATACCTTCGTAGTCCATTTACTCATATCCCAGACTTCATTTACTACATCCTGGTAGAATTCCGGCTCATGACAGATCAGAAGGATGCTACCTCTGTATTCTTTGAGTGCACTCTTTAAGGCTTCCTTGGCATCGACATCCAGATGGTTGGTCGGCTCGTCAAGAAGAAGGACATTCGTATCTCTGTTGACCAGCTTACACAGACGGACTTTTGCCTGCTCACCACCGCTCAGGACACGAACCTGACTTTCGATATGCTTGGTCGTCAGTCCGCATTTCGCAAGAGCAGAACGGATTTCATACTGTGTATATGATGGAAATTCCTGCCAGAGTTCTTCAATACAGGTCGTCTTATTATCACCCTTCACTTCCTGTTCAAAATATCCAAGCTGGAGGTTTTCACCTCGCTCACAGCTTCCTTTCAGAGACGGAATCAATCCGAGGATGCTCTTGAGAAGAGTCGTCTTTCCGATACCATTGGTTCCGACCAGAGCAATCTTCTGTCCACGTTCCATTGTAAAGTTCAGTGGTTTGGAAAGCGGCTCATCGTAGCCGATCACCAGATCATGTGTTTCAAAGAGCATTTTTCCCGGTGTTCTTCCGTAGCGGAAATTGAATTCCGGCTTTGGTTTCTCTGCTGCCAGTTCGATCACATCCATCTTATCCAGTTTCTTCTGTCTGGACATTGCCATGTTTCTTGTAGAAACGCGGGCTTTATTTCTTGCAACGAAGTCTTTCAATTCACTGATCTCCTGCTGTTGACGGCGGTAAGCTGCCTCGAGCTGTGCTTTCTTGACTGCATAAACTTCCTGGAAATGATCATAGTCACCTACGTAACGGTTCAGTTCCTGATTTTCCATATGATAAATGATGTTTACCACTTCGTTAAGGAACGGAATATCATGAGAAATCAGGATAAATGCATTTTCATAATCCAGAAGATAACGTTTCAGCCAGGCGATGTGTTCTTCGTCGAGGTAGTTTGTCGGCTCGTCCAGAAGAAGGATATCTGGCTTTTCAAGAAGCAGCTTGCCCAAAAGTACTTTTGTTCTCTGACCACCGCTTAAGTCTGTAACATCCCGGTCAAGCCCCAGATCCAGAAGTCCGAGTGCTCTTGCAACCTCTTCAACCTTGGAATCAATAACATAAAAATCATGCAGGGTAAGTTCATCCTGAATTGTGCCAAGTTCTTCCATCAGCACGTTCATTTCTTCCTCATCTGCGCTTCCGAGAAGATCGCAGATTTCATTCATGCGCTGTTCTTTCTGAAGAAGTGGATCAAATGCAGATTTCAGTACTTCCTGGATCGTCATTCCTTTCTCCAGGACTGCATGCTGGTCAAGGTATCCTGCGTGAACATTTTTTGCCCACTCTACTTTGCCTTCGTCCGGCATCAGTTTTCCTGTCACGATACTCATAAACGTGGACTTACCTTCACCATTTGCGCCAACAAGTCCAATATGTTCTCTCTTAAGAAGGCGAAAAGAAACATCTGAGAAGATTGCTCTGTCACCAAAGCCATGGGTCAGATGTTCTACATTTAATATACTCATATAGTATTCTCTCTTTCATTTAACTGATCTATACGGACTGCTGTGCGTATTTGCACTTCTGCAATCCTGATATCTCGTATTATAGCCGAAGCCATATGGCGAATGCAACCGGTTTTATGTATTACAGAACAAAGCGGACAAGTCCTCTTCAAACTCCCTGAATCCCTCAAGCTTGAGGGACTTGTTACGCTTTGCGCGCCAGATGCAGTCTGCTTCAGCAGACATATTCCTCAGGCATCTGGTCGCATCCTCGCGGAGCGTTTTTATGTAATAGGAACATTACGGAGTAATTTCCTATTACATAAAAAACGACCATACATCATGTACAGTCGTTTTTTACAGATCACTCTGCTTTTATTCTGTTTCGTTAAAGACCTTCTTATCCAGAGCACCGTTCTGATGTGCAACGATCGTTGTGCAGACAGCGTCACCGGTGATGTTGACTGCTGTTCTTGTCATGTCCAGGATACGGTCGATACCCATGATAAGACCAATTGCCTCAACCGGAAGTCCTACAGAGTTGAATACCATCGTCAGGGTTACAAGACCAACACTCGGTACACCGGCAGTACCTACGGAAGCAAGTGTTGCTGTTCCGATAACCGTTACATAATCCATCGGGGTTAAGTGGATACCAAATGCCTGCGCCGCAAAAACAACAGCCACGCCCTGCATGATGGAAGTACCATCCATGTTGATGGTCGCACCAAGCGGAATCGTGAAGGAAGAAATCTTCTTGGATACACCAACCTTCTTGGAAAGGGTATCAATAGACATCGGAATGGTCGCATTGGATGTAGCAGTTGAGAATGCGAATGCCATAACCGGGAAAAATTTCTTGATAAAACGAATCGGATTCAAACCGGTAAAGATCTTGAGCAGGATCTGGTATACACCGAAACACTGGATTGCCAGGGCAAGCAGTACACCGATCATATACTTCGCCAGCGGAATAAATGCACTGAAACCGATATTTGCAAAGGTACGGCTGATCAGACAGAAAACGCCGATCGGGGCAAGGCTCATGATCATCATGGTCATTTCCATCATAATGTCATTGAACTGGCTGAAAAAGTTTGCTACGGTCTCTGCACGCTCTCCCATCTTCGCGAGGATCACACCTACGATCAGGGCAAATACGATAACCTGAAGCATGCTTCCGCTCGCCAGAGAATTGATCGGGTTGTCCGGAATGATATTGAGGATCGTGTCAGTGAGTGACGTTGCTTCCATGGTTTCCACGGATGCCGCGGAACTCTGGATCGCGCTCATGTCAAGTCCGACACCAGGATTGATCAGATTTCCGACACCAAGTGCAACGCAAACTGCCAGTGCAGTTGTTGCAAGGTAAAATGCCAGAGTTCTCACACCTACGGTTCCGAGCTTCTTGGTATCTCCGATCGCCATACTTCCGCAGACCAAAGAGCAGAATACCAATGGTACGACCAGCATCTTCATCAGACGGATAAATCCCTGTCCGATGACATACAGAATGCCCTCAACAATGACATCTTTCTTAAAGCTGCTGTCCGGAACCAGATAACAAAGTACAATACCCAGAATTGCACCAGCGAGCAGTGCAATAAAAATCTTTGTAGTCAGTCCGAGAACTTTTTTATTCGGAGCTTTTGCTTTTACGTTTTTTTCTTTCATATCAATCCTCCGTTCTTTCATCCATGTACTCTTTCAGTGATTCTTTCCAGTCCGGCATATCATACACTTCAATGATACGAAGGATAAAATTATCCAGAACCGCGTACGGTGGTCTGACTGCGGAAAGGTCTGACTGCTCTGTCGGAACAGCTCTCAGCTCTATATCCTTACCTGCAAGTTTTAAGATTTCCTGCGCAAATTCGTACCGGCTGCATACACCTCTGCATGTTACATGGTAGGTTCCATATTCGTTGGTGCTGATCAGATACATGATCATCTTTGCCAGGTCTTTTGCACTGGTCGGAGAACCAAACTGATCGGATGCAACAGAAAGTCCGTTTCCTGCTTCTGCCGCTGCCAGCACGCGGTTTACAAAGTTGTGTCCACCATGTCCGTACACCCAGTTACTTCGGATAACAAAATGCTTGTGCGTAAATTCTTTGACATAGTTTTCTCCGGCTCTTTTGGATCTGCCATATACTGTCAGCGGATTGGTATCATCAAACTCTGTATACGGTTTCTTGCTCTGTCCGTCAAAAACATCATCTGTAGAAAGCTGCACGATCTTAGATCCACATTTACGGGCAACGATACTTAAGTTTCTTGCACCGAGGGCATTGACACGGTACGCATGTTCCGGGTTCGCTTCACACTCATCGGTGTCTGTGATACCAGTACAGTTGATGATGACATCCGGGCGGTTGACTGTACCGAAATTGATGACTTCATCAGTATCTGTAATGTCCAGTTCATCAAGATCTGTGTTCAGTGCTTCAATCTGCATTGGATCAAGCACATCATTCAGGGCGCGTCCAATCTGTCCGCTGGCACCTGCAATCCATACTTTTAACATATTATTCCTCCTTCATAAAAAGAGCGTTGATTCAGAATAAAAATCAACGCTTTCTCAATCTTTATATCCTTTAATATGTTACCAATTCAGCATTTCTCTGTCAAGAAAAAACACATGACAGTTCTGTATATATCATTATTTTGCTGTCAAAAATCTTCGAATTCCGTCAGAAAGTCCTTTTACCATCTTTTTCTGATAAGAAGCACTTTGCATCTTCCGGTCTTCACCCGGATTGGACATATATCCCAGTTCGATCAATGTTGTAGGAACCTTGCTCCAGTTGTTGCCGCTCATAGTATCATTTTCCCAGATATATTCGCGGCGGCATCCGGTCGCCTTTACATAAGAATCCAGAACGGCTTTGGAAAGTGCATAGCATTTTTTAACCATTTTACTTCCTATAAAACGATTGCGACGGCTGACGCTGATAGTCAGTGCACCATTCGCACTGGAAAAATCAACAGCATTTGCATGGATCCTGAGATATGCATCAGCTTTTGCCTTATTTGCTTTTTGGGCACGCTGTGCACAGCTGATTGCAGTCTTATTGTCTTTGCGAGTCAGGATTACTTTACATCCCTGTTTTTTCAGCTCTGTCTGGAGTTTTTTTGCCACCTGCAAAGTGAGCTGGTATTCATTTACTCTCGTTACACAACCTATTGTTCCAGAAACATCCTTAGCTTTGCGTTCTCCAGATCCCGGTCCTATCGGTTCCGTTCCTCTGGCAACTTTTCCAGAATGCCCCGGATCAAGCACGATCACCGGAGTCCAGACGCCTTTGCTGTTGATCTTTCTTCCCTGGATCGTGGTGTTGGTTCTCATCTTGCCGGTCTTTTTATCAAAATAGCGGTATCGTTTTCCGGTATACTGCCATCCCGTATGCATGTTCCCTTTTGTATCAAAGCAGTAATAATCGTTTCCTATTCTGGAAAATCCTTTTTTCATCCTGCCATTCTGATAATACCTGCGTTTTCCTGATACAGTCTTCCAACCGGTGTAGAAACTTAAGTTCTGCGCTGCTGCCTGAACTGTAGATATTTTGAACAGGCCTTGTTTTTCGTTCATCGCTGTTTCTGAGAATGTCCCGGCTGTAAGCAGCAGGGTAAGTAAAATGCAGACAAATCTTTTGAACTTTTTCATACGTTTTCCCCTTCTCACTTTTATGATTCAGAATACGTTCCAACTCGCTTGTCGGAATACTGCATAAGCTATATCAAGCGGAAGTCATCTCACATTTAATATATTTTCTCATGACACTTTATTTTTTTCAAGTTGATCAGACATATTCCTGGCGAAATCGTACGGAATTCTATTTCTTATGCTTCTGCACTTTGTCTTGCCACAAATCTGTCAGCCAGTTTGTCAATTATCTTATTGCAAATTACGGTATAGGCCGAACCAAATACATTTGCGCCGATACGAAGTGCAACCGCAGCCGGCATTCCAAATAATCCTGCTGCGATGGACAATGCGCCAAAAGTATTGAATACTGTCTGCCATGCATATCCTGCTGAATATCCAACTCCAATTCCACCAATCATACCAATATACGGATACATTGACTCCGGAAGTACCAGGTACAGCACGATAAATATCGCACAGCCTACTATATTAAACTGCCATCTGCTTCCTGATCTTGCAACGCAGTCTTCTGTAAATGGAAGGCATACTGACATACAGGCAATTCCTGCCCACATAGCTCTTGGAAGTCCAAGAAGATTCATAAACAGCATCGCACTTGATACGATGAATGTCAGTTTCAGATACCACCTGCCACGCGCTGAATGAAGATCAAATTCTCGAAACAGATCAAGAAAGGTTCTTCTGTACGGTCTGTTTTTCTGATTCTTGTAGAAAATGATCATACACAAGATCATACCTACCGCAAGGCCTTCCACTCGCTTTATGTATGATGCTCCTGTCACATCGTAGCCAAGCAGAAGTAAATACCCCAGTACAAAAGTGGAATGATTGTACATGATCACATTGTGGCATCCAAGAATCATCAGAAGAAGAATTGCAATCACATTTACTGCAAATGCAGGTACTGGTGACAGTGTGTTTGCAAAACGTGGTGCCGTCATCAGAATAGCAAATATTCCGGCAATAGAGAGCAATCCATGTGATGTGCGGATTCCAAAGTCTGCCTGTCTGAGCACAAGCACCGCAAGCAGGACAGTTACACCTACGACACTGTTATCATTTCCAATAAACTTGCTATACAGCGATACCACCGCAACACAGAATATCATTACCAGATAGACTTTGAAATTATAGATTAAAATATGTCTGCGTTTTTCTTTCGGGTCAGTGGTGTTTTTGATCAGCTGCTTCGAACCGGTCGAGCTCAGCTGAAGTTCCTGATAAAAAGTCATAAAACTCGCTCCTTTCGTACACTAGCTTTCAAATTATTTTTAACAAAGTGTAGAGAACTATACCGCAAAAGTGGCGAAAGGTCAAGAGGGGATTTTTTAATCCGGAAACCAGAGAGTATTGGGGGATAACAACTCCTTCTTTCTGATATTGTTCCCTAATGCCTTGGCAGTGCATCTTGAGCTGCTCTTCAATAACTTTTGCGGATTACTTAATTCTCAGCAGTGCATCTTCATTCGCACTTTAATCACATTTGTAGATTACTTAGTTTTCAGCAGTGCATCTTCATTTACATAGTTAATTCGTATGCAGATGCCTTATTTCTGTCAACTATGAACAAACGCATCCTCAACTTGTATTTTCCATATTTTGAAGATGATCCCTAATAAGCAATTGTATCTTGTTTTTCTTTTTGGGGTACTTGAGGATGCTTGCAGCCTGGTGATTGCATCTTGCTTTTCTTTCTATGGCACTTGAGGATGCTTGCTGCCTGGTGATTGCATCTTGCTTTTCTTTCTATGGCACTTGAAGATGCTTGCAGCCCGATGATTGTATCTTGTTTTTCTTTCTATGGTACTTGAGGATGCTTGCTACTTGGTGATTGCATCTTGCTTTTCTTTCTATGGCACTTGAGGATGCTTGCCGCCTGGTGATTGTATCTTGCTTTTCTTTCTATGGCACTTGAGGATGCTTGCTGCCTGGTGATTGTAT
>NZ_JAJCKS010000024.1:0-48849 GCF_020558815.1 Blautia sp. 210820-DFI.6.14
GGGGATCCGGCATGAGAAAGGCTCAGACCAGCTGCGTCTGTCTCTGCCAAAGGATTTGAAAAGCTATATGGAAGAAACCTATGGGATCCATGAAAAATTTCTATATCTTGAAAATAAGATTTTCAGGAACATGGATCATATAAAACAGCTGCGGATCTATCCGCCGGAAAATGGAACATGTGAGCTTATCGTTATCTATGAGATTGAAGAGCCGGAACAGCTTTCTCAGAATGGACATTATTTATCTGTTGATCTGGGACTTCATAATCTGATGACCTGTTATGATTCCGGAAATGGCAGGACTTTTATCCTGGGAAGAAAATACCTTTCATTGGAAAGATATTTTCATAAAGAGATCGCCAGAGTGCAGTCCGTATGGTATGCACAGCAGTCGGAAAGAGGAATAAAATATCCAAAATCATCGAAACATATCCAGAGACTTTACAGGAAAAAGCAGAATGCAGTGAAGGATTACCTTCATAAAACAACCAGATGGATCGCAGAATACTGCAGAAAAGAAGATATCCGATGTGTGGTTGTGGGAGACATCCGAAACATCCGTAAAGAGAAAGATATGGGACATAAGACCAACCAGAAGTTTCACGGACTGCCATATAACAGGCTGTATATCATGCTGGAATATAAGCTGAAACTGTATGGAATACAGTTGATAAAACAGGAGGAAAGCTATACCAGTCAGTGCAGCCCGTTATCACCAGAAGTATCAAAAAGACATGCAGAAGCATCAAATCGAAAAGAACGTGGTATGTATATAACTGATGGAGTAAGATTTAACGCAGATGCAGTAGGCGCATTTAATATCCTGCGGAAACATCTTTCCGTATCCGGAAAACAGAAGGAACTGTCCGTAACCGGACTAAAAACACCAGAAATAATAAAAGTAGCTGCATAGCCGAATGGCGAGCAGTATTGGTGTTATGGACGCACCCTGAAAAAAGGCGGTATCCCGCCAGATTTCAGATGCTCTGGTAACTCAGTTGCCGAGTAGTTCACATATAACAAATGCGGGTGACAGAATAAAAATTCGGTGGATCTGCACCGCTTGTAGCATTAAAACTTCCTGGCAGTTTATATTGTTTCTCTTGTCGTGCTTGCTTTTATTTCTCAGAAATCAAGAGCACCGAAGGCAGAAGGAATTCCATACGATAAGGGACAGAGATAAAGAAAGAGAGGAATCAGACATGAAAAATTATTCAGAAGATGCAAGCAAACAGTATCATATTCAGGTTGGAAAAGGAGAAGTCGGACGGTATGTGATCTTACCGGGAGATCCGAAACGCTGCAAAAAGATCGCACAGTATTTTGATGATCCGGTTTTTGTTGCTGATAACAGAGAATATGTAACTTATACAGGAACACTGGATGGAGTAAAGGTGAGTGTAACTTCTACCGGTATTGGTGGACCATCTGCTTCTATTGCAATGGAAGAGCTTTATCGCTGTGGTGCAGATACGTTTGTCCGTATCGGAACCTGTGGTGGAATGCAGACAGAAGTAAAGAGTGGAGATATTGTCATTGCGACAGGGGCGATTCGTATGGAAGGCACCAGCAAAGAGTATGCTCCGATCGAATTTCCGGCAGTAGCAAACCTGGAAGTGCTCAATGCTCTTGTGGCAGGCGCAAAAAAAGAAGGCTGTGAATTCCACACAGGTGTGGTACAGTGCAAGGATGCATTTTATGGACAGCATGAACCGGAAACCAAACCGGTCAGCTATGAATTGATGAATAAATGGGAAGCATGGAAACGTCTGGGCTGCCTTGCTTCCGAGATGGAATCTGCAGCACTTTTTGTAGTAGCAAGCCATTTAAGAGTACGTGCCGGCTCCTGCTTCCTGGTATTAGCAAATCAGGAAAGAGAAAAGTTAGGACTGGAAAATCCGGTAGTACATGATACAGATAAGGCAATCCAGGTTGCGGTGCAGGCAATCCGTGAGCTGATCCGCGCAGATAAGGCCAAGGAAAGATGACAACAAAGACAAAAGCATTTGAGACAAAGGATGCACTTGATCTATATAAAAAGATAATCTATACAGAAGGAAAGGCAGGCAGGAGAATGGACAAAAAACAGATTGAAGAAATGATCGATCTGGCGATAAAACAGCTGGGTTATTCTTATGCGCCATATTCACATTTTCATGTGGGAGCGGCACTTCTGGCAAAGAATGGCACGTATTATACAGGATGTAATATTGAAAATGCTGCTTATACACCAACAAACTGTGCTGAGAGGACTGCTTTTTTTAAAGCAGTCAGTGAAGGAGTAAAGGAATTTCAGGCAATCTGTGTTGTAGGCGGCAGGGATGGAGTTCTGACAGGGTATGCGGCACCGTGTGGTGTGTGCAGACAGGTCATGATGGAGTTCTGTGATCCGGAAACATTTCAGATCATTCTGGCAGTCAGCAAAGATAAATACGATGTCTTTACTTTAAGGGAACTTTTTCCGATTGGATTTGGACCGGCAGATCTGTCATAGTTTAACGGACATTCGCCTGATGGGAACAGGCAGAAAGGAGTGTTTATGGAAACTTATAAGAGAGTATTTGTGATCGTTCTGGATTCACTGGGGATTGGAGCAATGCCGGATTCTGAGAAATTTGGCGATAAGGGTGTGGATACGTTCGGACATATCCTGGATAAGATGGGAACTTTGGATATTCCAAATCTTCAGAAACTTGGAATGTTGAATCTGCATAAGGGTGGTACGATGGAAGGCGTGGAAAATCCGATTGGCCGCTATATGCGAATTGGGGAGACCAGCAATGGAAAGGATACAATGACAGGCCACTGGGAAATGATGGGAATCTATACACAGAAGCCGTTTATTACTTTTACAGAAACCGGTTTTCCTAAAGAACTGATCGATGAACTGGAAAAGAGATGTGGCAAGCGTGTGATTGGAAATAAGAGTGCCAGTGGAACAGAAATCATCGAGGAACTTGGTGAGGAAGAAATCAATACAGGAGCGATGATTGTCTATACTTCTGCGGATTCGGTAATGCAGATCTGTGGAAATGAAGAGACATTTGATCTTGCCAACCTGTATCGCTGCTGTGAGATTGCCAGGGAACTGACCATGAAGGATGAGTGGAGAGTCGGCAGAGTTATTGCGAGACCGTATGTCGGAAAGAAAAAGGGTGAGTTCAAGAGAACCAGCAACCGCCATGACTATGCGTTGAAACCGACTGGAAGAACAGCCTTAAATGCATTGAAGGATGCAGGTCTTGATGTGATTGGTGTTGGAAAGATCAATGATATTTTCTGTGGTGAGGGAATTACACAGACTTACCATTCAGACAGTTCTGTGCATGGCATGCAACAGACGATTGAGATTTGTAAAGAAGATTTTCATGGCCTCTGCTTTGTGAATCTGGTGGATTTTGACGCTTTGTGGGGGCATAGAAGAAATCCGGAAGGATACGGACGTGAGATTGAGAAGTTTGATAGTGGACTCGGAACTCTGATGAATGAGTTGCGAGAGGATGATCTTCTGATCCTGACTGCGGATCATGGAAATGATCCAACTTATACCGGAACAGATCATACAAGAGAATATGTACCATTTATTGCATATTCAAAGAAAATGAAAGAAACAGGAGCTATTGAGAATCAGGATACATTTGCGGTGATCGGTGCATCTGTTGCAGAAAATTTTGGTGTACAGATGCCGGAAGGCACGATTGGAAGATCAATATTGAAGGAGCTGCAGTAGGTAAATAAAACTGTTGGTGGGGAGAATATGGGCGAACAGTATTTATATCAGAAATTCCCCTTCTTAAGTCAGAAAAAAAGGAGCTGTCTGAAATATATTTTCGGACTGCTCCTTCTTTTTACTACCTATCGAATGCCTTTGAAAGTGACAGTTTTGCGCATTCCTCGTTTCAGGAATAATTTTTTATAATTTTTGGCCTGTTTTCTTGGAACATAGACTTTCATTTTTGCAGGTGTTCCTTTAAAGGCATTTGAACCAGTGTATTTCTGCGATAATCCTGGAGATTGAATGTTCAGTGTTCTTAATTTCTTACATCCGTATAATCACTGGTGTCAGAAGCTTTTTTGAGAATCTGGGATGCAGGCAGATTGGCTGCGCTGCTGCCAGTGCTGAGATAAGAAGAGACAGTATCTGTACCATCGTCAAAAACCAGAGTTTCGGTATTCTGAGATGAAGAGGTGTTACCATCAGACTGGTGTAAAAGCTATTCTTTTCGCAGAAAATGCAATATCATGAAGAAAAGTAAACAGAAACGTAACCTGCCTGTGATTCAGGACAATAATTTGTTCTGTTGGCGATATTGTCTTGGTGACATCCCGTAAATGTTACGGAATGCTCTGGAAAAATGAAGCTGGTTTGGATATCCAACCTGAACGCTGATGTCACCAATGGACAGGCTGGTGCTGGTAAGCAGAGAGGTTGCTTTACTCATTCGATAGCGGATCAGGAAGTCCTGTGGAGACTGTCCGATCATATCTTTGAAAACTTTACCAAAATAGCTTCGATCAAGATTGCATCGATTAGCCATATCTTCGACTGTAATAGGTAATGCATAATTTTGTTCAATAAAAGAAAGTGCTTCCTGTGCGTAAAATCTAGAAAGCTTTCCGCCCTGAAGCCTTTTTTTATTGGAAGAACCCTGGATAAGGGCATCCATAATAAGATATAACTGACCAATGATCCCAAGTGGGCGGGAATTGTCCGGATATTGTGTCAGACGCAGCATTTCATCGCGAAGCTTATCTGCTGCTGTATCGGAAATGGGATGAAAGACCGGATGATCGTTGGACAGTCCGGCTTCTTCCATCAGCTCTTTTGCACGCAGTCCATCGAACTCTACCCAGACGTATTCCCATGGGAATTTCTGGTCAGCACTGTAAAGATTGATACGCCCCGGTTCAATGAGAAAGCCGGAATGTGCTTCCATATGGTAAACAGCATTGTCATCTTTTTCTGTAACACTCAGCATTCCTTTGCCGGAAATAATATAGTGAAAAAGATAATGATTACGTACAAATGGACCATAAGAATGCAGCGGTTCACATTTCTCGTAGCCGTACTGATACACGGTCAGGTCAAGAAAACGTTCATCGGAAAATATATGAAAAATAGAATCTGACATGGTTTTTATCATTTCCTCCTACAAAATATAGTAAAATATGCATAAAAACGAGATACAGAAATCGTACAATTTTAACGAAATATCGCTATTTAGTACTATTATATACCATAATGCGTAGTAACATCAACATTATTCTGGAAATAACGCATTATGGTATATTTTGATGTTATCGATCTATGTACGAAGCTTTTCTTTTGGTGTTAGAATCAAATCAAACAGAGATGACTGGTCTGAATCTGAACTGCCAGATGGCAGTGAATAGCTGTAAAGAAGGGAGAAACAAATGGGAAAGCATAAGGTAGGTGCTGTTTTCCTTGCGGGAGTTCTGGCAATGGGAACAGTTATGACAGGATGCTCCGGAAAGGACGAAACAGAGGGCAAAACTGTAATTGAAATGGTACAGTATAAACCGGAGGCGGTAGATATTTTTGAACAGTTTCAGGATGAGTTCAATGCGACACATGATGATATTTATTTAAAGATTGATTCACCGAACGATGCAATGACAATCCTGAAAACAAGATTTATCCGCGAGGATAATCCGGATATCATCGGAATTGGCGGGGATATTAATTATTCCAATTTTCTGGATGCAGACATGCTGATGGATATTTCTGATTTTGAAGGACTGAACGATATTAAAGAGAAATATCTTGAGATGAACAAAGATCTGGAATATGTGCCGAAAGATGGTGTTTATGCCGTTCCGTATATGGCAAATGCAGCTGGAATTCTTTTTAACCGGGATATGTTTGAAGAACATGGCTGGGAGGTTCCGACCACATGGACAGAATTTACGAATCTTTGTGATCAGATCCAGTCAGAAGGAATCCAGCCATTATATTTTGGTTTTAAGGATACATGGACTACACTGGCACCGTGGAATGCAATTGCAGTAAGTCTGTGCGATTCTGATCTGACTTATCAGGTAAACAGTGGAAAAACAACTTTTGCAGAAAATTACAGAGAAGTGGCAGAAAAGGAAAAAGCGCTTCTTACATATGGACAGAAAGATCCGGTGTCTCAGGGATATAACGATGCCTGCACTGCATTCGCAAGAGGAGCATCTGCGATGTTTACAATTGGAAGCTATGCGATCTCTCAGATCAAATCTGTAAATCCGGATATGAATATTGGTTCTTTTGTATTTCCGGCAAATGAAGATGCAGATAAAAATGTGCTGAATTCCGGAAATGATCTGATGTTCTGCGTGATGAAAGATTGTAAAAATAAAGAGGCAGCTTATGAAGTGCTCAGTTATATGCTCGAAGATGAAAATGTCAAAAAATATCTGAATGCACAGAGCGCTGTTCCATGTAAAAAAGGTGATTTTGAGATTACTCCGGAGCTGGAAGAAATGCGTGATTATATCGAAAACGGTATTGTAGCGGATTATCAGGACCATCATTACCCGAGCGAAATGTCAGTAGATGCAATGATCCAGACATATCTGATGGATGACAGTGCTGATGCGACAGATACATTTATGAAACGATTTGACAAAGAATGGATTCGCTACAACAGAGATGTCGTGGCAAAAGTAAAAGCATATGAGGAGGGTAATGATCATGAATAAAAAACATGGTGCGTGGAGCAAAAATGAAAAGATATTTCTTGGCCTGCTGGCACCGATTCTGGTTCTTTTCTTCTGCTTTAATACATTACCGCTGATCAAAGGTTTTTATTACGGACTTACAAACTTCCGCGGATATGGAAGTTATGATTTTGTAGGACTGCGGAACTTTGCAGAAATTTTCCAGGATTCCCGTGTGGGTCACTCATATCTGTTTACATTTAAATATGCGTTGGTTATGACAATTGTGGTCAATCTTCTCAGCCTGATCCTGGCACTGGGACTGAACAGCAAGATCCGTGGAAAAAATGCACTCAGAGGAATCTATTTTGTACCAAATATTCTGGGAGGTCTGGTTGTCGGTTATATCTTCAGTTTCATTTTTACATATATTCTGCCGACAATCGGAGAAGTAACAGGAATTGATTTCCTGAAAACAAGTCTCCTTGGAAGTACAAAATGGGCATGGATCGCAATTGTGATCGTCGGAGCATGGCAGGGAATAGCGATGAATACGATCATTTATATTTCCGGTCTGCAGACAGTACCGGAAGAAGTTTATGAGGCATGTATGCTGGATGGAGCATCCGGATGGAAAAAATTTAAGAGCATTACACTTCCATTGATCATGCCATTTGTAACAATTAACCTTGTCCTTTGTATGAAAAATGCGCTGATGGTATTTGACCAGATCATGTCTTTGACAAAAGGTGGCCCGTCACAGAGCACAGAGTCCATTTCTTATCTGATCTATAACAATGGTATGAGTGGAGGACAGTTTGGTTTCCAGAGTGCGAATGCATTTGTATTCTTTATTGTGATCGTTGCGATATCACTGTTTCAGATGAAATTCCTGGGAAGTAAGGAGGAGCAGTTATAATGAGCAGAACAAAGAAAAAAGAAAGCGCTGTTCGTGGTAAGACTACAAACAGGATTATTAATATTTTACTGGCACTTGGCTGCCTGACGGTTTTATTTCCACTGTATATGACAGTGATCATTGCATTTAAGAAGCCATCGGAAATGACAAATGATGTAGCTGGTGCACTGGCATTCCCACAGAAATGGAGTTTTGAAAACTTTGCAGAGGCAATGCGTGTAACTGATTTCTGGCATTCTCTTGGAAACAGTCTTCTTATTACCGGGGTAACTGTGGTATTATGTATATTAATACATTCACTTGCCGGTTATCTGATCGGAAGAAAGATGAAGCAGCGTAAGATATTTAAGATTTCTTACTATTACATTGTAAGTGGTATGTTTGTACCGTTTGCGGTTCTTATGATGCCGCTGGTAAAAGAAACTGCACAGCTGGGAATCGCAAACCGCTTTGGTGTTATTGTATTGTATGTTGTGTTTTTTATGCCGATGAATGTACTGCTTTATTCAGGATATCTGAATAATATCCCGATGGCACTGGAAGAGGCTGCCTGTGTGGATGGAGCCGGAGTATGGCAGACTTACTGGAAGATTATTTTTCCAAATATGAAACCGATGCATGCAACAGTAGCAGTTCTCACAGCAATGAGTACCTGGAATGACGTTATGACTCCACTGGTCATCATGTCCGGTACAGATCAGAACACACTGCCGCTGGCACAGCTGAATTTCCAGACACAGTTCGGAACGAATTATAACCTGGCATTTGCATCTTATCTTCTGGCATTACTTCCAATTTTAATCTTTTATATCATCTGCCAGAAACAGATTATCAATGGTGTTGTAAACGGAGCAGTAAAATAATTCTTAAAAAAGACAGAAAGGGAAAACGACAATGGCTATCAATATAAAGAATCAGATTTTTACTCTTCATACAAAAAACAGTACTTATCAGATGAAAGTGGACGAGCAGAATATGCTTATTCACACTTATTACGGAAACCGTACGGATGATACGGACTGTTCCTATCTGATTCGTATGGCAGACCGTGGATTCAGCGGAAATATCCCGGGAACTGACAGAGAGCGTGTATATTCTCTGGATTTTCTTCCGCAGGAGTTTCCGGTATATGGCGACGGAGATTATCGTGTAGACTGTCTGAAAGCAGACCTTGGAAGCGGTGTACAGGACGGGATGTTTTTCTTTGACAGCTATCAGGTAAGAGAAGGAAAATATAACATTCCGGGGCTTCCGGCATTCTTTTCTTCTGAGAAATCAGAAGGAGAGACACTGGAGATCGTTCTGAAAGATGCTGTTGAAGAAGTCTATGTACATCTTCTTTATGGAGTCTTTGAAGAGCTGGATATCATTACAAGAGCAGCAGTAGTCGAAAACCGTACAGAGGGTGATATCCAGATTTCCAGAATTATGAGTGCGTGTCTGGATCTTGGAATGGGAAAATATGATCTGATTCATTTTTATGGAAAACATGCCGGTGAGCGTCAGATGGAAAGAAACAGTCTGCCACACGGCATCACGGAGCTTCGCAGTACCCGTGGAACTTCCAGCCACCAGCATAATCCTTTTGTGATTCTTGCGGATAAAGACACTACAGAGAGTACTGGTGAGTGCTACAGTGCATCTTTTCTGTACAGTGGCGGTTTTCATGCACAGGCAGAAGTAGATCAGTTTAATCAGACAAGACTGGTCATTGGAATTGATGACTATGATTTTTCCTGGAAACTAAAAAAGGGTGAAAGCTTCAGCACACCTGAGGTATGTCTGACATACAGTGCAGATGGATTTTCAAAGTTGTCCCAGACTCTGCATCAGGCAATCGTGTCGAATCTGATCCGCAGCTGCTGGAAAGACAGAGTGCGCCCGATTCTGGTAAATAACTGGGAAGCAACCTATTTTGATTTTAACAAAGACAATCTGATTGCAATTGCAAAAGAAGCGGCAGAACTGAATCTGGATATGCTGGTACTGGATGATGGATGGTTTGGAAAAAGGGATGATGATTTCTCCGGTCTTGGCGACTGGTTTGTAAATGAGAAAAAGCTGTGCGGAACCCTTTCTGAGCTGGTGAAAGAAGTACATGATATGGGACTTTCTTTCGGGCTTTGGTTTGAGCCGGAGATGATCTCTGAGGACAGTGATCTGTATCGGGCACATCCGGACTGGGCACTGGTCATACCGGGAAGACAGCCGATCAGAAGTCGTTCCCAGCTGGTATTGGATATGTCCAGAGAAGATGTGACAGATTATCTGACAGAGCGGATCTGTGATATTGTAGAGAAAGCGGATATCCAGTATATCAAATGGGATATGAACCGTTCACTTATGGCTGCTTACAGTGCGAAGCTTCCACGTGACCGTCAGGGGGAACTGAGACATCGTTATGTGCTTGGCCTTTATAAAGTACTGGAAGCTGTGACTCAGAGATTCCCGGAACTTCTGCTGGAAGGATGCAGTGGCGGCGGTGGACGGTTTGATGCAGGTATGTTGTATTACTGTCCGCAGATCTGGTGTAGCGATAATACGGATGCGATTGAAAGACTGCGTATTCAGTACGGTACTTCCTTTGGCTATCCGATGTCTTCTGTTTCCGCACACGTATCGGTTTGCCCGAATCATCAGAATCATCGCGTGACACCATTCAAGACAAGAGGAATCTGTGCAATGCAGGGAACATTTGGATATGAACTGGATCTCAGTAAGATGACTGATGAAGAAAAGAAGATGGCGGGAGAACAGATTGCGTTCTTCAAAGAACATGGAAGACTGTTCCAGTTCGGAGATTATTACAGACTGACTTCACCATTTGAAAACAGAGACTATACTGTATGGGAATATGCGGCACAGGATGGCAGTGAGGCCTGCATGTCTGTCGTTTATACAGATATGTATGCAAATGCAGCATCTGAGATCGTGAAATGGAAAGGGCTGGATCCGAAAAAGGTTTATCAGATGCAGCTGGATGGAGAAGACGCTGGAAACTTCTCCGGCGCGGCGTTGATGCATGCCGGAATCCTGCTTCCATTACCAGAGCAAAATTATGATGCATTCCAGATTTATCTGAAGGCAGAATAGAATAAAGAAAAATTACAGAGAAAGCTCCTATGGTGTCGAAAGGCATTGTAGGGGCTTTTTTTATATGAAAAATCCACAAAATAAAGCACAAAAAAGGAAGAACGGAGTCGAGTTCTTCCTTTTTTGAGATATACTTAATTCGATTAAATTGCGTCCAGTGCCTGAGCGATATCTGCGATCAGGTCGTTTTTATCTTCAAGGCCGCAGGAGATACGGATCAGTCCGGCTGGAATTCCGGCAGCAGCGAGCTGCTCGTCATTCATCTGGCGGTGTGTGGAGGTTGCCGGGTTGAGGCAGCAGGTTCTTGCATCTGCTACATGTGTTTCAATTGCTGCAAGTTTCAGATTTTTCATGAATTTTTCGGCAGCAGCACGTCCACCCTTTAATTCAAAGGAAACAACACCGCATCCACCGTTTGGCAGATATTTCTTTGCAGTTTCATAGTATTTGTTGGATGGAAGTGTCGGATAGTTTACGAATTCTACTTTGTCGTGTTTCTCAAGGAATTCTGCAACTGCCTGGCCGTTTTCAACATGTCTTGGCATACGTACATGAAGTGATTCCAGTCCAAGGTTCAGAATAAATGCACTTTGTGGAGACTGAGCGCAGCCGAGGTCTCTCATCAGCTGAGAAGTACATTTGGTGATGAAAGCGCCTTCTTTTCCAAATTTTTCAGCATAGGTAACTCCGTGATAAGAATCATCCGGTGTGCAGAGTCCCGGGAATTTGTCTGCATGTGCCATCCAGTCAAATTTGCCGCCATCGATGATCGCACCGCCGAGCGCTGCTCCGTGTCCATCCATATATTTGGTTGTGGAATGTGTAACGATATCTGCGCCCCATTCGATCGGACGTAAGTTGACCGGTGTTGGGAAGGTGTTATCTACGATGAGCGGCACACCATGTGCGTGCGCTGCTTTTGCAAATTTCTCGATATCAAGAACGGTAAGTGCCGGATTGGCGATAGATTCACCGAAAACAGCTCTGGTATTTTCTTTGAAAGCTGCGTTTAATTCTTCTTCTGTGCAGTCCGGGTCAACGAAGGTAACGTCTACGCCCATTTTTTTCATTGTAACTGCAAGAAGGTTGTAGGTTCCTCCATAGATGGAAGAGGAGGAAACGATATGGCTGCCGGCTTCGCAGATATTGAAGACAGCGAAGAAGTTTGCTGCCTGTCCGGAAGAAGTCAGCATACCAGAGGTACCGCCTTCGAGAGCTGTGATCTTGGCTGCAACATAGTCGTTGGTAGGATTCTGTAATCTTGAATAGAAATATCCTTCAGCTTCAAGGTCAAAGAGCTTGCCCATGTCTTCGCTGGTATCATATTTGTAAGTGGTTGACTGAATGATCGGAATCTGACGTGGTTCGCCGTTTCCTGGTGTGTAGCCTGCCTGCACGCATTTTGTATTAATAGTATAGTCCATGAATTTGCCCACCTTTATATAAATTGTAATATCTTTATGTTATACTTTTTTTTGTTATATGTAAAGAAAAAATACATACTTGATCGGTATGAGAAGGAGAAGAAGGTTATTGCTTATTATGTAAACAATAACGAGAGAATTATGGGACAAAGTAACAAAGCATTACACGAGAAATATGAATTCCGCGATATCAGGCGGGATGAGATCGAACAGGCCGTGAGAATTGAGGCAATCTGTTTTCCCCCAAATGAGGCTTGTACATATGAGCACATGGCACCACGAATCGAAAATGCACCGGATCTTTTTCTGGTGGCAGTAGACCGCAAAACCGGAAAGATGGCAGCTTTTCTGAATGGTCTGGCAACGAATCGGGAACATCTGACGGATGACTTTTTTACGGATGCTGACCAGCATGATCCGGCTGGTACAAATATTATGCTCCTTGGACTGGATGTGCTGCCGGAGCACCAACACCAGGGACTGGCAAGAGAACTGATGGAACAATATAAGGAAAGAGAACAGGTTAAGGGAAGAAAGAAGCTGATCCTGACCTGCCTCCCGGATAAGGTTGAGATGTATAAGAAATTTGGCTTTAAAGACCATGGAATCGGCGATTCTGTGTGGGGCGGCGAAGCCTGGAATGAGATGGATATTGTGTTGGAGTAGAGTAAGATATCCTTCTTTGCAGACTTGAATTTACATTCGTTTGATATTATAATCAAAGGGATTGAAACGAATCCTGAAACAGCGGGAACATTTAATTTTAAGGAGGAATCTTATTATGATTACCTGGAACAACCTGGATACTCTTGAATCATTCAAAGAACTTTCCAATGTAAAAAAAGTAAACCTTGTAGAAGCCATGACCGGAGAAAATGGTGCAGAACGTGTAAAGAACTACAGTGTACCGATGGCTGCTGGTCTTGCATATAACTATGCTGCAAAGCAGGTAGATGATGAAGTGCTGGAAGGTCTTAAAAAACTGGCAAAAGAAGCACAGCTTACTGAAAAATACGCAGCTCTTTACAATGGCGAAATGATCAATACAGGTGAGAAACGTCTTGTTCTTCATCAGCTGACACGTGGACAGCTTGGTGATACTGTCACAGCTGACGGTGTTGACAAACGTGCTTTCTATGTAGAACAGCAGCAGAAGATCGCTGACTTTGCCAATAAAGTACATGCAGGTGAGATTACAAACGCAGCAGGAGAAAAATTCACAACTGTTGTTCAGATCGGTATCGGCGGAAGTGACCTTGGTCCTCGTGCAATGTATCTTGCACTTGAAAACTGGGCAAAGAAAAACGACAAATTCAAAATGGAAGCAAAATTCATCAGCAACGTAGATCCGGATGATGCGGCAGCAGTTCTGAATTCTATCGATGTTGCACATTCCATTTTTGTACTGGTTTCCAAATCAGGTACAACCCTTGAAACACTGACAAACGAATCTTTTGTTAAAGATGCTCTGAAGAATGCAGGTCTGGATGCTTCCAAACATATGATCGCAGTTACAAGTGAGACATCTCCTCTTGCAAAGAGCGATGACTACCTCGCAGCATTCTTCATGGATGACTATATCGGCGGACGTTATTCTTCTACATCTGCAGTTGGTGGTGCTGTGTTATCTCTGGCATTCGGACCGGAAGTATTTGCAGAATTCCTTGAAGGTGCAGCAGAAGAAGATAAACTTGCTAAAAACGAAGATGTTATGCAGAACCCGGCTATGCTGGATGCACTGATCGGTGTATATGAAAGAAATATCCTCGGATATCCAAGCACAGCTGTTCTTCCATATTCACAGGCACTGAGCCGTTTCCCGGCACATTTACAGCAGCTTGATATGGAATCCAACGGAAAATCTGTAAACCGTTTCGGTGAGCCTGTAGATTATGTGACAGGACCGGTTATCTTCGGAGAGCCAGGAACAAATGGACAGCATTCCTTCTATCAGCTCCTGCATCAGGGAACAGACATCGTACCGCTTCAGTTTATCGGATTTAAGAACAACCAGATGGGTACAGATGTAGTGATCCAGGACAGCACAAGCCAGCAGAAACTCTGTGCAAACGTAGCAGCTCAGATCGTTGCATTTGCATGCGGTAAAGCAGATGACAATCGCAATAAGAACTTCGAAGGCGGACGTCCGTCCAGCATCATCATCGGCGAGCAGGTAAATCCGGCAAGCCTTGGCGCACTCCTTGCACACTTCGAAAACAAAGTTATGTTCCAGGGATTCCTGTGGAATGTAAACAGCTTTGACCAGGAAGGCGTTCAGCTTGGTAAAGTCCTTGCAAAACGTGTTCTTGCACACGAGACAGACGGAGCATTGAAAGTATTCAGCGACCTTCTGAATATCTGATCTTGAAATTAGATTAATTATGAAATGATATAAGCCCTTCATTTACAGATGAGATTCTGCAAGTGAGGGGCTTACTTTATATGTTGTTATCTTCGTTCTACGATATGATAATACGATTTTGCGGTCATAAGATAGATCAGGCCATATACCAGTGCAAAGATCAGCACCGTACCGGCGGTACAGCCGATGAACAATCTGGTATTTGTCATGCCGAACAGCAGGAGCATCCGGCGGATCAGTGGAAATGCCATGGAAATATGAAGCATTGCCATGAGAAGCGGAAGGAAAAATACCATCAGGATCTGACGTCGGATTGAGCTTTTGACTTCGCGATGGCTCAGTCCTACTTTCTGCATGATCTCAAAACGATTCTGGTCTTCGTATCCTTCCGAGATCTGTTTGTAGTAGATGATCATCGCTGTACCGAGAAGGAAAAGTGATCCGAGGAAAATTCCGATGAACAGAAGGGAACCGTTATCTGCGTAGTAGGAATCATATTCCTGTGCACGGATTCCGGAAGTGATCCAGGAGTTATCCGACAGCTGTCCATTATCTTGCAGAGCTTTTATTGCATCCAGTACCGGTGTACCATAGGCAATTTTTGTTTCATCGGAGCCGGTGATATTCAGACCAAGATGAACGGTCAGATCCTGTCCAGCAGGGGTAGCTGAGGTATTCTTATACATTTCTGTTCGCATTTTATCAAACTTTTCAAAATCAGAATCAGTGACAACAAATACTGCATTTCTATAGACGATATCGCGACCGCAGGTCAGAGGAGAATTCTCCAGCCATTTTTTTACAGAGAAAACAGAATCATTGACTGTGAGAGAGTCCGATTTTTCAGTCATCTTTGAAGCCCATGCAAGAATCTCTCCATCCTGTAATACCGGATCTGTACCGGTAAGTTTCTTATATTCGGATTGACGAAGAAGAGAAAGAGTTAGTACAGAACCAGACTCCGTTAAAGTACCTGGCTCAGCAATCTGAATCTGCCCGTGATCTATACGACTGATGATTGTGAGATAAATTTCTTCGGCTTTTTTGTCTACAGGAACCTTGTTATCAGAAATTGCTTTTTCGAATGTTTCGATAGCAGTCTGACATTCCTTTTCACTGACACCGGTAATGGAAATATCGGTATCGTATGGGTAACGGTTTACCATGATATCATTCATACCAAAATAGATAGAGACAGTCATGGAAATCATGAGCAAAACTCCGGTACTTAAGATACAGATACTGGCCAGCCCGACAGCGTTCTGCTTCATACGGTAAAGCATACCGGAAATACTGATAAAATTTCCAGTCTTGTAGTAAAAGCTTTTTCTGCGGCGAAGAAACTTCAGAATTACAATACTGCCTGCAGTAAAAAGCAGATAGGTTCCTGTCATAACAAGGATTACGGCAAGCAGGAAGATTGAGATTGCTTTAATTGGTGATTCTGTTGTGATGGCAAGGTAATAACCGATACCAAGACAGATAAAACCAAGCAGTGCCATAAGCCATTTTGCTTTCGGCTCTCTTTCTCCCGTGTTGTTGCCACGAAGTAATTCTACCGGACGGCTTAAATGAATCCTTCTGAGATTCAGAAGAAGGATCAACAGGAAAATGGCACCGAACATCAGAAGACAAGTAATAATCCCCTTTGTGGAAATATAAAATCCAAGTACTGCCGGAATATGCAGCAGTCTCAGAAGAAGGAGAAGTGACAGTTTACTGGCAAGGATTCCGATTGCGATTCCACCAGTGAGGGAAAGGATCGTTGTAAAAATCGTTTCCAGTAACAGTACAATGCCGATATGATTTCTTTCCAGTCCAAGAATATTGTAAAGGCCGATTTCTTTCTGCCTTCTTTTCATCAGGAAACTGTTACTGTAGATCAGAAAGATCACACAGAAGATCACAACAACAACTTCTCCTGTAGAGAGAATCATTCGTACTTCTGCGGCATGGCGAACAGCCTGATCCAGAGTTGGACAGTCGCGTAAAAATTCCATCATATAGATCATGGCGATGCAGAAGATACAGGTGATCATGTAAGGAATGTAGGTGCTTTTATTGTTGCGGATGTTCTGAACTGCCAGTTTTGAGAAGATTCCTTTACGCATGATATTCACCGCCTGTCGTCAGTATGGTAAGCGTATCGGCAATCATCTGATACATTTCCTGGCGGGATTTACTGCCCTTATAAATCTGATGAAAAACTTCTCCATCTTTAATAAAAAGGACTCTGGATGCATGGCTGGCAGCCTGTGCACTGTGTGTGACCATCAGAATCGTCTGTCCTTCGTCATTGATCTCGCCAAACATGGAAAGCAGTGCAGATGCTGCTTTTGAATCGAGGGCTCCTGTGGGCTCATCAGCAAGAATCAGCTTCGGGTCTGTGATCAGAGCTCTGGCAACCGCTGCACGCTGTTTCTGTCCACCGGAAACTTCATAAGGATATTTATCCAGAAGTTCTGTGATACACAGTGCCTGTGCAATCGGGCGGATCTTCTGTTCCATTTCTCGGTAATCTTCGCCGGCAAGGACGAGTGGAAGATAAATATTATCTCTTAAAGAGAAGGTATCCAGCAGATTAAAATCCTGAAAAACAAAGCCAAGGTTTTTTCTTCGGAAAGCCGAGATTTCTTTTTCTGTAAGATGTACGATATTTTTTCCTTCGAGGAGAACTTCTCCGGAAGTCGGGCGGTCGAGAGATGCCAGTATGTTGAGGAGGGTAGTCTTTCCGGAACCGGATTCTCCCATGATTGCAACAAATTCCCCTTTTTCTATAGAAAAAGAGACATTGGAGAGTGCCTGCACTTTGTTTCCTCCGAAACGGGTGCTGTATATTTTTTTGATATTAGTTACTTCTAGTAAAGCCATAACCGGGGCTCCTTTCTTTTTTATTGATAAGGTAAGTATAGAAATCTTTCCCGGCTTCTGCCATCGAAGCAGGTTACAATATACGAAAAAACCTTACATTTCTGTAAGGTCGTTTCGAATGGAGGCATAAACTCCTAGGATATTCTAATTAATACATGGTCAGGACATTCTGGGAAAATTCCAGGAATACTTTTGTTCCTTTGCCTTCTTCGGAAGTTACATAGATGCGATGACCGAGACGTTTCATGATTTTCTTGCTGAGATACAGACCGATACCGGTTGCACGGTTGTTTTCACGCCCGTTGACTCCGGTGTAGCCTTTTTCGAAGATACGTGGAAGATCTTCCTTGCGGATACCGATGCCGGTATCTTCGATTATAAGTGTAACGGGAGATGGGCTTATCATGTTTGAAATATCCTCTGTATTTTGTGAGTTACCGGGGACATCTTTCAAAGAAATACGAATCCCGCCGGTACGGGTGTATTTGAGTGCGTTTGACAAAATTTGTCCAATTACAAAACCAAGCCATTTTTCATCGGTCAGGACATTCTCTGAAATTCCTTCATAAGTCAGAGACAGTTTTTTTGAAATAAAGATTCCGGCATATTTATGTATCTGTTCACGGATGATCGAATCAAGGGCACAGCGTGAAAGTTTCAGATCCGAGGACATATCTTCTGTGCGTAGATAACCCAGAACCATTTCTACATACTGTTCAATCTTAAAAAGTTCAGTGAGAGCTTCTTTATTCACTGTCGGATTTTCCTGAAGGAGCAGACGCAGAGCAAAAATTGGTGTCTTGATCTGGTGAGCCCACATCGTGTAATAATCAGTCATTTCTTCCAGTGTCTTCTGGTTAGCAGTTTCAGCATCTATTCGCATTCGGTTCAGGCTGTGCATGATCTCCTGCTGAAGAGCATCGGCTTCGTTGGAAGGAGCATCCATACGGGATAGATTAATATCCGGTGCTGCAGAGATAATCTGAAGATTATGAATGTTCTTCTGGTAGTTATGAAAGCCGAAAGCACACGTACCAAGCCCGGTCAGAATCCAGAGGACCGCAATGTACAGAATGGGTTCCAGTGGAAGTTGGTACAGAAGGAAGATCATTCCTGTAAGTATCGTCGGAAAAAGCATCAGTAAGATTTGTAGTTTTATTTTGTTCAGATAATCCAGAAATAATTTCATAAAGTAATCCTTCATAGGGTGAGTGCTTTTAAGTTGCACATTATACCATGTATCCAAGTCCTTTTTTGGTGATGATAAAGTCTTTCAGCCCTTCCCCTTCCAGTTTTTTGCGCAGACGGGTGATATTTACGGTCAGGGTATTGTCGTCAACAAAGCTGTCACTTTCCCAGAGCTTTGTCATAATGGCATCTCTGGAGACTGATTTTCCGGCATGTTCCAGAAGTATCTCCAGAATGCGGAGTTCGTTTTTCGTAAGGTCAATATCATGACCGTTCCAGGTCAGGGTACAGCGGGAAGGATTCAGGACAGCACCCTTATGTTCAAGGACATTTCCCGGAGTTCCGAAGGAATAGGTACGGCGCAGGATTGCCTGAATCTTGGCAGTCAGCACATCCAGATCAAATGGTTTTGCAATAAAATCGTCTGCACCACGGCTCATTGCCATGACCATATTCATATTGTCAGATGCAGAGGAAATAAAGATAATCGGTACCTGGGAAATCCGACGAATCTCCTCACACCAGTGAAAACCGTTATAAAAAGGCAGTTTCAGATCCAGCAGGACAAGCTGCGGATCTCTGTGAGCAAATTCCTGTATGATATTGGAAAAATCTTCTGCGCAGGAGACATCATATCCCCAGGAACAGAGATTCTTTTTCAGAAGGTTGGAGATGATCTCATCATCTTCTACGATGAAAATACGGTACATGGGCAGTCCTTTCTGGTAAAATTGTATTTTATGCTAATCATAACATGTCTTTGAAAGATTGCAACAAAATTCACTTTGTGGCATTATAATAGAAGGAAATTATTTGATGTGTATAATAGAAGACTATGAATAACAACAGAAGGGAGAGTTTAATATGAATCTGGTGAAAGAGGCAATTTTCCTGGGATTTTCGGGAGCTGCTGTTATGGATACAAAAGAGCTTGTTTTTGTGCCGGAATATCGGACATTCTGTGAAGAAAACCTGTGTGGCTGCTATAATGTAAATCCGGCCTGTCCTCCGGAGAGCGGAACAGCAGAAGAGATGAAACAACGTGCACTACAGTATGAAAAGACGCTGGTGCTGCAGACCATGCAGGAAGACATGCATGATTCTGCACAGTACAAGAAGGACAAGTTACTGCAGAACAAAATGACTGAAGAACTTGCAGAGAAGATGAAAGCAGAGGGCAAAACAGATATCCTGATCATGAGTGCCGGACCGTACAAGCATAATTCCTGTATGTCTGCATATTGTGTAGATGCGCAGAAAATGGCAGATGCAGCCGGGATGCTCTGCTGGACAGATGACGGAATGGTGCGGTATTTTTCACAGATTCTGTTTCATGAATAAAAGAATTTTCAAAAAGATTTCACAGGTAATATTTTACTGTAAATCAAATTGTATTACGAATGCGGATGTGGTAAAATCAGTATCAGAAAATTTGATTTTATAAATCCAGGTGGAAAGCCTGGTGCAAACACATATGACAGGAGGCCTTTTATAATGGAAAGACATGCATTTGCAATGAAAGTAAAATCAGGCAAAATGAACGACTATCGTAAAAAACTTGGAGAAATCTGGCCGGATCTGACCACATTTCTTGATCGAAATAAAGTAAAAAATTTCAGTATCTGGAATGCAGAAGACCTGATCTTTGGCTATTATGAAAATGAAGATGGAGCAAAATTAAGCGCTGAAGAAGTGAGCGTAAAAGATGCAATCACTGCGAAGATCGATGACACATTTGACTGGATTTCCACACCGGGTGAAGATATGAGACTGATGTATCATAACTTTGGTATTGTAAGAGAAAATAAAGAATTGATCCGTCACAGAATGTTTATGACAAAACTGAAAGCAGGCTGTGAAGAGGAATACAAGAGACGCCATGACGGACTGATCGCACAGAGAGGTGACACTGTAGATCCGGGTCCGGACAGTAATTTCAGCATCTGGTGTGCCGGTGGCTATATTTTTGGATACGATGAGATCGATACTACAATGGAAGTAGAAGAGACTGTTGAATCCAGAGAGCAGACCGTTGAATGGGAAATGCGTCAGCTGGGAATCATGGACTGGATCACCAATGATGTAGACTGGATGACAGGTGATGTACATGCAGATGTAAAACGTCTGGCATGGCATAATTAAGATTACATAAAAAGAACCTTGCAGCTTCGGACAGAGATGAGTTTAAAATTTCTGTAAGAATCCGCAGGGTTCTTTTCTGTTATAATTATTTTTTCATATTCAGATAACCCTGTATGGTATTTTCAATCAGATGATAAGTCAGTCGCGCCACCTGTTCAGGAGACTCACTCTGTGGCGAAGACAGCCAGGTACGGATCAGTCCAACACATCCGTTAAGAATAAAGGCATATGGATATTTGATATCCGGATCATTCTTTGGAAATCTGTCCGGAAGTTGTTTCAGAAAAGTTTCTGCCAGAAGGTTTTCAATCTGTTCTACAAATGCCATATCACCGTGTGGTCCAAGAAGCGCCAGGCACAAATCACGGTCTTTATCCATGATGGAAAAGAACTGGACAATAAATGGCAGTACGGAATCCGGGTTACCTGGGTCAATCGGGTGGTTCTGCATAACTTCCGTAATATTCTGCATTGCTTCTTCTTCAATTTTGTGCAGCATCTGATAAATGTCTGTATAGTGCAGATAAAAGGTAGAACGATTGATATCGACCTCATCTACCAGTTCTTTTACGGAAATTTCCTTGATACTTTTCTTCTGCATGAGCCGGGCAAGTCCTTCCCGGAGCTGTGCTTTCGTTTTGCGGACACGTCGGTCCATTTTTTCTGCCATGTAAAAATCCCCCAATCTTTTTACCAAAAACAAACAGGTTTTATGTAAAATGTCAATTTTTGACATCTAATAGACATAATTTGTAAAAATGTTCATTAATATACAAAAAACAAAATGTTTGTCGGTTGTAACTGTTTCCTGTGTTTAGTATAATACGGATTGCAAAGAAAAGCAACATGATGTTGATTAATAGAGCTAAAGACTTTTACTAGAAAGAAAGGGGCACAATTATGATCAAAAATGAGTGGAAAAGCTTATGGAATAATAAGATTCTGATCATTGTCGTGATGGCGATCATTGTTATTCCGGTGATCTATGCGGGACTGTTCCTGAAATCCATGTGGGACCCATATGGAAATCTCGATAAACTCCCGGTAGCAGTAGTCAACAATGACAAATCAGTAGAATATAATGGAAAGACGTTAAGCGTCGGTTCAGATATGGTGGATGAACTGAAAGACAACGATTCACTGGATTTCCATTTTGTAGACAGCGACGAGGCAGAACAGGGACTGAAAAATGGAACCTATTATATGGTAATCACGATTCCGGAAGATTTTTCTTCTGATGCTTCTACACTGATGGATGACAATCCGAAGAAAATGGAACTGAAATATGAAACAAACCCTGGAACAAACTACATTGCTTCCAAAATGAGCGAAACAGCGCTGTCAAAGATTCGTGAGGCGGTTGCCTCCAAAGTAACAGAAACCTACACACAGACAGTATTTGATCAGATTGGTACAGTTGGAGACGGCATGCAGGAAGCTGCGGACGGCTCAACACAAATCAAAGATGGTCTGACAACAGCCTCTGATGGAAATAAAACCATTACAACCAATCTGAAAAAACTTGCAGACAGCACGCTGACTTTCAAAAGCGGTGCTGAGACTCTGACAGAAGGACTGAAAGAATACACAGATGGTGTATCACAGGTAGACAGTGGTGCAGCGCAGCTTGATGAAGGTGTTGGCACACTGACTGAAAAAGTGCCGACACTGACAAGCGGAGTAAATACCTTAAATGATGGAGTAAAGAGCTATACTGACGGAGTTGCAACACTGAATGCTAATTCCGCACAGATCACATCCGGAGTCAGCAGTCTGGCATCCGGAGCGCAGAGTCTGGAGACAGGACTTGATACATTAAAGAGCGGTACTACACAGTATGTCAGCGGAGCAAATACACTTGCAGATGGTGTGACACAGTATGTTGCGGGAGCAGAACAGCTTGCAGCAGGGGCGAAACAGTTATCCGCACTGGAAAATCTGGATCAGGTTTCTACAGGAATCTCACAGTTGAATGCAGCAGTTTCTGACGGAAACAGTTCTCTTACAAGTGGAACACAGCAGCTGGAAAGTGGACTGGGACAGCTTGCTTCTCAGTTAAAAACATTGTCAGACAGCACCACTGCGGACAGCATTAAACAGCTTGCAGCAGGTCTGAATACAGCAAAAGCCGGGATGGAAAACGCAGGCAAAGGAATGTCAAGCGCAGCGGATGGTATGAATCAGGCAGCTGCAGGGATGAGCACAGCAGCTGATACGATCAACGCAGCCAGTGCAGGGATTTCTCAGGCAGCAGCCGGACTGCAGAGCGCAGCACAGCCTGTTGCAGATGCAGTTAATGGTATGACTGGTATTGTTCAGCAGTGTGCACAGGATGCGAATAATCAGATCAGTGCGGCAAACGCACAGGTTGAGGCAGCAAACGGACAGACGGCAGCAGCGAATGCAACAATCGCAAATGCGGCAGCAGCATTAAGCGCACTGCAGGGTCAGGCTGATGAAAATGGCATGATTTCTGCCGAAAGTCTCAGCGCAGTGATTGGTTCACTTGCTCAGGCAGATGCAGGTGTATCTGGTGTCGATGGAATCAGTGCTGATACTTATACCGGTCAGGCACAGTCAGTTGCAGGAGCAGTTGCTGAACAGCTGTCATCCGCACAGACAACTCTGAATGATACAGCTTCTCAGTTAAATCAGGCAGCAGCCGGATTGAACAGCGGTGCAGGTACATTAAAATCCAAATCTTCTGATATGAGCAATGGCGCTTCACAGATGAGTGCAGGAGCTAAACAGATGGAAGCAGGAGTTTCTTCTATCCCGGAAGTACCTTCTGATCCGATCAATACCGTAACTGCAGCAGTCGATCAGCTTTATGCCGGAGCACAGAAAGTGAATGCCGGAGCAGGAAGTGTTTCGTCTGCACTTGGTACTCTGGAAGCGGGAACGAAAGATTTTCCGAAGGCAGCTGCCGGTGTGAAAGCTCTGAACGCAGGTTTTGAAACTCTTACAGCAAATGATGAAACTCTGACAACAGGAGCTGCAAGTCTGAAAGCAGCCGGAAGCAGTGTGACATCCGGTATCAGCCAGCTGAGTGTCGGTGGAAAGACACTTGCATCTGGTGTGACAACTCTCAGTAATGGACTGAAAACATATACAGATGGTGTAGCTACTCTTGCCGGCAATAACAAAGCATTGACAAGTGGAACACAGCAGCTTGCAGATGGAGCAAAGACACTCTCAGATGGAGCCGAACAGCTTGCATCCGGTACACAGACACTTCATGCAGGAACACAGAAACTGGTTTCCAATAACAGTAAGCTTAACAGTGGTGCTGACCAGCTTGCAGACGGAGCCGGACAGATTCAGGATGGTTCCTCCAAGCTTTATGACGGTTCCAAAGAACTGGGCGATGGTATCACAAAACTGGAAGATGGTTCTGATACACTTGCAACCAGTCTGAATGACGGTGCAAAAGAAGTAAAAGAAACAAATGCATCTGATGATACGATCAGCATGTTTGCAACACCGATCACAGATGAAGAAACAAAGATCACAACAGTAGAAAACAACGGTCACGCGATGGCACCTTATATGATGTCTGTAGGTCTCTGGGTAGGATGCCTGGCATTCTGCCTGATGTATCCGCTTACAGAGCATAAAGGAAAACTGAAATCCGGATTTGCATGGTGGGCAAGTAAAGCTTCTGTACTTTATCCGGTAGCAATCCTTCAGGGCGTACTTCTGATTCTTCTGCTTCATGTATTTGATGGATTTACTCCGGTAGAAATGACGAAGACAATCCTGTTTGCAGCACTGACTGGTGCATGCTTTACATCTATTATGTACTTCTTCAACATTACATTTGGTAAGGTAGGAAGTTTCCTGATGCTGATCTTCATGGTTGTTCAGCTTGCAGGATCTGCCGGAACTTATCCGGTTGAGATCTCACCGTCCTTTGTGGCGAAGATTCACTATTATCTGCCGTTTACTTATACAGTAAATGCATTCCGTAGCACGATATGCGGAGGAGAGAGCATCCGTCAGGCTGTAATCGTTCTGATCGGACTGACGATCATTTTCTCAATATTAACAATCCTTCAGTTCAACCATATGGCAAGAAGAAAGAAACAGGGCAAACTGGTTCTTCTCGACTGGCTGGAAGAAAAAGGGGTTGCATAAAGGCAGTCTTATATGCATAATAGAAGAGTGTTCTGATTATATAGAGTCACATCTGTAAAAGCGGATGTGGCTCTTTTTGGATAATGTTGCTTTTGGCGGAAGATGAAGTTTCCAGAATTAACAATTTCATCACATTTTTCCCACAAAGTAAACACAAATCATCCCTATACTCTTAAGCATAAAAGGAAAACAGAAACAGAGATAGCTATTCACGGGAAATGATTTATGAAGTGAACAGTAATGATCCTAAGGAGGGGATTTTGATGAGCGATAAAAATAACAACGTAATGATGAACAATGATATGAATAACAATATGAACAACGACAACGATCCAAAAGAAAGAATGAGAAAAAAAGTAAAGAAAGCAGCAGGTATTGCTCTTTGTGCAGTACTTGCCGGCGGACTTGCAGCAGGCTCCTTTGAAGGAATCAATACACTGACCGGATGGAACAGTAGCACAGTAGAAGCTGCATCCAATAAAGAAAATACAACACTTCTTCAGACAAAATCAAAGAAGAAGAGTTCTGATAAGAAATCAGATGACAAAGAGAAAAGCAAAGATGACTCTGAATCAAAGACAAAAGGAAGTCTGGATGTCTCTGATATCGCAGCAGAAGGAATGAAATCTGTTGTATCTATTACAACAAAATCTGTTCAGGATGTACAGAACTATCTTGGATATTATGGATTTGGCGGAAGCCAGGGATATACAACACAGCAGGAAGTTGAAGGAAGCGGTTCCGGTATCATTGTCGGAAAGAATGATGACAATCTTCTGATCGCTACCAACTATCATGTAGTAAGTGGTGCAGATACCGTATCTGTTACCTGCATTGATGGGGAAACCTATGCAGCAACCGTTAATGGCTATGATGAAGATAAAGACCTTGCAGTTGTTTCCGTACCGCTCTCTGATATTTCTGATGACACGATGGATCAGATCGAGGTAGCTACGATTGGAAGTTCTGATGATCTGAAAGTCGGTGAACAGGTTGTTGCAATTGGTAATGCACTTGGTTACGGACAGTCCGTAACAACCGGTATTGTCAGTGCAAAGAACCGTAAAATGAACGATCAGGGCATTGAGCAGGATGAAGATTCTGATGCAACAAATCTGATTCAGACAGATGCAGCAATTAACCCTGGTAACAGTGGCGGTGCTCTTCTGAATATGGATGGAGAAGTGGTTGGTATCAACTCTGCAAAACTTGCTTCCACAGAAGTTGAAGGTATGGGTTATGCGATTGCAATTTCAGATGTAACAGATACTCTGGAGCAGCTGATGAATGAAACACCTAGAGATAAAGTAGATAACCATGGTGTACTTGGTATCACAGGTATGTCTGTAAGTGATGAAGCTTCCCAGTATTATGGAGTTCCGGAAGGTGTTCTTGTATCTGAAGTAACAGATGGCGGAGCAGCAGACAAAGCCGGAATCAAAGAGAAATCTATCATCACAGAATTTGATGGTAAGAGAGTTCGCAGTAATGATGAACTGGTAAGCCGTCTTGAGTACTATGAACCAGGTGAAGAAGTAGAGGTAACTCTGGAAGTTGCAGATGGTGATTCTTATAAAGAGAAGAAAATTACAGTAACACTCGGTGAGAATCCGGATGCAGATTCCAGCGATTCAAAGGATACATCATCTAAAGATGATGCGCAGGCTGAGGATTCTCAGGACGATTCACAGGATCAGGAAGACCAGAGTACGGACAGCCTTCTGCAGGATTTTGAGAATCAGCAGGCGGATGGAACTGCTTACGAACAGTTCTTTGGATTCCTTAATTAACTGTCATTAAAAGAGGTTTCTTGCGGGAAAATTTGTTTCCGTAAAAATATAATATTATAAGCAGGAAAGACCGGTGCAGAGAATTGTACCGGTCTTTTTCTGCTTGTGTTGAAAGAAAAGAGTCTGTCTGTTATACTAGACAACAGAGTAAATCCAAAGTAACTGTTTAAATAAAAAGAAGGAAATACTGTATGAATTATATTGTTTTTGACCTGGAGTGGAATCAGAGTCCCGGTGGAAAAAAATATTCCAACAGTCGTCTGCCTTTTGAGATCATTGAGATCGGTGCTGTGAAAATGAATGAGCAGAGGGAAGTTGTGGATGTTTTTCAGAGACTTGTGAAGCCACAGGTATATAACTGGATTCATGACAGCATACATGAAGTGATCCATGTGGATTATAAGGATCTTGCTGATGGAGTACCTTTCCAGCAGGCGGTCAGAGAATTTCTGAAGTGGTGCGGAGAGGAATATGTTTTCTGTACCTGGGGAAATCAGGATGTTATGGAACTACAGCGAAATATGAAGTATTATGGAATGCTTTCGCTGCTTCCAGGACCGGTCACATATTATGATGTGCAGAAAATATACGGAATCTGTCATGAAGAGGCCGGCGGACGAAGGAGCCTGGAATTTGCCATTGACCAGATGGGAATCCCGAAGGCGCAGGATTTTCACAGGGCATTAACGGATGCCCGGTATACCGGGGATATTTTTAGAACACTGGAACCTGCAGCAGTCTGTGTGAATTCATCTATTGATGTTTATCAGAATCCAAAGAATAAAAAAGAAGAGATTTTTATTTCATATCCCACGTATGATCAGTATGTGTCACGTGAGTTTGCAGACAAAGAAAAGGTAATGAAAGACCGGGAGGTTGCAAGTACCCGCTGTCCGGTATGTCATATGCCGGCCAAGCGTAGGATCCGCTGGTTTATGAATAATTCTCGTGCATATGAGAGTGTATCACTTTGTCAGAAGCATGGATATATCAAAGGAAAGGTGCGAATCCGCCATACGGACGAGGATGCATATTATGCAATCAAGAAGTTAAAGAGGATAGAAGAAAAAGATGCAGAAGAAATCCGTGAAAAAAGGGATTCCCTCCGCAAGAAGAGACAGGCGAAACGTCAGTCAGAGAAGCTGGTCTGAAAGAAGCCGTGTCTGATAATATCTGGCAGAGCCGACTACATGATCGTTATACGTATACGTAACGGTCAGAAGTGGGAGACCTGCCGGATTTTTTGTTATAGAGTAAGTTTTTTCCAGAGCATTGCTATCAACTCCGGATGGGAGAGATACGCTGGCGGTGCGTCTTGTTTCAAAGAGCATATCGTCTTTATAATCTTTTAAAATATATTTTTCAGCCGGAAGAAGATGTCTTGTTATTTTTGATGGAAGATCTTTTACCGCAGTTCTGGAAAAATTATTAAAACCATAATCCAGAAGAGCCTTTGTATCGGAGTAAGCACCGTTCACAGACTGCAAGACGACCGAAACCAGATAAGTATTGTCATTCTTTGCATAGGTAACAAGCGTATTTCCGGCAGCTTCGGTGTAACCGGTCTTTCCTCCTAAGACACCGTTATATGCATATGCCTGATTCTTCATCATCTTATGATGGTTCAGAAGATAACGTGTCTCTGCAAACTTGTTAGTCGGAGGAATTTCATAATACTGCGTGGATGCAAATTTGCGGAAGGTTGGGTTAAACCATGCGGCACGCGCGATTTTGGCCATATCGGAAGCTGTCGTATAATGGATTTCATCCGGAAGTCCGTTCGGGTTGTTAAAATGAGTGTTGGTGCAGCCAAGCTGGCGTGCCTTAAGGTTCATCTGTTCTACGAATTTCTTGGTGGATCCGGTGGTAAGTTCCGCAACTGCCAGTGTCATTTCATTGGCGGACTGAAGCATGATAGCCATTAATGCCTGTTCAATGGTGAATTCTTCTCCGGTGTCTGCATAAATACTGGAACTGTTAGAATCAGAGATTCCATAAGCCGCGGACTGTGACATGGTAAATTTCTGGCTTGGATCCAGGTTTTCACATCCAAGAAGCGCGGTCATGATCTTTGTGATGCTGGCAGGATACTGGGCCTTGTCCGCATTTTTTGAATAAAGGACAGCTCCGGTAAACATATCGACAAGGATTGCAGATTCTCCTTCAATCTGAGGGCCTTTTGTCCAGTCCTTGATGGAATCTGTGTCTGCCGGCTGCTTATAATATGGAGTGTGCGGATCTGGTGTAGGAGTTGCCGTCACCAGAGGAGCACCGTATTCGTCTGTGGCGAAGACCGGGACTGCCTGTGTGATGATAACCGCAGAGCAGAGAACACCGGTCAGAATCTGCCGGAAAAATTGTTTCTTTTTTATATTCATGTAATTACCTTTCTGCACATATTTTCTTACAGTATATCATTCTTTACAATTATACTGTAATCATTTTTCTCATACAAGGGTTAAAACGGTGCAAAATCCCTATAAAACCTTGTGATTCTGGCAAAAAGACCTTGACATATGGAAAAATATAACCTTATAATAAAACAGCACAAATAGATATAAGTAAAAACTTTGATGGAGACAGTAAATCGGAACCAAATCTGCAGAGAGCCGGGAGAAGGTGGAAGCCTGGTGAGAGTAATTTCGATGGAAGATCACTCCGGAGTTTCTTTCCTGAAATCTTAAGTAAGGAGAGACGGTGTTTCCGCCGTTAAAGGGAACATGTATCGGCATATATGATTATACTACCAGCCCGTACAATGTAACAGGTGGTGCGAATGTGGAAATTGCTTTCGTCCTTTTACAGGACGGAAGTTTTTTTTATTTCATTTGACTATTGATGAAAATTTTTCTGAAGAATTTAAAGGAGGAATCTGTTGTGTATCAGAAAGTAGATACGAACCTGAATTTCGTAGATCGTGAAAAACAGGTAGAAAAATTCTGGAAAGAAAACCATATCTTCGAAAAAAGTATGGAGGACCGTAAAGACGATCCTACTTATATGTTCTATGATGGACCGCCGACAGCAAACGGCAAACCGCATATCGGTCATGTACTGACCCGTGTTATCAAAGATATGATCCCGAGATACCGTACTATGAAAGGCTACATGGTACCTCGTAAAGCAGGATGGGATACCCACGGACTTCCGGTAGAGCTGGAAGTAGAGAAGAAACTTGGTCTGGACGGTAAAGAACAGATTGAGGAATATGGTATGGAGCCATTCATCCAGCAGTGTAAAGAGAGTGTCTGGAAATACAAAGGAATGTGGGAAGACTTTTCCTCAACCGTTGGTTTCTGGGCTGATATGGAGAACCCATACGTTACTTACCATGATGACTATATTGAGTCTGAATGGTGGGCTCTGAAAGAAATCTGGAATAAAAAACTTCTTTACAAAGGATTCAAGATCGTTCCTTACTGCCCGCGTTGTGGTACTCCGCTTTCTGCACAGGAAGTTTCCCAGGGATATAAAACAGTTAAAGAACGTTCCGCAATCGTTCGTTTTAAAGTTGTCGGAGAAGATGCATACTTCCTGGCATGGACCACAACACCGTGGACACTGCCATCCAACGTTGCACTCTGCGTAAACCCGACAGAAGTTTACTGCAAGGTAAAAGCAGCAGACGGCTATACTTATTATATGGCAGAAGCTCTGCTTGACAAAGTTCTCGGCAAACTTGGTTCCGAAGAGACACCGGCATACGAAGTTCTTGAGAAATATGTCGGAAAAGATCTGGAATACAAAGAATATGAGCCACTCTTCGCATGCGCAGGAGAAGCGGCAGCAAAACAGAAAAAGAAAGCTCATTTTGTTACAGCAGACAATTATGTAACTATGAGCGATGGTACCGGTATCGTTCATATCGCACCTGCATTCGGTGAAGACGACAGCCGTGTAGGACGCGATTATGACCTTCCGTTCGTACAGTTTGTAGACGGTAAAGGTGATATGACAGCAGAAACTCCATATGCGGGCGTTTTTGTCAAGAAAGCAGATCCGCTTGTACTTCAGGATCTGGATAAAGAAGGAAAACTTTTCGATGCTCCGAAATTCGAGCATGATTATCCGCACTGCTGGAGATGTGATACACCACTGATCTACTATGCACGTGAATCCTGGTTTATCAAGATGACAGCAGTTAAAGATGACCTGATCCGCAACAACAATACAATTAACTGGATTCCGGAGAGCATTGGTAAAGGACGTTTCGGTGACTGGCTGGAAAACGTTCAGGACTGGGGTATTTCCAGAAACCGTTACTGGGGAACACCACTGAACATCTGGCAGTGTGAATGTGGACATATGCATTCCATCGGAAGCCGTCAGGAACTGTTCGAGATGAGCGGTGACGAAAAAGCCAAGACAGTAGAACTTCATCGTCCATACATCGATGAGATCACACTGAAATGCCCGGAATGCGGTGGAACCATGCATCGTGTACCGGAGGTTATTGACTGTTGGTTTGACTCAGGAGCAATGCCTTTTGCACAGCATCACTATCCATTTGAAAATAAAGAACTTTTTGAAAAACAGTTCCCGGCAGACTTTATCTCTGAGGCTGTTGACCAGACGAGAGGATGGTTCTACTCCCTGCTTGCTGAGTCCACAATCCTGTTCAACCAGGCTCCATATAAGAACGTTATCGTTCTCGGACATGTACAGGATGAAAATGGCCAGAAGATGAGTAAGTCCAAAGGAAATGCAGTTGATCCGTTCGATGCACTTGAAAAATATGGTGCAGACGCGATCCGCTGGTACTTCTACATCAACAGTGCTCCATGGCTGCCGAACCGCTTCCACGGCAAAGCTGTTCAGGAAGGACAGCGTAAGTTCATGGGTACTCTGTGGAATACCTACGCATTCTTTGTTCTTTATGCAAATATTGACAATTTCGACCCGACAAAATATACTTTAGATTATGACAATCTTCCTGTTATGGACAAATGGCTGTTAAGCAAGCTGAATTCTGTAGTGAAGACTGTCGATGACTGCCTTGCAAACTACAAGATTCCGGAAAGTGCAAGAGCTCTTCAGGAGTTTGTAGATGAGATGAGTAACTGGTATGTAAGAAGAAGCCGTGAACGTTTCTGGGCTAAGGGCATGGAGCAGGATAAGATCAATGCTTACATGACTCTGTATACTGCTCTGGTAACAATTTCCAAAGCAGCAGCTCCGATGATTCCGTTCATGACAGAAGAAATCTATCAGAACCTTGTAAGAAGCGTTGATAAAGACGCGATTGAGAGTATTCATCTCTGTGACTTCCCGAAAGTCGAAGAAGCATGGATCAATAAAGAGTTGGAAGACGATATGGAAGAACTCCTCAAGATTGTTGTTCTTGGACGTGCAGCAAGAAATACTGCAAATATCAAGAACCGTCAGCCGATTGGTACAATGTATATCAAAGCTGACAAAGAAATGGGTCAGTTCTATACAGATATCATTGCAGATGAGCTGAATGTCAAAGAAGTGAAGTTCGCAAATGATGTCGAATCCTTCATTTCCTACAGCTTTAAACCGCAGCTTCGTACAGTAGGACCGAAATACGGTAAACTTCTGAACGGTATCCGTACAGCACTTGCTGAGATCAACGGAACAGAAGCGATGAACGAGCTGAGATCCACAGGTCTTCTGACACTGGATATTAACGGAAACAAGGTGGAACTTTCTGAGGAAGACTTATTGATCGAGACCGCACAGACAGAAGGTTATGTAACAGAAGCAGACGGTGATATTTCTGTAGTTCTTGATACAAATCTGACACCAGAGCTGATTGAAGAAGGATTCGTCCGTGAGATCGTCAGCAAAGTACAGACAATGAGAAAAGAAGCTGGATTTGAAGTTATGGATAAGATTCATATCTATGCAAAAGACAATGACAAGATTCTTGAGCTCATGAAGAAACACAAAGAAGAAATCATGTCTGAAGTACTGGCAGAGGATATGACTCTGGGCACAACCGATGGCTATGTAAAAGAATGGAACATTAACAAAGAGCCAGTTGTTCTTGGTGTTGCAAAAATGTAAGAAGTTCATGCCCGGTAAATATACCGGGCATGATTTGCAAAAATTTGGGGAATAAAAAAGCGCAGCATTGCTGTGTGATTAAGGAGGAAACGCAATGATTGACAAGCAGTTTAAAAAAGAAGCTTTCAAAGAGAGCGTAAAGGAAAACGTTAAATTTCTTTATCGTAAAAAACTCGAAGAAGCTACACAGGAACAGATTTTCCAGGCTGTATGCTACACTGTAAAAGATGTTATCATTGATAACTGGCTGGAAACACAGAATGCATATAAAGAGCAGGATCCTAAGACAGTTTACTATATGTCCATGGAGTTCCTCATGGGACGTGCTCTTGGAAATAACCTGATCAACCTGACAGCATACAAAGAGGTAAAAGAAGCTCTGGATGAACTTGGTCTGGATCTTAACGTGATCGAAGATCAGGAACCGGATCCGGCACTTGGAAATGGTGGTCTTGGACGTCTGGCTGCATGCTTCCTGGATTCTCTTGCAACACTGAATTACAGTGCATATGGATGTGGTATCCGTTATCGTTATGGTATGTTCAAACAGCAGATCAAAGACGGATATCAGGTAGAAGTACCGGATAACTGGCTGAAAGATGGATATCCATTTGAACTTCGTCGTCCGGAATATGCAAAAGAAGTTCATTTCGGTGGATATGTTGATGTAGAATATGATCCGGCAACAGGATCCAACAAATTCGTACACAAGGGATATCAGGCAGTAAAAGCGGTTCCGTTTGATATGCCGATTGTAGGATATAATAACAAGATCGTAAACACCTTAAGAATCTGGGATGCAGAGCCAATCGTAGACTTCGAGCTTGACTCTTTCGATAAAGGTGATTATAAGAAAGCAGTTGAGCAGGAAAACCTTGCCCGCAATATCGTAGAAGTTCTTTATCCGAACGACAACCATATGGCTGGTAAAGAGCTGCGTCTGAAACAGCAGTATTTCTTTGTATCTGCAAGTCTTCAGGCTGCTATTGATAAATACAAAAAGAACCACAAAGATATCATGAAACTGCACGAAAAAGTTACTTTCCAGATGAACGATACTCATCCGACAGTAGCAGTAGCAGAACTTATGCGTATCCTTATGGACGAAGAAGGACTTGGATGGGATGATGCATGGTCTGTAACAACTAAATGTGTTGCTTACACAAACCATACAATCATGGCAGAGGCTCTTGAGAAATGGCCGGTTGAGCTGTTCTCCAGACTGCTTCCACGTGTATACCAGATCATCGAAGAGATCAATCGCCGTTTCATTCTTGACATTCAGGCTAAATATCCTGGAAATTATGACAAGATCAAGAAGATGGCAATCCTCTATGATGGACAGGTAAAAATGGCTCATCTTGCAATCGTTGCAGGTTACTCTGTAAACGGTGTTGCAAAACTTCATACAGAAATCCTTAAGAAACAGGAACTGAAAGATTTCTATGAAATGATGCCGGAGAAATTCAACAACAAGACAAACGGTATCACACAGAGACGTTTCCTGCTTCACGGAAACCAGCTTCTTGCAGACTGGGTAACAGATCATATCGGACCGGAATGGATCACAGATCTGTCTCAGATCAGCAAACTGAAAGTTTATGTTGATGATGAAAAAGCACAGCAGGAATTCATGAACATCAAATACCAGAACAAAGTTCGTCTGGCAAAATATATCCTGGAGCACAACGGAGTAGAGGTAAATCCACGTTCTATCTTCGATGTACAGGTTAAGAGACTTCATGAGTACAAACGTCAGCTTCTGAACATCCTGCATGTAATCTATCTGTATGACCAGATTAAGAAACATCCGGAAATGGATTTTTATCCAAGAACATTCATCTTCGGTGCAAAAGCATCTGCAGGTTATGCACGTGCTAAGAAAATCATTAAACTGATCAACTCTGTAGCAGATGTTGTAAACAATGATGCATCTATCGAAGGCAAGCTGAAAGTTGTATTCATCGAGAACTATCGTGTATCCAACGCTGAGATGATCTTTGCAGCAGCAGATGTATCTGAGCAGATCTCTACAGCAAGTAAAGAAGCTTCCGGTACAGGTAACATGAAGTTCATGCTGAACGGTGCACCGACACTTGGAACCATGGATGGTGCTAACGTTGAGATCGTTGATGAAGTTGGCAAAGAAAACGCATTTATCTTTGGTCTGAGCGCAGATGAAGTAATCAACTATGAAAACAACGGTGGATATGATCCGAGAGTCATCTACAATACAGATGATGAGATTCGTCAGGTGCTGACAGAGCTTGTCAATGGAACGTTCTCCTCTGATACAGAACTGTTCCGTGACCTGTACAATTCTCTTCTTAACCAGAATGGTGGAGAAAGAGCAGACCAGTACTTTATCCTTGCTGACTTCCGTTCTTATGCAGCAGCACAGAAGAAAGTGGAAGAAGCCTACAAAGATGAAAAAGGCTGGGCTCGTATGGCTATGCTGAATACAGCATGCGCTGGTAAGTTCACATCTGACAGAACTATCCAGGAATATGTGGATGATATCTGGCATCTGGACAAGGTTTTTGTTAAATAAAACTTTTATAAAAATGGATTTTTAAGATTTACGCAAAGGGGACTTGACGGTCCCCTTTGTGCATCCCTGGCTTTTTAGAAAAAATTCTACATGGTATAAGACGGAAGAGAGTTGTAATTGTGTCTGACTCCTGGTGCATCATGGATATATTTTGCGAGATGTGTGCGAATGTTTTCCATTTTCTGTTTTGTATCAGGATTGCTGTATGGAATCCGGTCGATGATCTTATTCAGATAATCATGTTCTTCAATGATATCAAAACTTGCACGGAAATAGATATCACAGAAATAAGCAACATAGGATACCCAGTAATCCATTTTGGTTACACGGTCCGGGGAATAAATGCACTGATCTTTGAGTACAGTGTCATAAACGACAGGAGTGATCTCCTGTGCACCAATTTCTTTGCCTGAAGCACCCATAAAAACAAGAAGATCATCTTGCAGTTTTACGCGGCAGTTATCAAGTTTGTCTGCATCACGGATCAGACGTGCATGGAGCAGCGTCCGATTATCGGTAATTCCTTCGAGGTGGAAATCACTGTGTCTGGCAATTGCGGTGCGAATAATATCATCCCAGGTGTCTTCCGGAACAAACTGTCGGATCATTCCTTCTTCAAATAATACCTGAACTCCATAAGCGGCATGGTCCATGGTTGTTGGCTCGAAACTGTCAAAGCGTTTTAACTGTTCAAAACGTCCGATGTCATGAAGCAGGGCAATGATGCGTGCAAGTTCAGTATCTTCTTCTGTCAGGTGCATCCGATGACAGATTTCACTCATATCATGTACGACTCCATAAGTATGTATGATCTTCAGTCGAACTTTGTCATTGCTGCGGTCATAACTTTCAAGATATGTTTCAAATTTTTGTTTTGCATCGTTATAGTTCATGTGAGGTGGTCTCCTTTAAATTTTTTCGGTATTCTCTTGGACTGCATCCTTTAATCTTGCTGAATACTTTGGAATAATAATTGGAATCGGAAAAGCCGGTTTTTTCAGCAATACTGCTGATGGATTCTTTGGTATTGAGATATTCCAGGCTTCGCTCGATCCGGTATTCCTGCAGAAAAGAAAAAAGGGTAGTATTCATATGGCGTTTAAAAAGACGGGTACATTCACTCTCGCACAAATGAATATGTTCGGAAATATCATCCAGTGTAATCTGATTCATATAATTTTGTTCGATGTAGGAGAGAATCCTGCGGATTCGTTCGTATTCTGTGAAATCAGAAGTAGTTGATACAGGCTGATGCGGAAGGTGTTCCACAAGCAGCCGCCACAGGAGCTGCATCCGAATGGAAATATCCAGTTCATAGAAATCCGGCTTTTTTTTATCGAGTGAGATGACTTCCAGCATTCGGTCACGAAAAGTTTCGTGCCATTTTTCACTGTAATCAATATGTACCGCACATACAGCAAGATTCTGAATCACAGGCTCTACATATTTGGTACAGATGGTACTTTGAAAGAAACCATAGATCAGTTTGGGATCAAAGGTGATCGGTATGTAAGAACAGTCCTCCTGATTTTCCATTTCTCCGGAATGGAGGGCATTGGAATTGCAGAAGATAATATCGCCCTCTTTCAGATGGAAGGAGCGGTTGTTTATACGATAATGCATGGAGCCTTCTTTTACATAAGTAATCTCGATTTCCGGATGGCAGTGCCACATAAAAGAATTGGAATCGTATTCAGACAGACACTGATAACTGACCAGAAAGGGAAAGTGATCGCTTCCATGTTTTTTTAGTTCTTTTTGAAATTGATTTGTGATAATTTGCATGTTAAGCTCCTTACAGCTGGGTATCGCGCAGATATGATCAGATATATCAGATTGTATGCGGAGATACTTTAAACGCATAAAATTACGGTTATTCTTCTCCTATTATAGGCATATTTTTATGAGATACGCAAGATTTTACTTGTTTTTCGCAGATTAATTAAGGTATTTTACAGAAAAAGCAGTATAATGAGAGTATCAGATATGCAAAACAGAGTGCATGATGAAAGAGCGGAAACAAGCAGGATACTATATGGGTTGCAACAAATAACATGTAAAAGGAGAACAGAGTCATGAATTTACCGGAAACAGCAAAACTTCAGGAAATTTACGGGGAAACAGAAATCAGCGGAGCACGTTTCAAAAATCTTGCAGATAATTTTACAAAAATCTATGGACAGGATAAGGCAGAATACTTTACAGCACCTGGAAGAACAGAGATCATTGGTAATCATACAGATCATAACGGTGGTAAAGTAATTGCAGGAAGCATTAATCTGGATACGATAGGGGCAGCTTATCCGAATGGAACACAGGTGATCCGTATCACAAGTGAAGGATACAGGGATGAAATCGTAGTTGACCTTACAAAACTCAGCAAGAGTAATTACAAAAAAGGCACAGCAGCACTTGTAGCAGGAATGATGGAAGGTGCGCAGAAGAATGGTTTTGAAACAGGTGGATTTGATGCTTATGTCAGCACCAATGTTATTGCGGCAGCAGGTGTCAGCTCTTCTGCTTCTTTTGAAATGCTGATCTGTACGATCATTGATTACTTTTTCAATGAGAGCAAAATGTCCTTTAATGATTATGCCAAAGTAGGTCAGTACGCAGAAAATGTATACTGGGACAAGGCATCCGGAATGATGGATCAGATGGCATGTGCAGTTGGTGGTCCGGTACTGTTTGATTTTGCAGACAGAGATAACCTGAAATATAGCAAACTGGATTTTTCCTTCGGAAAATTTGGATACAGACTTGTTATTGTAAACACAGGAAAAGGTCATGCAGATCTCAGTCAGGAATATTCTGAGATCCCTGGTGAGATGAAAGCGGTTGCAAAAGTACTTGGTGTGGAACTCCTTCATGAAACAAATGTAGATGCACTTCTTGAACACTGCAATGAAATTGAAGATGACAGAGCCGTCCTTCGTGCACTTCATTTCTTTGGAGAAACATCACGCGTAGAAGATGCTGCAGATGCGATTCATCACAATGATTATGACAAGTTCCTTGAACTGATCGATGAGTCAGGAAAATCTTCATGGGAACTTCTTCAGAACTGCTACACAATGAAAGATTTTCATGAGCAGAAGATTACCAGAACACTTGCATTGACTCAGCTCTTCCTCAAGAAGATCGGGGCAGGTGTATGCCGTGTTCATGGAGGCGGTTTTGCAGGTGTTATCGCAGCAATCGTGCCGGAAAAAGAACAGGATAATTACGTAGAATATATTTCCAGATTTGTTGGAAAAGAAAATGTATATCCGATGGACATCCGCGCGATCGGAGCAGTACATATTGGATAATATGAAAGATAAACGACAACAGTTGATTATCCTTTGAAAATTATTAAAATACATACATAAAAAACATAAGGTATCATAAATACAGACAAAGGAGAGATTCTTTGAAGATCATTTCCTATATTTCTGTATTTATGATACCTTTTTTATACCAGTGATTTATTCTTTTCAAGCATTTCGTAAATGATATTTTGAGTATAAGTTCCGAGATGCTTCTGATCCTCTTTGGAAAGTTCTTTTACATAGATCGGTTTACCGTATTCCAGAACAACATGTGTGGATTTGATCTTTGGCATATGTGCCTCAAAAATTTCTGCGGTATTGTTCATCGCCATCGGGATGATCACACATCCGGATTTGCTGGCAATTTTGAAACTTCCCTCATGGAACGGAAGGAGTTCCAGTTCATCCTTGTTTTTGTTCCGGGTTCCTTCCGGGAAGATGCAGATGGAGATGCCGGATTTGATCTTTTCAATAGCGGTAAGGATGGTTTTCAGTCCCTGTTTGATATCCTTACGATCCAGAAACAGGCAATGCAGATAGCGCATCCAGTTGGAAAGAAGCGGATATCGTTCCATTTCTTTCTTTGCAATATAACCGGTACGGATCGGGCAGCGACTGTAGGAAAGTACAATGTCAAAGTAGCTTCTGTGATTACCAATATAAAGGACTGGTGTGTCTTTTGGGACATTTTCTTCACCGATTATCGTGACCTTGGTTCCGGCTTCCCACAGAATAAATTTAAAAACTGCCTGGATAATACGAAGAGAGCTGATCTCTTTTGTTCGCGGTGAAAATTTTCCGATGATCCATTCCACAAAAAGGATTGGAATAGATAAAATCAGAAATCCAATGACCGTGATGGCAACAATAACTAAACGAATCATAATGAATTCCTCTTTCTGTCAAAAAGATGTCCCGCATAGCAAGACTCTGGTACAAGTATAAGTGATTTTGCAAATACTTGCAATAAATGTTTTATACTCTGCATAGAATACATACTGAAGAAATCTAATACCGGGAAATGAGAGAATTTATGAAAAAAGCAGCTTCTCTGCTGTGTCTGGCAGTGCTTTTTCTTATGTTGGGCGGATGTCAGATGATACGGATCGAGGAAGAAAATAAAACACCACTTGCATATACCGTGATCGAGGATTCCCAGATTCCGGAAGAAATGCAGGAGCTGATCAGAGAAAAGAAAGAAACAGAATTTCAGATTGCCTATCAGAAGGGAACGGAGCTGTTTCTGGCAAAAGGGTATGGCCGACAGATGAGTGGAGGATACAGCATTCAGGTAAAAGAACTTTCTGCATCTTCAAATGCAGTTTTTTTTGAAACAAAACTGATCGGTCCGACGGAAAAGATTCAGGGCGGGGAACCGTCATATCCGTATATTGTGATAAAGACAGAATACCGGGATGGTCCGGTGCAGTTTCAGTGAGACGGGAGGATGGAATTGTGGAATTAAAAAAAGAAGATATTCAGATATTAAGGACAAAGAGCAAGGCATCCAGCCAGGTAACATTTGATGTGGATTACAATGTACCGGATGTAAAACCGGACATTGGACGTATGATTCAGAATAAGGGGGAGATGACAGTAGAAGAAGTGCGCCTGAATGAAGGGCATGCATTTCTGAAAGGAAAACTGCAGGCAGATCTTCTTTATGTCGGTGAGGAGGATGGCAGGATCTACAGTCTTTCTGCAAATCTTCCAATGGAAGAGACACTGAATCTGGATGGAATAGTCAACGGGGATAAAATGTGCCTGAAATGGGAAATTGAGGATCTGAGCATTCATATCATCCATTCCAGAAAAATGAATATTAAAGCAGTGGTTACTTTTTTTGCTTCTGTAGATGAGTTGACAGGAGTACGGCTTCCGGTATCTCTTGATGATGAAACAGTATCTGTGCAGAAAAAAACAATGCGTGTACTGAGTCTTGTAATACATAAAAAGGATACTATGCGCCTGAAAGAGGAAATAACACTTGTATCGAACAAACCTAATATAGCAGAGCTGCTCTGGTATACAACAGAAGTTCGTGGACTGGATCTCAGACCGGAAGAAAACAGTGTAAAAGCCAAAGGAGAACTTTTTATTTTTGCATTATATACAGGTGATGATGAAAGTGGAACGCTCCAGTGGATAGAACATTCTATACCATTTAATGGAGAGGTGGAGTGCTCAGGCTGTATTTCGGAAATGATCCCAAATCTGGAAGCTGCTGTGATCAATCAGACCCTGGAGGTAAAACCGGATGCGGATGGAGAAGAAAGAAAGCTTCAGGCAGATGTTGTACTGGAACTGGATATGAAGCTTTATCAGGAAGAAGATCATGAGGTCATCATGGATGTGTATACACCGTTTCGTCAGTGTATGCCAAAAGGTCGGAAAGAGATACTGGAAAGTCTTCTTGTCCGTAATTTCTCCCGATGCAGGATCGCAGACAGGATAGAAGTCAAAGAGACACAGGGGAAGATCCTTCAGATCTGTCACAGCCAGGGCAAAATAAAAATAGACAAAATACAAATCGTTAAAGATGGAATTCTGGCAGAAGGAATTGTACGACTAAAAGTGCTGTATATTGTAGAAAATGATGAAATGCCGTTTTATTCCATGGAAGCAATGCTGCCGTTCAGTCACGTAGTTGAAGCCAAAGGCATTACAGAAAACAGTGTATATTATCTGCATACGGAACTGGAACAGCTTTCAACGACAATGGTAGACAGCAATGATATTGAGATCCGGGCGACGATAGGACTGAATGTGCTTGTGATCCAGTGCAGTGAGGAGATGATTCTTGAAAAAATTGAAGAAATTCCACTGGATCAGAAAAAAATCCGAAATATGCCGGGAATTACAGTGTATATCATGAAACCAGGTGATACATTGTGGAATATTGCGAAAAAATTTTATACAACGGTGGAGGAGATCATACAGATGAATGATCTGGACGGGGATGAGGTATCTTCCGGAACACCTCTTCTTCTGGTGAAAAAAGTCGAAGAATAATATTGAATTTAGTATGAAAATCGGCTAAAATATAGCCAGATCATGTTTGTATACAAAGTACAAAGGATGGAAGGTGAATTTATGCGTTTACGTGCAATGGCCAAGATTAATCTGGGACTGGATGTTCTTCGCAAAAGAGAGGATGGATATCATGAGGTTCGAATGATCATGCAGACGATCCAGATGTATGATCTTCTGGATATCCGGAAGAAGGAAGAACCGGGGATCTCCTTATCTACCAATCTTCCATATGTCCCGTCAGATGAAAGAAATCTGGTATATAAAGCAGCAAAACTTCTTATGGATGAATTTGATATCAAAGAAGGCCTTTCTATGAAGCTGACGAAATTTATTCCGGTGGCAGCTGGTATGGCTGGAGGAAGCTCGGATGCAGCAGCAGCATTTGTAGGAGTGAATCGTCTGTTTCGTCTTGGATTAAGTGAAGAGGAACTGATGAAGAGGGCAGTACAGGTTGGTGCGGATGTTCCGTATTGTGTTATGCGTGGAACTGCACTTGCAGAAGGAATTGGAGAGAAGCTGACCAGACTTCCGGGACTGCCGAAATGCTATGTGTTGGTTGGTAAACCGGGAATCAATGTTTCCACAAAACTTGCCTATGAGAATCTTCATCTGGATCAGATTCAGTCACACCCGGATATTGATGGAATGATCAGTGACATTGAGAATCAGGATCTTCACAGTCTTACTGCGAAAATGCAAAATGTTTTTGAACCGGGAATCATCAGTCAGTATCCGGTTATTCAGGAGATTAAAGATCTTATGGAAGCGAACGGTGCGCTTAAGGCAATGATGAGCGGAAGCGGACCGACTGTCTTTGGAATATTTGATGACCGCAGTAAACTTCGGGAAGCTACGGAAGCGCTTCGCAACAGTCATCTGGCGAAAACTGTATTTGCAACACAGATATACAATAAAAAGTAAGAAAGGGGAAGTACTTATGATAAATGATTTTTCTGTAGACATGAATGAATATCTGCCATTACGCGATGTTGTATTTAATACACTCCGTAAAGCAATTTTAAAAGGTGAACTGAAGCCAGGAGAACGACTGATGGAAATTGCACTTGCAGAACGTCTTGGTGTCAGCAGGACTCCGGTAAGGGAAGCTATGCGAAAACTGGAACTGGAAGGTCTGGTTGTGATGATTCCCCGAAGAGGTGCACAGGTTGCCAATATCACAGAGAAAGATCTGAATGATGTTCTGGAAGTTCGAATTGCTCTGGAAAATCTTTCTATTGAAAATGCATGTGCACGTATGACAGAGGAACAGCTGGCGGAATTGTGGAAAGCGGCCAAAGACTTCGAAGCAACTATGGCAGAGGGTAATCTGGTCAAGCTTGCAGAGGCCGATGTGGCATTTCACGAAGTGATTTATAAATCTTCTGATAACAGAAGACTGAATCAGGTATTGAATAATCTTCGGGAACAGATTTATCGTTACCGTGTGGAGTATCTGAAGGATGAAGAGACAAGAAATCTTCTCGTCAAAGAACATGAAGAAATTTACGAAGCAATCCGTAATCGTGATGTAAAACAGGCACAGGAGATTTCCTATCAGCATATTGAGAATCAGCGGGAGGCGATCATACGGTCTATCCGTGAAGAGACACAGAACCGACAGGTTCATAAATAAAACGGTCAGCAGTGTCTGCACACATAAAATCTTATAATCTGGTTATTCTAAAAGAGATGCATAAAGTGTATCTCTTTTTTTATTCTCAATTTTATTATAGCAGGTATCTGTCTTCAGGAGGAAATGATGAGAGAAGCAGTAGAAGGACCAGTAAAAGAAACAGAGCAGATCAGGATTTCGTCAAATCTGAGGGATAATGAGATATATATCCGAAAGCAATGCGAAAATTGTGCAGATATTCTGGTACGTCCGATGCGTCTGGGAGAAGATCGTAAAGTGGACTGCCTTATGGTTTATATTGAAGTTACGGTATCGAATATGATGCTGGATGATTCAGCGATTGGAAAAATGATCAATCATTTCTGGAAAATACCGCCGGAAAAAATACAGGAATTTCTCAAAAATAACAGTCTGGGCATTGCAGATGTGCAGAAACTGGAAAATATGGATGAAGTTTTTGGAGCAATCCTGTCTGGAAATGCAGTGTTTTTTATAGATGGTTACAATAAGGCAATGAAAATCTCCAGCAAAGGGTATCCGGATATGGGAGTCTCTGAGGCAGAATCAGAAAAGGTATTGCGTGGTTCCAGGGAAGGTTTCTCAGATTCGGTAAAGACAAATTCTGCACTTGTACGCAAAAGAATCCGTGATACCCGAATGAAAGTAGAAGAATATCAGAGTGGAGTCCGTTCCAATACAACGATTCAGATACTGTATATCGAAGATCTGGTACATGAAGAACTTCTGGAAGAGGTCAAAAACAGGCTGGAGGAATACAAAATAGATGGAATTCTGGACAGTGGAATGCTGGAACAGCTGACTGAGAAACCTTGGTATTCGCCTTTTCCGCAGTATCAGGTGACGGAACGCCCGGATCGGACGGCACTGGAACTTCTCAATGGAAAAATCGCACTTCTGTGTGATAATTCTCCGTCTGCCCTGATCCTGCCAGGTGCATTCAGCAGTTTTATGGAGAGCAGTGAAGACTGGTATCATCATTTTGAGATGGCAACATTTCTTCGAATACTGCGTTATCTGGCATTGCTGACAGCAACATTGCTTCCGGGATTGTATCTGGCAGTGATCCGGTTTCATACACAGATATTGCCAACGAATCTTTTGCTGTCTTTTGCAGATGCAAGGGAGGGAGTACCTTTTTCAAGTGTGACAGAACTGGTTTTACTGGAACTCGCTTTTGAACTGATACGGGAAGCCGGAGTCCGGGTACCCGGTGCACTTGGAAATGCAATCGGAATAGTAGGCGGCCTGATCATAGGAGATGCGGCAGTCAGTGCCAATCTGGTAAGTCCTATTGTTGTTATGATCGTAGCACTTACGGCACTTGGATCTATGGTCATACCGGATGAAGAATTTGCAGCTGCTTTTCGCCTGCTGAAATATGGATTTTTGATTCTGGGAGGCTATCTTGGAATATATGGAGTTGTCCTTGGCATCTATCTTACAGTATCACATCTGTCAGGACTGTTGAGCTTTGGAATACCGTATCTGGTGCCTTTTGTGGAAGAACAATCCGTTAGACAGACAGGTAATGGTATTTTTCGAATACCTTTCAAAGCCAGAAAATACAGGCCGGTCTATGCAAGAAAGGAACAGAGTATCCGTCTGCGAAAGATTACAGACAGGAAGGAGCGTGAATCATGAAGTATGCAGAAAACAATCGTATATCACACAGACAGTTGTATCATCAGATTATACTTTCTTTTCTTGCACCACTTCTGATCTGTATTCCGGGATATAACGGAGAACAGGGAATGTCTGGAACAGTGGGCATCATGGCTGCAGTTCTGATCCTTTTGCTGTATGTTTTTTTTCTGATAAGAACTTCTTATTGTTATGCAGATCCTGTAAAAATAATGGGAAAGCTGAAAGGCAGCCTGTTGGGAATCTTTTTTTTAATATATCTGATCATGACAGGAGTTTATATTCTTTCACTCATTGAGCAGATCGTACCGGTGTGGGCAGTATCAGGGATTGCAGCCGGATGGCTGATTTTCTGGGCGGTTGTAGTCTGTGCATATGGTGCGGATCATGGGATGCAGCGCAGAGGGCGGATGGCTGGTGTCTCGGGAGGGATTTTTTTATTTGTGATCATACTTATGCTGCTGTTGTGTATCGGGCAGGGGAATGCAGAATATTTGAAAGAAATGCTGCGGGAAAGTCGATTGTGGGGAAAGGAGATCGTTTACAGCACGTATGATGTGGTGTGTGCTTTTTCGGGAATCAGCCTTCTTCCGTTTGTATTGCAGAATGTGGAAAAAAGAGGAAATTCCGGCAAAACTGTAACATCGGCCATTCTAACAGTCAGCGGAATTTTACTGCTTATTCTTTTTATCCTGCCTTCTGTATTGGGGTGGGGACGGATACAGAAAGAACTTTATCCGGTCCTTCCGCTGATGGCAGGAGCAGACCTGCCGGGAAATGTACTTGCCAGGTTTGATGTACTCTGGATTGGTTTTTTATTGTACGGGCTTTTTTTTGCACTGGGAAGCTGTTTCCATTACGGAATGCGTATACTGGATACGGTGCATCTGAGAAGCGGAAAATACTGGATTCCCATAGTAATTTATGCGTTTTCTTTTGTCAGAATAGATGACAGAGGGATCGCAGATTTCTACAAAATGTATCTGGGAACATTTTTTGTTCCGGGACTGGTGCTGATCCAGATCTGTCTGCTTTTCCGGGGACAGAAAAAGAGAAGAAAAAAAACAGCTTCTGCAGTGGCTGTTTTAATGGTATTTATTCTGAGCTGTACCGGTTGTGCCGGAATAGAACCGGAAAAGAGAATGTATCCGCTGGCTATGGGAGTTGATGTGTCTGAGGGAGAATACATTCTGACCTATGCAATGCCGGATCTTCCCAGAGCGACCGGTCAGGGAAAAGAGGAAGAGGATGGCAATCAGACACTCCAGGTCCGTGGGAAAAGTTTTGAGGAAATAAAAAGTCGTTATGAAAGATCCCAGGAAAAATATCTGGATATCGGACATTTGCAGATACTGATACTGAGTCAGGACCTGACTGAAACCGATATGTGGAAAGATTTTTTTGAATATCTCAGAGAAGAACCGCTGGCAGGAGAAAATATATATGTATTTCAGACGCAGGAACCGGAAAAACTGCTGGGCTGGAAGGAAGGTGGAACATCGGTCGGAGAATATATTACAGGTCTTATGGAAAACCGAATGGACAGAGAACAGAAAAATGGTGTGACTCTGCGGCAGGTCTATTATCAGTGGTATCAGAATGGAACTTTAAAGAAACTTCCGAAAATTACACTTTCCGAAGATCAGATCCAGGTCTGGCTGGAATAATATGGCGATTTTGGGGAATACTTCTGAAAGAATATTATTTTGCAAAGCAAATAACAAAAAGAAACAGGAGGTTCCGGGATGAAACAGATATACAAAAAAGAAAACAGAATCCTGCTCTCTATGATAACAGGAATGATAGTCATCAGTCTGCTGTGTGGAATACAATGGAGGGGATCGCAGAAAAATGTTCTGGCATGGTGGGGCAGTATTTATCCGGAGTTCTGTTTTTCAGAATGGGATCAGTATGGCTGCGATGTCGAAAAATTTCCATCAGAACAGAGGCCAAAGATATCCTTCTGGCTTGCGAAAGCTATTGAGAGGTGGTAAGATATCGATATGTTCGGAAAAGTTCATTTTACTTTTTCGAACATATAAAACAGAACTGGAGAATTACATATGAAGATAGATAGAGATGCACCGATCGGTGTGTTTGATTCCGGAGTAGGTGGCCTGACAGTGGCACGTGAGATCATGCGTAATCTTCCTTCGGAAAAGATTGTTTATTTTGGTGATACAGCCAGAGTTCCATACGGCAGTAAATCCAGAGATACGGTTATTCGCTACTCCAGACAGATCATTCATTTTCTGAAAGAACAGCAGGTGAAAGCAATTGTGATCGCTTGTAACACAGCAAGTGCATTTGCGCTTGATGCGGTACAGCATGAACAGGATATACCGGTTCTTGGTGTGATTGGAGCAGGAGCAAAGGTTGCTGCAGAAGAGACGGTCAATAAAAGAGTTGGTGTGATCGGTACGGTCGGCACAGTTGGCAGTGGAATTCACGAAGCTTATCTGAAGAAACTGGATCCGAAAATTACGGTGATCGGTAAGGCCTGCCCACTGTTTGTACCTCTGGTAGAGGAAGGCTGGCTGCATGATCCGGTGACCGTAGAAGTTGCAAACCGATATCTGCAGGAACTGAAAGATAAAGATGTGGATACACTGATTCTCGGCTGTACGCATTATCCGCTGATCCGATCTACGATCCGGGAAGTTATGGGAGAAAAAGTAAGACTGGTAAATCCGGCGTATGAGACGGCTTTGGAACTGAAGAATCTTCTGCAGAAAACAAATATGCTCAGTACCGGACAGCAGGAAGAGGAATTTCCTTATCGATTTTATGTAAGTGATCTTGCAGATGAGTTTAAGGAATTTGCCAATTCGATTCTTCCGTATGATGTGGAAATGACTAAGAAAATTGATATTGAAAAATATTGATAATTATCAGAATCAGGAGAGATATATGAAAAAAGATGTACTTATACATGTACGCGGACTTCAGATGATGGATCCGGAAGAGGAACAGGAACCAATCGAGATCGTTGTCCCGGGACAGTATTATTATCGAAATGGAAGCCATTATCTTCGTTATGAAGAAATGATGGACGATACGGCAGAACCGACGGTCAACTATATCAAGATGTCGGCGCAGGGAGTGGAAGTCCGCAAGCAGGGGCAGGTAAATGTACATATGGTTTTCGAACAGGGTAAGAAAAATATGACATTTTATTCTACACCGTTTGGAACACTTCAGATGGGGATTGCAGCAACCGGTTTGGAATTGCAGGAAGAAGAGGATAATATTCATCTGAAAGTTGATTATGCACTGGATATGAATGAGGAACATGTGGCTGACTGCTATCTTACGGTTCAGGCACAGTCCAGAGATTCGGAGAATCTTATATTGTAATAAGTATTGATAGAACTAAAGAAAAAAAAGAAATGCCTGGGAGATGATTCTCTCAGGCATTTTGCATGTGTCCTTATTTGTTGAGTAATCTTTTGAAAAAGCCTTTTTTCTTAGGAGCCGGTGTTTCCAGGGAACCACGGATTCCTTTAACGCCAACGATATATAAACCGCTGACTTCGGCCTTGACTTCTTTTTTGACCGGAATCTGATCAAAAACTTTTTCATCTGCGATCAGAACGGAGATCTTTGGTCCGACTTTTGCTTTAACGATTGGCAGTTTGGAACGGCGCATCAGCTTCGGTGCCTGGTCGATCACCATCTGAGGAAGACCGGATTCTTTTAACGGAAGTCGCTTCTTATCAATAATCAGCATAGAAACGGTTTGCTTAGCAGCTTCAATCTGGGCCTGCTGTTCTTCTTGTTTCTTCTGAGCCTTTTTTCCAAAGAAATAAAGAGCTATCAGAGCAGCGATCAGAACGACCAGGATCACAAGAAGGACGATGGTAAGTGTACTCATAGATACCCTCCTCAATATGTAATTTACAAACTTATGTCATGCGAATTATATTCTAACATCATTTATTACAAAAGGCAAACAAATTCATAAAATTCCATAAAGAACAGGTGTAGGATTACAATACATGTGTTACAACTGAATAATTAAAAAGCGGAAATACCTT
>NZ_JAJCKS010000025.1:0-46429 GCF_020558815.1 Blautia sp. 210820-DFI.6.14
TTTTTTGCACCAAAAAGAGGCTGCGCACTAATTACTTAGTGCGACAGCCCCTTTTTTTATGTTACTAAGTAACGATATTGAAAGATTATTCCGGATAAGTCAGACGTTCTGGCCTGATATCGTAAAGAACATTTTTCAGATATTTGTCAGCAAGATATTTTGCCATACCGAGATTCATATCCAGATAATTGCCGCAGTCCTTTGCGGAAGCACCCGGAATCTCACCTTCAAAATCCCGGATGAATTCAAACATCTCAGTCATGAGAGGGACGATATCTTTGGATTCATAATCGCCTGCCAGCAGAAGATAGTTTCCAGTGCGGCAGCCCATCGGACCCCAGTAAATTACTTTTGGACCGAATTCAGCATGATTGCGGAGAAACGTAGCTGCCAGATGTTCCATAGCGTGGAGTTCGGCTGTGTTCATGACTGGTTCCTCATTTGGGGAAGTCATGCGGATATCGAAAGTTGTAATGACCTGATCGCCGAGGTAATCTTTACGGGAAACGTAAATGCCAGGCTGCAGCTTGATGTGGTCTATGGTAAAACTTGCAATTTTTTTCATAATAAAAGTCCTTTCTTTTTTGCTTTTTATTGTAGCAGAGCTGAACGTCTGATACAAGTCAGGATTTGACTTTAAGTTTATAGGGTGTTACACTGTGAATACTATCAGAAAAAAGATGTTGCTGGGAATGAAGTGAACAGTAACAAAAAAACAGGAGGAACAGAACATGAAATCCAGAATTCTGGCAGTGCTTTTTGCCGTTGTGCTGACTGCAGGTACACTTGCAGGATGTGGCAGCAGCAAGAAAGCAGATGATACAAAAGCAGAAACTACAGATGAAAAATCAGAAGATAAAGCTTCTTCTGATGAAGATACGAAAGATGTAAATGTGGCAAGTGAAGAAGAAGCGGAAGAGGCCGGCTTCAGTGATGGTACTGATACAGATGGTGCGACTGTGGAAAATACAGTGCTTGATACCAGTCAGGAGCTGACAGGAATCCACCATGCGGATATCAGCATCCGTGATTATGGGGACATTAAAGTGGAACTCGATGCAGATACAGCACCGATCACTGTTACCAATTTCGTGAAACTGGCACAGGAAGGATTTTATGACGGACTTACATTCTGGCGTATTATAGATGGCTTTATGATGCAGGGTGGGGATCCGAAAGGAAATGGTACCGGAGGATCCGGAGAGACTATTAAGGGAGAATTCTCAAGTAATGGTGTAAAGAATGATATCTCTCATGTGAGAGGAATCATTTCCATGGCAAGATCTACGGATCCGGACAGCGCAAGTTCACAGTTTTTTATCGTCCAGTCAGACAGCACTTTCCTGGATGGCGATTACGCAGCATTTGGTAAAGTGACAGAAGGTATGGATATCGTTGATGAAATCTGCAAAAATGCCAACCCAACGGATGATAATGGAACAGTCAAAGCAGACGAACAGCCGGTGATCGACAGCATTCAGATCACAGACTGATAAAATAAAAATTTTATGTAACGTAAAAAAGACCGATGCAGCGTGAGGTGTGCGACATCGGTCTTTTACTTTGCAATAAAACATAGCGGACCTGTTTTACTGACGAATGATCAGAACCGGAATTGGCGGGTTGTTCGGACGGTTATAATAGTCACTGCGGATGACCAGATATTTATGTGGATTCAGTTCTTTTAACCAGGCAAGGACAGCATTACGTTCCTCAAAACCGGAATCACCACCACTGTAGATGCAGAGTGAGATCAGCCCGCCTTTTTGCAGAAGGTCCAGGCTTTTGGAAAGTGCGGCAATGCTGGTATCGGCGTGGGTTGCTTTGGTGTGGTCCCCACCCGGCAGATATCCAAGATTAAAGGTAATGCAGCTGACAGTACCCGGATCGACATAGTGCTCTATATTGGTGTGCGATTCCAGAAGAAGGGTATAATTCTGGGGTGCATCTGCTTCCATGAGCCTTTTACGTGTATTGATAAGTGCCGCTTCCTGAATATCAAAAGCAAAAACATGTCCGTCTTTTCCGCAGAGAGAACTGAGAAGAAGCGTATCATTTCCATTTCCCATGGTTGCATCTATACAGATATCTCCGGGCTGGACCTGTTCTCTGATAAAACGTGCACACCATCCTGTGATTTGAACTGCTTTCATATTGACCTCCTATCCTTTTATGGCCTTTTTGTGGAAAATAAAAAATTCTTTTTATTACAGATTACTATAGTACAGATTTTCATAGGGTTCAACAAAATGCTGTACAAAAAGTCAAACACTGGAAAAATACGTTGCAATTACAGAAGAGACTGTTATAATAAAACAGATGCAGGCACAGCATTGTCTGCCAGAGGAGGAGAACGATATGTTAAAAGGCAAAACAGTTCTTCTGGGAGTGACCGGAAGTATTGCGGCATATAAGATTGCGTATCTTGCAAGCGCACTGAAGAAGCTTCACGCGCAGGTACATGTACTGATGACGCAGAATGCTACGAATTTTATCAATCCAATTACTTTTGAAACTCTTACCGGAAATAAATGTCTGGTAGATACCTTTGACAGAAATTTTCAGTTCAGTGTAGAACATGTTTCCATCGCAAAGCAGGCGGATGTGGTGATGATCGCACCGGCAAGCGCAAATGTGATCGGCAAACTGGCGCATGGAATTGCAGATGATATGCTGACGACTACAATCATGGCGTGTAAATGTAAAAAGATCGTTTCACCTGCTATGAATACAAATATGTACGAAAACCCGATCGTTCAGGATAATCTCGCTATTTTGCAGCATTATGGTTATGAAGTGATCGAGCCGGCCAGTGGTTATCTGGCATGTGGCGATACAGGAGCCGGAAAGATGCCGGAACCGGAGATGCTTCTGGACTATATTCTGAGAGAAATTGCAAAAGAAAAAGATCTCCTTGGCCGTAAAGTCCTTGTGACTGCCGGACCGACACAGGAGGCAATCGATCCTGTACGCTATATTACGAACCATTCTTCCGGAAAGATGGGATATGCACTGGCAAAAGCAGCTATGCTCCGTGGGGCGGATGTAACACTGGTCAGCGGACCATGTGCAATCGAACCGCCACCGTTTGTAAAGCTTGTTCCGGTAGTGACGGCAAAGGAAATGTTTGAAGCAGTTACTTCTGTAAGCTTTGAGCAGGACATTATCATTAAAGCAGCAGCAGTCGCTGACTATCGTCCGGCCAATGTCTATGAGGACAAGGTAAAGAAGCATGAGGAACAGATGAGTATAAAACTGGAAAAGACAGACGATATCCTGGGATATCTGGGAGAACATCGTCTGCCGGGACAGTTTCTGTGTGGATTTTCAATGGAAACCCAGAATATGCTTGGTAATTCCAGAGCAAAACTTGGAAAAAAACATCTGGATATGGTTGCTGCCAATAATCTGAAGGTGGCAGGTGCCGGATTCCAGGGGGATACCAATGTTCTGACTCTGATTACACAGGATGAAGACGTATCACTCCAGCTTATGAGCAAGGAGGATGCAGCCAATGTCATCCTGGATAAAATTCTCTCTATTCAGAAAGAAAGGGAGGAACAGTAACCCGTTCACCAGGAAGCGGGTAAATAAAAACTTCATATGCCCGCAATTCCGCACCGTATTGTATCCCGTGTAAGGGAACGATAACAAGGAGGAAAACATGAAAACAAAGAAATTTACCACATCACAGCTGACCATTCTGGGCCTTATGGCAGGAATCCTTTTTCTGATGGCTTATACACCACTGGGATATCTGAATATCGGACCACTGGCAGTAACTTTTAACGTAATTCCGGTTGCAGTCTGCGCCATTGTACTTGGACCGACAGGCGGCGCAATCGCAGGAGCCGTTTTTGGACTGACCAGTTTTATGCAGGCAATAGGAATCGGCGGCGTAAGTGCCCTTGGATCTGCTCTGTTTCAGATCAATCCGTTTATGACGGCGGTACAGTGTTTTGGACCGCGTATTCTTGATGGTATCTGTATTGGATTCATTTACAGAGCTGTTCACAAAAAGGCAAATACGTATGTATCCTGTGCTGTTACCGGATTCTTTTCTGCATTTTTGAATACACTGTTCTTTATGACTGCGCTGATTGTGATGTTTGGAAATACAGAGCTGATCAGGAATCTGATGGGAGGTCACAATATTATTGTTGGATGCTGTCTTATGGTTGGCGTTAATGCAATCAGTGAGATGGTTTCTTCTACAATCATCACTGCAGCTGTAGGAACCGCGCTTTCAAAAGCACACCTGATTCCGGCAGTTCAGATTGTAAAAACAGATACTGCAGCATAAAAATCCTACAGACAGGAATGAGAAATATGATTTTAGCCATTGATATTGGAAATACCAACATAGTTGTTGGCTGTATTGATAAAGAAAAAATATATTTTACAGAACGTATATCCACGATACGGACGAAAACAGAACTGGAATATGCGATTGATATCAAAACAATTCTTGATATCCATCATATCAACCGTGCGGATATTGAAGGAGCAATTATCTCTTCTGTTGTTCCGCAGATTACATCAGCAGCCAGACTGGCTGTACAGAAAATTCTCAAAAAGGATGCAATGATTCTTGGACCAGGAGTGAAGACCGGACTGAATATCATGTTGGACAATCCGGGAGAAATGGGAGCGGATCGTGTTGCAGATGCAGTTGCGGCACTGGCACAGTATCCGGTTCCGCTGGTCATCATTGATATGGGAACAGCAACTACAATTTCTGTAGTGGATGATAAGAAACATTATATTGGCGGTATGATCATGCCAGGTGTGCAGATTTCACTGGATGCGCTGACAACAAGAGCTTCTCAGCTGAGTGGAATCAGTATTGAAGAACCAAAGAAGATCATCGGCAAGAATACAGTAGACTGTATGAAGAGTGGAATTCTTTATGGCAATGCGGCAGCAGTGGACGGTATCATTGACAGAATCGAGGAAGAACTCGGACAGAAGGTTACCGTGATCGCAACCGGAGGCATGTCCAGAAAAATCATTCCGCACTGTAAACGAAAGATGATTCTGGATGGAGATCTTCTCCTGAAAGGTCTGCAGATTGTTTACGAAAAAAATAAAGCATAATAAAGCAGCTGTTTTTCTGAAAGAAACCTTGTGGTTTCTAGGGAAAACAGCTGCTTTTTGCTAAAAAGCATTGCTCATATCTTCGGGAACAGGTGCCATAAGGCACATGGGAGTTCCTGTGATCGGATGGCAAAATTTCAACTGCAGAGAATGCAGAGGCTGGCGTTTGAAAGTATCGTATACAGGATTATACAGATAATCAGCGGGGAGTGGATGTCCAATATAACCCATGTGTACACGAATCTGATGTGTACGTCCGGTTTCGAGATGGATTTCAAGAAGTGAATGATTATTTTTTACTTCCAGCAGCTGATAATGTGTGATGGCCGATTCTCCATTCTCAAAATCAATACGACGTTCGATTACAGAATCAGCTGCGCGGCTGATTGGTGCAGAAATCGTTCCGCTCTGGCGGGGAATTCCTTCAACAATGGCCAGATAGGTACGGCTTATCTGACGATTTCGCATCTGAACAGAAAGAATCGCGGCACTGAGTGCATTTTTTGCCAGGATCAGTGCACCGGAGGTATCACGGTCAAGCCGGTTGATACAACGAAAAGGACAAGATTCTCCTTTTGTTTCCAGATAAGCGGCAACTCCGTTGGCAAGTGTGTTGGTATAATTGCCAAGGGAAGGATGAACCGGCATATCGGCGGGTTTGTTTACTACCAGAATATCTTCGTCTTCATAGAGTACGGGAATGTTCAGAGGCGTTGGGAGGATGCCGTCGGTGGGAACGGTTTCGAGAAGTCGGACTCGAAAATGATCACCGCAGGAAAGAACTGTCCGTCCGCCGGCTTTCTGTCCATTTAGAGAAAGTGCTTCTCTGTCAGCTTTCATTGCTGTGAGTATATGTCTGGAAAATCCCTGTTTACGCAGAAAATCCAGAACGATCATGCCTTCATCGGCAGCAGAAATAGTATAATTCAGAATACGTTCCATTATATAACTCCACAATCATATAAGATATATTTTACTGGAAGCCTATCACAGGAAGGATGGTCTGTCAAATATGAAATTGTCCCCAAAAAGCAATAGATTATGTAAAAAAACTCAAGAAAAGTGATTGCAATTACAGATTAAACAAAGTATGCTATAAATATGAAATTTTATAGTAAAGATAAAATATTATAAACATCGGGGGAGAAAAATAATGGATAACAACAGAGGGCGTGTGACGATTCCGACAGATCTCGACGTGATCAAAGAGACCTTGGATATTATGAAAGAATGGGGGGCAGATGCTATTCGCGATTGTGATGGAACAGAGTTTCCGCAGGAACTGAAGAACACCGGTGCCAAGATCTACGCGACCTATTATACGACAAGAAAAGACAATGCATGGGCGAAGGCGCATCCGGAAGAAATCCAGCAGATGTATATTATGACTTCTTTCCATACAGCTGTTGCGGAAAGACTGGAGATCCATCTGATGGATCATCTGTATCCGGATATGCTTGCGGTGAATACACGGGATGATATGAAAAGATGGTGGGAGGTCATTGACCGGACAACTGGTGAGACAGTAGAAACTGCTGACTGGTCATATGATGAAGCATCTGGTAATGTAGTGATTGAACCTGCGAAGAAATTCCATGAATATACAGTGAGTTTTCTGGCTTACATTATGTGGGATCCGGTTCACATGTACAATGCGGTTGTGAATGACTGGAAAGATGTGGAACCACAGATTACATTTGATGTCCGGCAGCCGGCTACAAGAGCTCATTCTCTGGAGCGACTTCGACGTTATCTGGAGAGTCATGAATATGTGAATGTGGTTCGTTTTACGACATTTTTCCATCAGTTTACGCTGATCTTTGATGAAATGGCCAGAGAAAAATATGTGGACTGGTTTGGCTATTCTGCATCAGTAAGTCCATATATTCTGGAACAGTTTGAAAAAGAAGTGGGATACAAGTTCCGTCCGGAGTTTATTATTGACCAGGGATATATGAACAATACTTATCGTATTCCATCAAAAGAATTCAAAGATTTCCAGGCGTTCCAGCGCCGTGAAGTAGCCAAACTGGCCAAAGAAATGGTAGATATTGTGCATGAATACGGTCGTGAGGCAATGATGTTCATGGGAGATCACTGGATCGGCATGGAACCATTTATGGATGAATTTGCAACCATCGGTCTGGATGCAGTGGTTGGAAGTGTGGGAAATGGAGCAACTTTACGACTCTTCAGTGACATCAAGCATGTAAAATATACCGAAGGAAGATTTTTGCCATATTTCTTTCCGGATACATTCCATGAGGGTGGTGATCCGGTCAAAGAAGCAAAGATCAACTGGGTAACAGCAAGAAGAGCAATCCTGCGCAGCCCGATTCAGAGAATTGGTTATGGGGGATATCTGAAACTTGCACTTCAGTTCCCTGATTTTGTAGAATATATCAAATCCGTTTGCGAAGAATTCCGTACACTGTATGAGAATATCCAGGGAACCACTCCGTATTGTGTGGAAAAAGTTGCCGTTCTGAACTGCTGGGGCAAAATGAGAGCCTGGGGCAATCATATGGTACATCATGCAATTTATTATAAACAAAATTATTCTTACTTCGGAATCATCGAGGCACTCAGCGGGGCTCCATTCGATGTGTCGTTTATCAGTTTTGATGATATCAGAGAAAATCCGCAGTTGCTGAAACAGTTTGACGTTGTGATCAATGTCGGCGATGCTGATACGGCACAGAGTGGTGGTGAGAACTGGATCGATGAGACTGTCATTACTGCGGTGAAGGAATTTGTATACAACGGCGGTGGATTTATCGGAGTAGGAGAACCGGCAGCGCATCAGTGGCAGGGACACTATTTTCAGCTGGATGATGTCCTTGGGGTAGAAGAAGAGAATGGATTCAACCTGAACAAAGACAAGTATAACTGGGAAGAACACAGAGACCACTTTATCCTGGCAGATGCAGAAGGAGAAGTTGATTTTGGTGAAGGCAAGAAAAATATCTATGCACTTGATGGAACGGAGATCCTGATCCAGAATGACCAGGAAGTGCAGGTGGCAGTCCGTCACTTCGGCAGAGGCCGTGGCGTTTATATCAGCGGTCTTCCGTATAGCTTCAAAAACAGTCGTATTCTGTACAGGGCAGTACTCTGGTCTGCGTCAGCAGAAGAAAAACTGAACTGCTGGTATTCCAGCAACTACAATGTAGAAGTACACGCATATGTAAAGAACGGCAAATACTGTGTTGTAAATAACACCTATGAGCCACAGGATACGACCGTTTACCGTGGGGACGGCAGCAGCTTCAACCTGCATATGGAAGCAAACGAAATTAAATGGTATGAGATCTGAAATTTGAAAGAGTGAATAAAGTGAAAAGTAAAATGAAAAAAAGTCTGTTTGTAACATTGATCATCTGTGTATTACTTGCAGTGTCAGCACTGTCTGTACAGGCTGCCGGAAAGACCGGCTGGGTTCGCAAGGGAACGACTTATAAGTATAAAGTAAACAATACCTATGTAAAGGATGAAGTAAAAAAAATAAAAAAGTATTATTACTACTTCGATAAGAAGGGTGTCCGCAAAACCGGCTGGGTGAAGTACAAGAAGGACAGATATTATTTTGACAGGAAGACTGCACGTGCCTATACAGGAAAGAAAGCAGTCAATAACAAACTTTATATCTTTGGCAAAGATGGCAGACTTGTAAAGAAAAAAGGCCTTTACAAATATGGAAAAACACAGGTTTATATCAATAAAAACGGAAGCCTGGCAACCGGACTGGTAAAAATAAAAGGCAAATGGTACTGGTTTGAAAATAACGGAGTGCTTTCCAGAAAAAGCGGCGTTCATAAATGGAAAAATAACACGTACTATTTGAATAAAGGCCAGTTTGTGACAGGATGGGCAACTGTTGGCAGCAATAAGTATTATTTTGGCACAGATGGCAAAATGGTCACAAATAAATATATACAGACTGGTGGACAGACTTATTATGTGGATGCCAGCGGACGTATGAAGAAGAACTGCTGGTATAACGGACAGTACTTTAACAACAAAGGTCAGTTGGAAAAGAATGCGACAAAATATGATTCTGAGACAACAGAAGGCCAGGTCACCAAAGAAATGCTGGATGAACTTCCTCTGTCCAACTGTACGAAACTTATGGTGGTTGCACATCCGGACGATGAGACTCTGTGGGGTGGCGCACATCTGACAGAAGGCGGCTGGTTTGTTGTATGTCTGACAAACGGTTATAATGAAGTGCGGAAGAATGAGTTTTATGAGGTGATAAAAGAGTTTGGTTGTGAGGGAATGATTTTATCATATCCAGATCTGTTGGCAAACGGACAAAGATCAACATGGACAACAGAATGCACCAGTATAGCAAAAGATCTGAATACAGTGTTGAAATATAAACACTGGGGAATGGTTGCCACACATAATCCAAATGGAGAATATGGGCATATTCATCACAAGATGACAAGTAAACTGGTGACGGAAGAATTTTACAAAACATATTGGGGAACAAATCTTTATTATTTTGGAAACTGGTATTCAGCGAGAAGACTGCCGATTATGGAAGACTCTTTAAGAAAAGTTCCGGAAGCTGCATTGGAAAAGAAACTGGAAGCATTAAAACTATATACATCACAGAAAGGCGCAGTTGCCTCGAATATTCATATGGCAGAATATGAGAACTGGATACGAGCTACAGACTGGTAAGACGTAAAAAAGAGTGATTCAAATCGAATCACTCTTTTTCTGATCTCCTGTAAAGATTCAGCCTGTTAAAGAAAATCAAACTGACACTATACAGCAAAATCCCACATATGGAAAAAAGAATTCCTTTTTTATAACCAGGAAGCCGGAATTTCATTTCAATAACATTTTTACCGGCTGACACATCAATTCCGGTAAAAATATGCTGGAGCTTATGCGCATCTGTTTTCTGACCATTGACATAAATCTGCCATCCACAATCATATGGTACAGTCAGAAGAAGCTGTTCACTTTCATCAGCAGTATATTCGCATTTAACATACCCGTCTTTTAATTCGGTGGTATGTACCTGATGCTGAGAAATCTCGTCAATAACATCCTGAAATTCTGCAAGATCAAGATAATAGAAAGTGCCGTCAATGTTATCGCGATTGACAGTGCCTCTCAATTCTACAGTGTGTTCAGCAGCATCGTTGGTACCAACCTGAAAAGTTTTGTAGGATGACCACTGAGAATAATAAGTGCGGAGATTACCATCAATGTACAGCTCCAGGTCATTCCCCTGTGCAGGAGCACAGTATCCGTAAATAATCGAATTCATCTGCGGTGAAGATACTTTCCAGGAATATCCGGATTCATTAGCTTCTTTTACAGAAGAACATGGTTTATAGCATTGTACATCGTGACCGACGATTCTGCTTAATAACACATTCTGATATTCAAAAGTATTATCAGCTTTGATGGAATCCTGTATAGAATCAGAAACTCTGTATCCAAGTTCAAGCGCATATGGATTGGTATAGACGGATTTTCCATTGTAGTTTTCCGAATCATTCTGTGTATAGCCCAAAGCGGCTATATCACCCAGAACATATTTGATACCAAGAAGCGTATCAGATGTGAGAATTGGCTCACACCATGTGATCAGACGATTGCAGCTGCTGTAACCGGAGCGGTTATAAAAATACATAATGCTGCGATTGTATGTGGAACTGTATGAAGAAAGAGGCATAAAACCATAGGCCATACCTTCATTAAAGTTGCCAAAAAAGTGCTGCGCGTTTGTACGCCAGCTGGAAGTCTGATCTGTACGGTAAAAGGTTTGTGCTTCGTTGTCCTGAATTGCTGTCACAGCACGCTGTTCTTCGGATGCATATTGATTAAAGGCCGCAGCACTGCCGCCATATCCTCCGGCAAAAGTCTGGTAAGAACCATAAAAAAGTTCGGCACAGGTAAAAATACAACAGCCGGTAACGAAAACGCAGTTTAATTTCCGGCGATTTATTACAAAAGAAGATAAAAATACAGCTGCCAGATAGATGATGAAAAAACTGACAACAAAGGAAAAACGGCAATAATAAGAAGCGACTTTACGAAAACCGTTCCATATGTTTTCCAGAGGAATAAATACTGTACAGAATATCAGAAAAATCAGATATCCCAGAGACCAGATTCGCTCTTTATATTTTCTTTTGCTGAAAAGAAAGTATCCAATCATGGATAAGAGAACAACTGAACCACAGAAAAAAGTAAGCCCCTGACCGGTATATGGAACAGTCAGAACAAAGCTGCCCTTCAGAATGTCTCTGATACCGGCATGAAATCCAATGATCCATCCTCCGGAAGTATCAACGCCCTTTCCCTGTAATAAATTGCGAATGACAGGAAAGAAAAAGAACATGGTTGTCAGAACCCCGGCGATCATGGTGATGCAATATTGAATAAAGAGCCTGAATTGTTGTTTGATTGTCTGCAGGAAATGAAAGTCATTTTGCTTTAATACCTCGTATGTAAAAAAGAAAAACGAAAACAGACAGATCATGTAGGCGGTATACCAGTTACTGATAATAGAAATAATCACGGAAAAATACAGCAGCAGAGTCTTTCCGGAAGAAATCAGTTTCCAGATTCCCAGCATAATAACAGGAAGCCAGATAACACCATCCAGCCACATGATATTACTTGCCTGACACAGATTATATCCCATAAGCCCGTAGGAAACAGAAAGAATCAGGTTCCATCCGTATGCAAGTGAGAATGGATAACAGGAAAGGAATATGGAGCATGTCAGAGCTGCTGATGCCATTTTTAATAATGTGACAAGTGTGATAAAAAAAGGAATATCGTCAGTAAAATACAGCAGCAGATTAAATGGACTGGACAGATAATAAGCAGTCAGACCAAATGTATTATCTCCGAGAGATTTCGAAAAGGAATAAAACATACTGGCCTGTCCGTGAAGAACACGATGCCACCATCTGAAAAAATCTGCATATTGTAATTCCATATCCCATTTAAGCAGAGATCTGTCACCAAAAGGATATACGCCGCTGACATAAAATACAATCAGTAAAATAAGCGAAGTCAGTGCGAAAGCAGATAAAGCGATTGTTAGTTGTTTGTTTTTCTTCATAAAAGCATCCTTTGAGTTTAGTATAGTCATTCACAGTATATTATTTTTTGAAAAGGCTTTCAAGAAAAATCTCTGGACTATCACAGAGGCAGAAGGTATAATTGTACGAGACAATAAGATAAAAAAGTAGTAAGGAGTATCGATCATGGCAAAAGTATCGGTAATCATTCCCGTATATAACGTAGAACCATATCTGAAGCAGTGCATGGACAGCGTGGTTGGACAGACTTTGAAGGACATAGAAATTATCTGTGTGGATGACGGATCCACAGACGGTTCACTTGATATATTGAAGGAATATGCCACGGAAGACAGTAGAATCCAGATTATTGAGCAGAAGAATGCCGGAGCCGGGGCGGCCCGAAATAATGGTATGCGTCATGCGACAGGCAAGTATCTGTCCTTCCTGGATTCAGATGATTTTTTTGAGCCGAGAATGCTGGAAAAGGCATATGATCTGGCAGAAAAAGATCAGGCAGATTTTGTAGCATACAAATCAGACCAGTATCATACAGAGAAGAAACAGTTTGTTTCAGCAGACTGGGTGATCCATGAGAATGAGATTCCACCGTATCATCCATTTAATCACAGGCAGATGACAGGCAATGTGTTCAAAGTGTTTGTCGGATGGGCATGGGACAAACTCTTCCTCAAAGAATTTGTGGATAAATACCATCTGACATTTCAGGAGCAGCGGACCAGCAATGATTTGCTTTTTGTGTTCAGTGCAGTAGTTCTGGCAAAAAAAATATCCGTTGTACCGATGGTTCTTGCTCATCAGCGACGCGATGCCAAGGATTCTCTGTCAAAAACAAGAGAGTATTCCTGGGATTGTTTCTATCGTGCTCTGATGGCACTTCGGGACAGACTCAGAGAGGAGGGCCTGTACGAAGAACTGGAAAGAGACTATATCAATTATGCACTGCATTTTTCACTGTGGAATTACAACACCCTGTCAGAACCGACAAAAACAAAACTGAAAGACAAGCTGAGAGGAGAATGGTTCAGAGAACTCGGTGTAGAAGGAAAGAGTAAAGATTATTTTTATAACAAACAGGAATTTGAACAGTGCCAAAAGATTATGGGAAATATGAAAAAGGAAAATGAAACGATGGGATTCAAACAGAAATTAAAAAGATTTTTACGTAAAATTGTTCCGGCTGGACGCACATATATAGATAAAAAATTTAAAGATCAGGAAAAATATATTAAAAAACAACTGAAAGAGCAGGAGAAGCTCATCAAACTCCAGCAGAAAAATATGCAGGAGATGCAGAAAAATCTGAAAGAGTATATTGAACAGGAATTTGTACGGAGAGAAAACTGGGCAAAGATGCCAGCAGAGATAAAACGTGCAGCAGACGGTCGCAAGGTATGGGTGATCAAGTGTCCTGCTACGGAAGGCGAAGCAAAATTTTTCTGGGGCGACTACTATTATGCAGTTGCATTGCAGAAATATCTGGAACGTCAGAATATCTATGCAATTATCGATAATCGTCAGGACTGGGGCTGTGATGAAGAGGCAGATGTGGTTCTTGTGTTGAGAGGAAAATATTTCTATCATCCGGATAGAAGGAATGAGAAATGTCTCTATATTATGTGGAATATCAGCCATCCGGATATGATTTCAAAAGCAGAATATGAACTGTACGATGTTGTATGTGTCGGATCCAGACATATGGCAGAAGAACTGAAAGATAAGATCAGTGTTCCGGTCGTGCCGCTCCTGCAGTGTACCGATACAGAAATCTTTTGTCCGGAAGGAGAGACAAAGAAACAGTATAATGGACAGTATATCTTTATTGGCAGTACCAGAGGGGTTATGAGAGATTGCGTATACTGGGCAGCAGATGCTGGTGTTCCACTTCATGTATGGGGAAGCGGCTGGTATGAGATGATGCCGGAGCACAAAGATGTGGTAGATGGTACATTTATGCCGAATGACAAACTTCCAGCACTGTATCGTTCGGCAAAAGTCACCCTCAATGATCACTGGAAGGATATGCTGGATAATCAAATTATCAACAATCGTATTTTTGATGCGCTTGCGTGTGGTTTGCCTGTGATTTCCGATGGCTGTGATGAAATGAAAGAAATCTTCCCGGATGCGGTACTCTATTATGATACAAAAGAAGAATTCGATGCCTGCATCAAAAAAGTAGAAAACGATTATGAGGCCGTAAAAGCCAAAGCTCTGGAGCAGTATGATATGATCAAAAAAGAATACTCCTTCGAGAGAAGAGTAGAAGAACTGCTGGAGATTGCGGAGAAATATAAAAAATAAAGTAATTAAAAATTCCTCACCAAACCGTGAGTGGTATGCATATCATACGGTGGATGGTGAGGATCTTTTTTATTCTGTAACTTCTGTAGCGGAGATCAACGGGTAGATAACATAACCAAGGCTCTTTGTTTCATCGTTATAATAGGGAACACGATGGGTGTTGCTCAGTTTCCCTGTAATATGTAGTTCTTTGTTGAGAATGGAATTAAAATTCTCTGCTTTGTAAGTAACTGCATAAACATTAGAAGTACCTTTTTCATTAATGAGGAGCGTCAATTTAGCGCTATCCGCATCAAAGTTTTCGTAAACAACAGTTCCGTCTAAAGAGATATCAGTATCTATATAATAGAAGGGATTGTCGCAGATCTCCTGATAAGTATTCTGGAGATTCATTGGGTCACAGTCATTTCCGATTACATCCGCAGTAACGGAGTTGAAAATTGGAAATATCTTTTCAAAATCAGGATCATTAACTTCGCTCATTTTCAGAAGAGCAGAGAGGGTCTCATCGTTTTCGGTATCCTTTTGGCTGAGTTTATCCATTGCTTCAATAAAATCATTGTTTTGGATATCTTTTTTTAACGAATCAAGGTTGTAATCAGAACCGGACATATGTTCATACAGATGCAGGGTAGAATCTTCAGGATTTTGTATGTTGGAGAAGATTCCGGTGATGCTCAGTCTGTCACCTTCAGAAAGAGAAGGTATATTGGCAGATGCAAAATTATTGACATCTTCTGACTGATAATAAAAAAGGTAAACATTTCCATCATCATCTTTGAGCTTTATATCGGTATGATTATTGGAATCTTCATAAATAGCCTCCACAGTTCCTTTTACAGTAAAAGGAAGGTCTATATATTCGTAAGGCGTTTCCATAAGAGTATCATAATCCACGGTATCAGCGTCTGATTTCCAGGTACTCATAAGTGTACATTTGTAGTACCAGTCAATAGCAGTCAATTCATCAGAGGATGAAAAAGTGCGTAGAGCTTTATACGGTTTTCCGGATGCAGCTGAGAAAGTCTGATAAGAGCTATCTGGAAAATCAGTTCGGATATCGCCCTGAATCAGTCCTTTTTTGTTATATTCAATGGACTGAGAGGAACCATCGGAATAAGCAATTGTACAGTCCTGAGTAAATGCAGATGTATTGGTATCCCATTTCCCTGTGATTGTAAATTGATTATCGCTTTCTGGAACAGTAGTAAAAACAGAACTTTTGCCATCCTTTGCAGTAGTCAGTGTGCCATAATATACACTTCCAAAGACATCTACGTGCACATAGTCAGATGAATCATCTGCACAGACAGTTGTGCCTGGCAAAAGCGTTGCGGCCAATGAGAGTGCCAGAAACTTAAAAAATTTATTTTTCATGTTTTATATTCTCCTTATAAACTTATATTATCATACTATATGCTACGTAGTTCGTCAAATGGGGAATATGAGTGGGATGGAAATATGACTTGTTTTTATAGAGAGGATTTGTTATCATAAAATGTAATGAGTAAAAATAAGTCGAGGTTATAGAGTGTGAAAAAAATAAGAAATATTTTGATATGCATAAATCTGATATTTGTATTATGTTTTCTGGCGGCGCTGTTTGTACCGGTTGAGCGGAAAGATACCTTGTATTCCAGCACTGATGCGAGTATATATGATAAGAAATATATGATTCCGAAACTTGGTGCGATTACAGATTCTCGTGATGCGGAGATTCGATTTGATTTATATGATAAACAAATATATGGGATCGGTCTGTATTTTTGTGTAGATGGAACAGATGAAGAGGGAGAAATTAAGTGCACATTGAAATTAGATGATCAGGTTGTGGCTGAAGATACTGTAACAATCAGGGAATTGATATCAATGCAGAGCAATGCGTCAATCAATGAAACAGAGTTATATTTGAAAACGAGTGAGAAGCAATCTGGTAAATATACATTATTGTTGCAGGGAAAAAATATATCACCGGAAACAAGAGTGGCTTTATACGGAAGCAGAAATGCAGATCATATGCTGAGTTATGTAAATGCCAATTCAGATAATGTCGCAGATATTTTTTATTCCCTGGAAGTGATGGAACCACAGCATCCATATATATGGATGGCGGCAATGATTTTATCTATGAGTTTGTTATTCAGCTACCTTATTTACAGTGATCTGAAGGAGAAAAAACAGTGATTGGAGCAATAAAGAAACATAAACGAATTGTAGCAGCGGTTGTAATCCTTATTTTGACTGCGGTAATAGAGCTTGTGTGTAATTTACCGGCAATCAGAGGTGGGTATGATAATCTTGATCTGACAAAGTATATTACTGTAGAAAAAGAGGGGAATAAGGAAAAATATGTGATCAGCTATTCCTCATCGCAGAAATTTTATATAAAAGAATTAAAATTATCAGGAAGCTTTCCAAAAGAATATTCTTATACAATAAAAACAAAGGAATATAATTCCTTTGACAAAGAATCCGAAGAGTATTATTCTGACACAGTGAATTCATGGTTCTCAGATTTTTATACAAACCTGAACAAGAAAGTAACTTCCATAGAAATTACCCTGAATAAAGTAGAAGACGCAGAACTGACAGCAGTGTCCTGCTCAAACAGATTTGAAGTTAATAATTATAGAGTATTATTTTTCTTAGTGGCATTTTCATTATTATATTGCCTGTTATTTGAAAAGAAGATTTATAAAAAATTGGAATGGCTGTTTGTTGTGTATGCATTGATTTTTGGTTTGTTGTTGATCTTTTATGCGCAGCCAGTAAAAAATTCGTGGGATGAACAGATCCATTTTGGAAATGCATATTCATTAGCATTTGGGAGAAATGTAGAATGGACAGAGGCAGCAGAACTGACAAAAAACGGTGAAACTGTAACGTGCAATACAAAAGCAGAATTTGCAGAATTGCGAGCTTATTTGAATGAAAAAAATGATACTGTGGTATATACAGAACAGAAAGAGAGTCTGATTCCAGCGTATTCTTCATTAGCATATATTCCACAGGCAATTTTTATCAATATTGCGTCAATTTTGAAGACTTCTTTTAGTGTACTTTATGCATTGGGTAAAATTGGAAATTTGTTAATATATATTTTAGTAATGTTTTGGGCAATTAAATTAGCAAAGAGAAAAAAGCTTTTCTTAATATTTGTTGCATTAATGCCAACGCCATTATTTTTGGCTGCATCGTATACGTATGATACTATTGTATTTAGTTTTATAACATTGGCATGTGTGCTGTGGGCAAATGAATTATATAATGAAAGTATAAATATTAGGAAAATAATAGGGATGGTATTATTGTTTGCTATTGGATGTTTTTCTAAAGCGGTATATATACCAATGATACTGATAATGTTGATTCTACCGATTGCATCTACCAAAAAAAAGAAAGACAGAATAATAGTATGGACAATGATTTTGTGTATAACATGTCTTGTTATGCTAACATTTGTTTTGCCGACATTAACAAGTACTATGGCAGGTGATTTATCTTTTGGAGGGGATTCGCGGGGTGGTGCCACTAGTGTCGTAGGGCAGTTAGTATCTATGGTTAAACATCCAATGGCAAGTATAAAATTAATGGTAAAAAGTATTTTTGAATTGGATAATTTTAGAAATTTAGGTTATCCAGAAGCTGATAATTATTTCTTTGGCAATTTGATGTTCCTTAATTTTGCAAATTTGGGAATACTCACTGACAAATGGAGTTGCGTTATAATTGTATTAGCAGGTATGCTATTATTAACGCCGGATCAACAAAATATAAGATATGAAAGAAAATTATCAATAATGGATAAAATAATTATAGCAATAGCTGTAATAGGAACGATTGGATTCATTTGGCTGGCACTGTATTTAAGCTTTACACCTGTGGGTGAAACGCATATTTCAGGTGTACAAGCCAGATATTATTTACCGTTGTTATATTTAGGTGCATTAATATTTAACGGAAAACGAATATCATTAAAATGTGATTATTGTAAGCTCAGTAGGGCAACGTTTGTTATATCCTGTTGCTTAGGCGCTATAATGATATATCAATGCAAATTGATAGGAAGATTTTTTTGAAAGGTGATAGATTGAAAGATAAAAATACAGTTGTAAATAATTTGATGTATTCTATTGTTGCCAACTTGCTTTCTATGTTTGTAAGTGCTATTTTGTTATTGGTTTTACCAAATTTATTGGGTGAAACGGAATATGGGTATTGGCAATTGTATCTATTTTATACATCATATGTTGGCTTTTTTCACTTGGGGTTAGTTGATGGTATTTATTTAAGAATTGGCGGAAAAGATTTTGATGATTTAGATGGACATATATATGCAACACAATTTTTGATACTTACAATTTTTGAAATAATTATAAGTGTTGTGATTATAAACATTGCACGATTTTTTGTTCCGGATGTAAATAAAGTACATGTTATTTTTTTGACATGTATCTGTATGGTAATATATATTGCAAACAATTTTACAACATATGTTTTACAGGCTACTAATAGAATAAAACCATATGCAACTGTGGTGATGCTTGAGAAGGCTTTTTTCGCAATCATGGTTATTGGCTGCTGGTTTTTGGGCGTCAAAAGATTTGAGATAATTGCGTGTGGTGATATTGCTGGAAAAATAGTAGCAATGCTGTTGGCATTAAAATATTGTAAAAATATTATTTTTTGTAAATTAGCAAATTTTAAAAGTGCTGTATCTGAAATGTGGATTAATCTTTCTATTGGCAGTAAATTAGTGCTTGCAAATGTTGCAAGCATGTTAATTACGGGAATTGTTAGATTAGCCATTGAAAATTATTGGAGCATTGAAGTTTTTGGTAAAATTTCACTTGCGATGAGTATTTCTAGTATGCTTATGGTTTTCGTGAATGCAGTTAGTGTAGTTGTTTTTCCGATGCTTAAAAGAATGGAAAATGATAAATTAAGTGACACTTATGAAAAAATACGCGATTTTTTGATGTTTGTTTTGCTTGGCGCGTTTGTTTTTTATTATCCATTAAAGATAATTTTGACTGGAATTTTACCTGGCTATGCAGAGAGCATCCGTTATATGGCATTGATGTTTCCTGTATGTATATTCGATAGTAAAATTTCTTTGCTTGTGAATACATATTTGAAGGCATTAAGAAAAGAAAAAGCGATATTGATAATAAATGTTCTTTCGGTAGCTATTAGTGTTGGAATGACTGGAATTACGGTTTATTTAGTACATTCATTGGAATTGGCAGTAGTCAGTATTGTGGTTTTATTGGCATTTAAATGTGATATTGCAGAAATTTATTTATCAAGGTGCATGGAAATTGCTGTCGTGAAAGATATTATCATTGAATCGGGGTTGGTTGCAATATTTATTGTTGCAAGTTGGTTTTTAGATAACTGGTATTCAATGGGAATCTATTTCGTTGCATTTGTTGTATATTGCTTTATTAAAAGAGATAGAATAAAAAAATTATTGAATAGTGTAACAAAAAAATGAGTTTATAAGGAGTGTAAAGTGGACAAACCTAAAATTCATATCTTATTATCAACCTATAATGGTGAAAAGTATTTAAAAGCGCAGTTAGATAGTATTTTTGAACAAACTTATAAAAATTTTGTTTTATTTATAAGGGATGATGGGTCCAGTGATCATACTGTAGAAATCATTCAAAATTATAGGAAACAAAATGATTTCATTGCAAGTAGAATCAGGTTTGTAAAAGGAAAAAATGTAGGATGGCAACGTAGCTTTTGGCTTTTATTAGAACAAAGTAAAGGCGCTAAATACTATGCATTTTGTGATCAGGATGATGTGTGGCTTCCTCAGAAGTTAGAAGCGGCAATTGACATGCTGGAAAAAGAGGACAATATTAAGCCTATATTATATTATGCAAATTATAGTTATTGTGATGAAAAATTAAATATGCTTCATGAAGCACCAAAGCCCAAAATGCCTTTAACATTTCGAAATGTTATGTTGTATACTCCGGCGTTTGGATTTGCTATTGTGATTAATGAAAGTTTGCGCCACAAAGCACTTGAAACTTCTGACAAAACTGGATTGGCACATGATGGATGGGTACAGAAAATAGCAGCAGCATTGGGCATAATTATATTTGATGAAAAAAGCAGGGCTTTGTATAGGCGACACGGTAATGCTGTCACAGCAGGCAATGCTGGAATTGGGGCAAGTATATCTTATTGGATTAGAAATGAGATTTTGGGAGATAAAATGAAACAAGAACTACATTATCCATTAGATAGATTCCTTCAAGAATATGGAACCCAGATGAATGAAAGGGATAGAAGATTGATTACTGTTTTTGCTGGAAAGACAAAGAATCCTGTTCGTTGGGTAAAACGGTTATGTTATCCCAAAAGACTACGCCCTTCGATAGGAGGGGAACTTGCTTTGAGAGTTGGCTTTTTGTTAAATAGGTATTAACTATACAGTTGTATAGGATGGTCTTCAAAAGGAGTGGGAAATTGAATATAGTATATACAACAAATGAGGCATTTGTAGCTAAGGTTGCAGCGAGTATTTGCTCCGTCTTTGAAAACAATAAAGAAATAGATGAAATTCGTGTATTTATAGTTGGACAGGGGATTTCAAAAGAAAGCAAAAATAAATTCTTAGAATTGGCTGATAAGTATAATAGAATAATTGAAATCATTCCACTGCAAAGTATAGATACATATATTGATTTTGAATTTGATACAGGTGGATGGAATCCAATTGTTTTGGCTAGATTGGTATTAGACAAGTTGTTGCCAGAAGAAGTGGAGAAAGTGTTATATTTGGATGGTGATACGATTAATTTAGCACCTCTAGATGAAGTATGGAATACAGATTTAGAAGAAAAAGTGTTAGGGGCTTGTATAGAAGCAACGGTAAATAAAAAACAAAAAGAAAATCTTGGTATGTTATATTTGCCGTATATTAACGCTGGAGTATTGTTGATTAATCTTGAATTGTGGAAAAAAAACAAAATAGGTCAGAAAATTCTAAATTATTACAAAGACAATAGGGGGAGTTTATTTGCAAATGATCAGGATGCAATAAATGGTACATTAAAGAAAGAGATTTTCTATCTTAATCCAAGATATAATTTTTATAATATTTATTGGTTTTATCCATATAAGACATTGAAACAATTAATGGGCGATGCTTATTATTATACAAAAACAGAAGTGGAATATGCTATCAAAAATCCAGCAATTATACACTATTTGGGGGAGGAACGTCCATGGAGAAAAGGCAATAAACATAAATTCAAAATTCAATATGAAAAATATTTGTCCATGACACCATGGAGTAATGACAAACCAGAAGAGGGATGGGAAACATATTTTAAGCTATGGAATGTATTTAATATAGTAATGACCCCATTTCCTAAATTAAGATATCATATTATAAATACGATGATACCATATATGATGAAGTGGCGTAAAAAACAGTTGAAAAAAGCGAATAGGTGAAAAAATGAAACTACTTATAATTATTCCAGCCTATAATGAGGCAGAAAATATAGAAAGAGTTGTAAATAATTTGATTGAGAATTATCCCCAGTACGATTATGTGATTGTGAATGATGGTTCTACAGATGCTACAAGAAAAATATGTGCTAAAAACAATTATAATTTATTAGATCTTCCGATAAATGTAGGATTATCAGGTGCTATCCGAAGTGGGATTCGCTATGCAAATTATCATGGGTATGATTATGCAGTACAGCTAGATGGAGATGGACAGCATGATCCGAAATACATTGCAGATATGTTTGAAACAATGAAAAAGGATAATGCAGATATAGTTATTGGTTCACGGTTTAAAACCGTAAAAAAACCGTCTTCAATGCGAATGATTGGAAGTAATTTGATTTCTTTTGCGATTCGAGTGACCACAGGTGGGAAAAAAATTGAAGATGTAACATCAGGAATGCGTCTGTTCAATAAGAAAATGATTAAACGTTTTGGCTATAATATGCATTACAGTCCAGAACCAGATACATTGGCTTATCTTCTAAACTGTGGTGTCAAAATTGAAGAAGTTCAGGTAGAGATGCATGATAGAATTGCAGGTGTAAGCTACTTGAATTTCAAAAATTCAATTTGGTATATGATAAAGATGTTTTTCTCTATTTTTGTCTTTCAGTGGGTACGAGTACGTGAAAGGGAGGATGTATAATGTCTGCTATTTTAAGAATTTTACTCATAATTGCATCGATATGTCTTATGTGTTGGATTTTACATAAGATAAAAAAACTTAAAGTAAAAATGGAAAGTGCTATTTATTGGATAGTTTTTAGTTTCTGTTTACTTATACTTGCGATTTTTCCACAGATTTCATTTGCATTGTCAGATCTGTTTGGGGTCATGTCGCCTTCAAATCTTGTGTTTTTGGTTATCATTTTTGCTTTACTAATTAAGGTTTTTACTTTATCAACAGCCGTTTCTCAGTTGGAAGAAAAAATTTCTGTATTGGCAGCTGAAATTGCAGTAAGATCACAAGCACAGCAAAAGCAGATTGATTCATTGGAAAGTAATGAAGAACAGAGGAAAGCAAATAAATGAAAGTAGATATTTCAAGGGAACATACTTTTGTAGTATGTGCATATAAAGAAAGCCAGTATTTGGAAGAGTGTATACAATCAGTGTTGAATCAAAATATAAAAAGTAATGTGATTATATCTACAGGTACTCCAAATTCTTACATAAAAGAAGTTGCGGAAAAATATAAATTACAATTGTTTGTTAATCCAAATCCATCAAGTTTAGCAAGTGATTGGAACTTTGCTATGGGCTGTGCAAAAACGGAATTGGTTACTTTAGCACATCAGGATGATGTGTATGAAAAAGATTATTCAGAGAATATATGGAAAGCATATAATAAAAGCAAAAATCCTATTATCCTATTTTCAGATTATGCAGAATTAAGGAATGGAAAAAGAGTTTTAAAGAATAAATTACTTACAATTAAAAGAGTGATGCTATCACCATTGAAAATTCCGGCATTTTGGAATAGTAAGTTTATAAGAAGAAGAATTTTATCATTTGGATCAGCAATCTGCTGTCCAGCTGTTACAATGGTAAAAAGTATGATGCCATCAAATTTATTTGAAGATAATATGAAAAGCAATATTGATTGGCAGGCCTGGGAAAGACTCTCTAAAAAGACGGGAGCTTTTGTTTATGTTCCAACACCTCTTATGGAACATAGAATTCATGAAGAATCTACAACGTCCGATTTATTGAAGGATAGCGCACGGAGAGATGAAGATTTAATAGTTTTTCGAAAGTTTTGGCCAAGACCAGTAGCATTATTGATTGAACGTGTATACCAAAAAGGAGAAAAATCCAATCAATTAAAGTGATTTATGACAATTGTTTTTAGGGCAATTTAAAATAGAGAAAATTTATGGAATATTGCATATGAAAAAGGAAGAAAAATTGTGAAAAGAGACACAACGATTGATCTGTTAAAGGGAATAGGAATTACTTCGATTGTAATAGGACATGTTAGAGGCTATCTACCAGGGGGATTTCCGATAGTGGCTTATGTGTATACATATCATATCATGGTATTTTTGTTTGTTGCGGGAATGTGTTTTAAACCGCAGAATAATACTCCTCCATATATGCAAATTGGAAAGCGCTTAGGAGGACTTTTACCTTTATATACGATATATAGTATCTTTTTTGTGGCATGTCATAATTTGTTTAGAAAAGTACATATATTAAGTAATGATATTCCTAAATATGGAAAACGAGAAATAATACAAAATATTTTAAATTCGTTATCATTTGGAACTTCAGAGAGATTATTGGGCGCATTTTGGTTTGTACCAATGTTTTTTATGGCAGTTTCTTTTTTTATAATTATATTTTATAAAATGGAACAAATAAAAAAAACAATATGGGGTCATATATTGGCCATGTTTGTATGTAGTATAGTTGGAATAGTACTTAATTATAAAGAAGTATATTTGAATTATCATATACAAACATCTATATTAGGAATCAGTATAATTTATTTAGGGTGTTTTTATAAGAAGTACCGTATGAAGTTCGAAAAATATTTGAAATGGTGGTATGCTCCCATATTAGGAACTATGATATGGGGAATTTTATCATTGAAAATTGGAATGATTGAATTATCAGTAAATCAAATTATGCATCCGGCGTTGTTTTATCCGGTGACATTAATTGGAATTCTGTTTTGTTTATGTTTGGCAGAAGGCATAAAAAAAGTTAGACCATTCTGTAAAATGTTTGCAACTATAGGAAAAAATAGTTATCATATTATGGCACTGCATTTTCTTGCTTTTAAATGTGTTGACTTAGTTGCTGTGAGAATTTTTAAAGATGGAAATGATGTGCTTGGAAAATTTACAGTCTCTTATGAAAATTTATGGTGGATATATTATATTGCGGGGATTGCTATTCCAATTGCAGTTATATATGCATTGAAATATATTAGAAATAAACTTTCTAAATTAAATTGAATGAAAAGCCTAATCCCCCAGCTATGCTGGGGAGAATGGAGTAGGCGGAAGCGGTGAGGATAACAAAATAAAGCCTCCTGTGATATGATGAGAATGGTGTCCCAAGCCAAACTCAAAATCAAAGGAGGCGGTTCAAATGGACAATAAAAGTCTATCACATACTCGCTGGAAATGCCAGTATCATAAAGAGTAGTTGATGATAGTAATATTAAAATTTTTTATGCTTTAGGTATTTTGGGGTATATAATTACAGTTTGGGGAGAAACATATTTAACTACTTTTGTTAATCCAAATGATTTATCTGCTGGTTTTGTATTGTTTACGGTTGCCAGCTACCTTTTTATGGAAAAGCATATGGAAGTTAAAGGTGAACTCGGTAAAAAGATTGTTTGCTTTTTAGGAAAATATTCATTTATGGCATATATGGTTCATTACGCGATCTTGACGGAGTTTGTAGGATTAAAAATTAATAGTCAAGTAAGTATGTTAAATTATGTGATGTCTGTGAGTGTTACGTTTGGTTTATCATATTTGGTTTCTATAGTGCTATTTAATATAGTAATTAGACCAGTACAATTTGTATTAAGAAAATTAAGAAACAGAATATCCATTGAGTTTTAGATAATTTGGCTTACTTATGAAATGATGAAATGTATTTTGGATAAGGAGCAAAAGATGGAAACTTTAGCAATTATTGTACCGTGTTACAATGAACAGGAAGCGCTGCCATTGTTTTATAAAGAAGCATCAAAAGTTCTGGAAAAACTGGACTATGACTATAAGCTTCTTTTGATCAATGACGGATCGAAAGATAATACACTGAGTATTATGAAATCAATTGCGGAGAAGGATGAGCATGTAAAATACTTGTCTTTTTCCAGGAATTTTGGTAAAGAGGCAGCCATGTATGCGGGATTTTGCAATGCAAATGCGGACTATGTCTGTGTAATGGATGCAGACATGCAGGACCCACCGAGTCTGTTGCCTGAAATGCTGGAGATCTTACATACACAGGATTATGATTCGGTGGCTACCAGAAGAAAGAACCGTGAAGGGGAACCACCGATCAGAAGCTGGTTTGCACACAGATTTTATGAGATCATCAATAAAATATCGGATGCAGATATCGTTGATGGTGCAAGGGATTTTCGCCTGATGAAAAGGGAAATGGTGGAAGCGATTGTCAGCATGACAGAATACAATCGATTTTCCAAAGGAATTTTTGGCTGGATCGGGTTCAAAACATATTGGTTATCCTATGATAATATTGAACGTGTGGCAGGTGAAACCAAATGGAATTTCTGGAAGCTTACAAAATATGCGATTGATGGAATCATTAATTTCTCTCAGGCACCGTTGAGTGCTGTTTCGGGCTTTGGAGTGCTGATGACAGTTGTTTCTTTTTTGATGTTAGTTGTGGTCGTCGGACGTAAACTGATTTACGGTGATCCTGTTGCCGGATGGGCATCAACGATCTGTGTGATCATATTTATTGGTGGTCTGCAGCTGTTTTGTCTGGGCGTGATCGGACATTATATTGCAAAGATGTATTTGGAGACGAAGCAGAGACCGCATTTTATTATTTCAGAAACAAACGATGAAGATGCGGTGAAACTTAAATAAGGAAAATAGACAATAAAGCAGGAGAATTTTGCAAATCGCGTGTAAAATTCTCCTGTTTGTCGATATATGCCGTAATTTTTTTACAGCATATTGTTGCGGAAAAATATAAAACTGGTTATACTGTAAGAAATAATTGAGATGTTAATTACTCTTTGAGAGGACGGTATATTATATGCTAAAAAAATTCACATTGAGGAATTATAAGAATTTTAAAAATGAAATAAGTATAGATTTTGAAAATATTGCCGGTTATCAATTTAATATGGATTGTCTGTATGAAGGGACAATTGGAAAAATGTTGATATATGGACGTAATGCAACAGGAAAGACAAATTTGGGAAATGCATTGCTTGATATTGTTGCGACGATGTTTGGAAGACGGAGATATACAAGAAACGAGGTTTTTCTTAATGCAGATTCGACAGAGAATGTAGCAACATTTAGTTATGAGTTTGAGTTTAATGGTACAGATGTGTCATATAAGTATTCGCGAGTGTCGGATGAGAAACTGCAGGATGAAGCATTATTTGTAAATGGCATCAGAATTTTTTTCTGTGATTTTTCAAAAGAAAACTATAATTTTGACAATTTGAATTATATTGAGGCAGAAACTATAAATGTTGAGCGGTATTTGCAATCTTCAGGGATAGATGACGATATAGAAATCAGCAATACGAAAATTCCCTTTTTACGTTGGTTGCTTAGCAATGCTGTATTTAAAAATAATTCAGTTTTAATTTCATTGTCTAATTATGTTGAAAGAATGCAGATGATTACTGTTGGTAGTGGAATGAGATTTCTTGCAGGAAGATCGAACCAGTTTTTTTATGAATTATTAGAAAAAAGAGCTTTGCTAACAGACCTTGAAGAATTTTTGAATGTAATGGGAATTGAATGCAGTCTGGCTTTAAAAGAATTGCCGGATGGACAGAAAGAATTATATTTTGTTCATAAACAGATGGTCCCTTTTTATGAGAATGCGTCAAGTGGTACATTGGCGCTGTTTGATCTGTATCGTAGACTGATTGTGAAAATTGGGGGTTCGTCATTCGTTTATTTAGATGAATTCGATGCGTTTTATCATTATGAAATGGCAGAAAAAGTGATTGGATTTTTCAAAAGAAAATATCCAAAATGTCAGATGATTATGACATCACATAATACTAATCTGATGACGAACAGAATTATGCGTCCGGATTGTTTGCTTATTTTGTCGAGAAGGGGAACATTAACGTCCCTTTGCAATGCAACAGAACGGGAATTGAGAGAAGGACATAATCTCGAAAAGATGTATATCAGCGGGGAGTTTGAACGTTATGAATAATTATGCGACAGAAGCCAGAAGAAGAGGCCGAAGTTTGCTGGTTGTGGAGGGAGATCATGAGAAAAATAAGCTGTTTTGGCTTGTTTTCAAATGTTACCCGGAATTGCATGTTGATATGGAGAACATATGGATTTATGGGACGAATATTTATATGTTATATGAAGATATTATAAGAGAATATGGGGATGACTGGGAAAATGAATGGACAGATATTGACCTTCCGTTTGTAATCAGTAAAAAGAAAAATTTGGAAAATCTTTGTTACAAAAATGATTTTACAAATATTATACTTGTTTTTGATTATGAACGTCATGATCCACAGTTTTCAGCTGATAAAATTTTACGTTTACAAAATTATTTCAGTGATGCTAATTTCAGATTAATTGCTTAGATAATCTGAAATGCGAAATCATATAGAATGATGTTATCAAAAGTCAAAAGCGAGGAAAGAAAATGGCAAAAGTATCAATTATCATACCGACATATAATGTGGAAATGTTTCTGGATGAATGTCTGGAAAGTATTCAGCGTCAGACATTGCAGGATATAGAGATTATCTGTGTGAACGATGGATCGACAGATCATTCTCTGGAAATCATTAAAAAATATGCGGAGAATGATCCACGTTTTGTGATCGTTGACAAGGAAAATGGCGGTTATGGAAAGGCTATGAATGTCGGTCTGGACAAAGCTACGGGAGAATATATCGGTATTGTGGAACCGGATGATTATGTACCGCTTGCGATGTATGAGGATCTTTACAAGATAGCGAAAGAGAACGATCTTGATATGGTGAAGGCAGATTTTTACCGTTTTACAAGAAATCCTGAAAATGGGAATATGAATCTGGTATATAACCATCTGGATTTAACAGGAAAATGGTACGGAAAGCTCTTTGATCCTAGTGAAGAACCGGAGACATTACGTTTTATCATGAATACCTGGAGTGGTATTTACAAAAGAGAGTTTTTGGAGCAGCATCACATCAGACATAACGAAACTCCTGGAGCATCTTTCCAGGACAATGGTTTTTATTTCCAGACTTTTGTTTATGCAAAGCGTGCGATGATCGTGGATAAGCCGTACTATATGAATCGTCGTGATAATCCGAATTCCTCTGTCAATAACAGGGAAAAAGTCTACTGCTGTAATGTAGAGTATGATTATATCCGTGAGATATTGATGAAAGATCCGGAAATCTGGAGCCGCTTTAAATATATGTATTCTTTGAAGAAATTTCATACTTATAATTTTACGCTGCAGCGGATTGGAGAGCAGTTTAAGAGGGAATATGTTCAGCGGATCAGTCAGGAATTCAAAAGAGCAAAAGAAAACGGAGAATTGAAACAGGGAGCGTTCTATCCTGTTGAATGGGATGATATGATGCTGCTGATCCAAGATCCGGATGCTTACTACTTCAAGATATGTCTGAAGAATAAGCAGATCCGTTCTCTGGAAAAGAAAGTAGCATCATTGGAGAATTCCACAACTATGAAGGTTGGGCGTGTAATCATGTTTATTCCGTTAAAGATAAAAAAGCTTTTTAAGAAAAAATAAAATGAGTAAAGAACAGAAAGATAAAGGAGTCATTATGAGTAAAAAATATGATTATCTGGTAGTTGGTGCAGGTTTATACGGAGCAGTATTTGCGCATGAAGCAAAAGAAGCTGGAAAGTCAGTGCTGGTGATTGATAAACGCCCGAATATTGCTGGAAATGTGTTTACAGAGGATGTAGAGGGAATTCATGTGCATAAATATGGCGCGCATATTTTCCATACAAATAATAAAAAAGTATGGAATTATATTACTCGTTTTGCAGAGTTTAACCGTTTCACAAACAGCCCGGTTGCAAATTATCATGGTGAGTTATATTCTCTGCCATTTAATATGTATACATTCAATAAGATGTGGGGAGTAGTAACCCCGGAAGAAGCAGCAGCCAAGATTGAAGAACAGAAAAAAGAGGCTGGTATCGCAGAGCCGAAGAACCTGGAAGAACAGGCAATTTCCCTGGTAGGAAGAGATATTTTTGAAAAGCTGATCAAGGGCTATACAGAGAAGCAGTGGGGTCGTGACTGCAAAGATCTCCCGGCTTTTATCATCAAGAGACTTCCGGTTCGTCTTACATTTGATAACAATTATTTTAACGCATTGTATCAGGGAATTCCGGTTGGCGGATATACCAAAATGGTTGCCAATATGCTAGACGGAGTGGAAGTTCGCCTTGGAGAGGATTATCTAGAGAAAAAAGCAGAATACGATGCACTTGCTGAAAAAGTGATCTATACGGGTCCGATCGATGCATATTTTGATTACCAGATGGGATATCTGGAGTATCGTTCGGTACGTTTTGAGACAGAACTTCTGGATAAGCCGAATTTCCAGGGAAATGCAGCAGTCAATTATACAGACAGAGAGACTCCATGGACAAGGATCATTGAGCATAAATGGTTTGAATTTGGAAAAGATGATGAAGGAAATGATCTTCCGAAGACAGTGATCAGCCGTGAGTATAGTTCTGAGTGGAAACCGGGAGATGAACCGTATTATCCGGTGAATGATGAGAAGAACGGCGCTCTTTACAGCAAATACAGAGAGCTTGCCCAAAAAGAGAAAAAGGTTGTATTTGGCGGCCGTCTGGGAGAGTATAAGTATTATGACATGGATGCGGTGATCGCATCAGCACTGGACATGTGCGAAAAGGAACTTGGCTAAGGATTGATTTGTCAAAATGTGACAAAAATGTAAAATTTGATTTAAAAATACATTGCATTGCAGGAAGAAAACTGTTATAGTGGATTCATAGAGCGTTTGTGCTCTGTGAGTTGTTATTATGCAGAAACAAAATGGAGAGTTTAATTACGAGGAGTATCTTTATGAAAAGAATTACAGCAATCTGGAAACATGCCTTTCTTCTGATCGTGATATTGTCAGCTGTCTGTCTTTTGGGGAATACACAGAAAGTATCAGCTGCATCTTACAGTGAAACGACCTGCAAAGTGATTTTTGCAAATGCAAAAGGACAGACTGCAGGTTTTTATCATAATCTTGCCAAAACTGTTGAGGAAGGAACAGTAATTCAGCTTCCGGAGATAAACAGGGATGGATATCAGGCTTACTGGGTAACAAAGATTGAAGGAAAAGAATATAAATATAAAGCCGGACAGAAAGTGACGATCAATCAGACAACAAAGTTCTGCCTGAATTTATATAAAGAATATACGGTCCGATTCTACACGGCAAATGGCAGAAATGAATATACAAGTCTTCGCAAGACGGTTGTAGCGGGCAGCAGAATCAAGATGCCAATTGGTAATTCAAATGGAAACTACAGCTTTGCCGGATGGGCAACCAAAGTTGGAGGAGAGGTTGCGAAGAAACAGCATGCAACAGTAAAAGTTAAAAGCAACCTGAAGTTTTATGCAGTGCAGCAGAAAACAGATACATCAGGTATAAGATTATATAAATATGATGGAAGCTACTGGAAGACGATCAAAAATACAAATGGTAAAGCAACTTTTCCGGCAGTAAATCTGGGCTCAGCTAATATAGTTCTTGGGTGGTCGAAGACACAGGGAAAGAATGCACTGTCCAGTTCCGATTACAAAGCCGGAGACCGTATTCCATCCAAAAACGGCAGATATTATATGGTTGTTTTTGGAACATCCATGGATCGCGCACCGGCTACGATTACAACACCGACAAAATTTGACAGGGTTTATTGTGTGGGAGATTCCAGAACTGTTTATGCACAAGTTGCTTTAGGTGCATCAGCGCCGTCAAATGTTGAGTTTATTGCAAAATCAGGAGAAGGATTAGACTGGTTTAAGAGCTCAGGTTATAAAACTCTGTATCGCTCTGTGGCCAAGCGTCCACGGACAGAAAAAAAGGCAGTTATTATTAATCTTGGAGTCAATGATTTAAAGAACAGTGCTTCTTATGTCAAATATATGAAGAAAGCAGCAGCTAATCTGAAAAAATATAACTGTAAAATGTATTATCTTTCTGTAAATCCGGTAAACAGTGCAATGATCAAAAGCGTTAATGGAAAGGCAAGAACAGAAGCACAGGTCGCAGCTTTTAATAAAGCAATCTACAGGGGACTGTGTTCTGGCAGAAAAAGAAGCTTTACTTACATCAATACATGTACGAACCTGCAGATGAAGGGCTGGATCAGTAAGAAGTCTGGAACAGATATTTATGATGGATTGCATTATTCAAATCAGACATATCTGAGGATATTTGATTATTGTATGAGATATCTGAATCGCTGAAATGTGGAGTATTCAGAATAAAGAGAGGAACTATGTAAATGAAACGTGTTATCACATATGGAACGTTTGACCTGCTTCATTACGGACATATCAATCTTTTGAGACGGGCACGCCAGATGGGCGATTATCTGATCGTGGGGCTTTCAACAGATGAATTCAACTGGAATGAAAAACAGAAGAAGTGTTATTTTTCTTACGAAAAACGTAAACAGCTTCTGGAAGCTATACGTTATGTCGATCTGGTGATTCCGGAAGAAAACTGGGAGCAGAAGAGAACGGATGTGAAAGAGTATCATGTGGATACTTTTGTAATGGGAGATGACTGGAAGGGAAAATTTGATTTTCTGAAAGAAGAAGGATGCGAGGTGGTATATCTGCCACGTACTCCGGAGATTTCCAGCTCACAGATTAAAGAAGATCTCCATACAAAAGAAAGTAAAAACGATTGATAAACTGGCCGGGGTATTAAGCCCCGGTCAGTTCCTTTAATGAGCAAAAACGATAGCCCATTTCTTCCCATTTTGTAAGCAGGTCATCCAGGATCAGGCCATTTGTAGAGGAAGTATTGTGCAGAAGGACAATGGCACCGGGATGAATGCGCGCGAGAAGCTTTTGAAAGGCTTCTTCCCTGGAAGGCTGCTGATCCTGAATCCAGTCTACATATGCAAGGCTCCAGAAAAAGGTGGAATATCCCAGCTCTTTGGCCATGGTCAGGTTTGTGGTACTGTAGATTCCCTGCGGTGGACGGTAAAATTTTGTCATCTGTTCACCGGTGACAGATTCATACAGCTTTTCTACGCCGTCCAATTGTTTCTGAAAATCATCTTTTGAAGAAATGCCTGACATATCAGGGTGCGTCATTGTGTGATTGCCAACTGTATGCCCTTCAGAAACCATGCGCCGGATCAGATCAGGATTGTCTGAAATGAAATTACCTACAACAAAAAATGTGGCAGGGGCCTGATGCTTTTTCAGTGCATCGAGGATGCGTGGAGTGTTTCCGTTTTCGTATCCGGCATCAAAAGTGAGGTAAATTTTTTTTTCATTGGTATCTTCAGCATAGTAGGCATGATACTTGCCGAGATCGTTGATCGTGGCATTCCCGACAGGGCGTTCTCCCTCTTTTTGGAAACTGAGTCCCCAACTGGTGGATTCGGATAAGAGAGAAGCAGATGCTGCCTGAGATTTCTGCCAGGAATGCAATTTACCTGCCTGCCCACCCAGAATAAAGGCGCCGGCAAGAAGGAAGAGCAATTTGGGAATGAGTGGATAATGATGAGAAGAAGACATAGTATCTCCAATAGAAGATCTTGAAAGAATATATGCGAAAAGGCAAAAATTTAGAGCCATCAGATGATTATTTTCTGGTGGCTCTTTTAATGTTCATTGTCCAATGGAACTTACCTCCTGAGTTGATTTAAAACATTTGGAATTAAATGATTACGTTCTTGGTGGTCCGTACCTCTCTTTCATAAATTATAAAGGAAATTCATTTCGTTTCTGGTGGTCTGTACCTCGCTTTCCTGAATTATGGGAAATCACTTATGTTTTCGGTGGTTTCACGCTCCTTTTATTTATTTTGTAGTTCCTTTTGTTTTATGAATTTAATATAACAGATAATAAACAATATGTCAATAAGAAAATTGAAAAAATAAAAATATTAAATAATAAATTGTAAAGTTGCATAATAATATAAAAAATTTACAGAAAATAATGAAAAAGAAAGTATGGTATAGAAACAGACGAAAGGGAGAAAATAAAGAGTATCAGTTGGTGTGAAGATACTGAGGAATGATAACAATAATCAAATATGAAGGAGGTAAGTGCATGTTTCGTTATCTGCCTGTTCGAAAGATTCAAGCAAGACAAGTGTTGGATTCCAGAGGAAATCCGACCGTAGAGGTAGAAGTTACTGTAGGAGAAGGAATTGTTGGGATAAATGGATATACAGCGAGAGCGATAGTGCCGTCAGGTGCATCGACCGGGAAATTTGAGGCAGTGGAACTTCGCGATGGAAAAAAAGGCTATTATACAGGTTTGAGTGTGGAGAAGGCGGTAGAAAATGTAAATACGAAACTGGCAGAAGCAGTTATTGGAGAAAATGCACTGGATCAGAATCGGATTGATCAGATTCTGATTGATACGGATGGCACAGACAATAAGAGTAATGTAGGAGCAAATGCAGCACTTGGCGTTTCGATGGCGGTTGCAAGAGCGGCTGCGATGGCACTCAGAATTCCGCTTTATCAGTATCTGGGAGGCTGCCACAGTAAAAAAATGCCGGTACCGATGATGAATATTCTGAATGGGGGAAAACATGCAGATAATACAGTAGACCTTCAGGAATTTATGATCATGCCGGTGGGCGCGGAAAAGTTTGAGGAGGGAATTCGCATGTGTGTGGAAATCTACCAGATACTGCGAATTATTTTGAAAGAAAGGTCCCTGTCTACTGCGGTAGGAGATGAAGGCGGATTTGCACCGGATCTGGCAGACAGTCAGGAGGTTCTGGCATTAATTGTCCAGGCTGTGGAAAAAGCAGGATATAAACCGGGAGAAGATATTCTGATTGCGATAGATGCAGCGGCAAGTGAATTGTATGACGAGAATCTGAACTGCTATTATTTTCCGGGTGAGAGCCAGATGAAAGGAAAAGAGGTTTTAAGAGACAGCGGTGAAATGATTGCATATTATGAAGAACTTGTCAGGAAATTCCCGATAATCTCCATTGAAGACGGACTTCATGAGGATGACTGGGAAGGCTGGAAAGAGATGACCGAACGGCTGGGAAAAACGGTACAGCTTGTAGGGGATGATCTTTTTGTTACAAATATCAAACGACTGAAATGTGGGATACAGCTTCATGCGGCGAATGCAATTCTTGTCAAGGTGAACCAGATCGGCACGTTGAGTGAAGCTATGGATGCAGTAGAAATGGCACAGAATGCAGGATATCGTGCAGTAATCTCACACAGATCCGGTGAGACAGAAGATGCATTTATCGCAGATTTGGCAGTTGCAACCGGTGCAGGCCAGATCAAAACCGGAGCACCCTGCAGATCGGATCGAAATGCAAAATACAATCAACTGCTCAGGATTGCAGAACAGCTTGAAAAACAGGCAGTTTATGAGAATCCGTTTGGCAGGGAAGGGTGAAAGAGCGGGCTGTTTACATGCAGCCCGCAAATTGTTTTTTTGAAGTGGAAATTTGAAATGGAAATGACTAAAAACAGTTGAAATCGAAGAATGGTTATGATAGAATGAATTCTAGTTGATTAGGAGGTGTAACCGAAGTGCAGATTTTAAGAACTATTCTCACTGTTATTTTTGCCATAGATTGTATTGCGCTTACTGTTGTTGTACTTATGCAGGAAGGAAAGCAGCAGGGACTTGGTGGAGCGATTTCCGGAGCAGCGGATTCCTACTGGGGAAAGAACAAGGGTCGTTCTATGGAGGGTGGACTTGTTAAAGCTACCACAATTATGGCAGTGTTATTTTTTGTACTGGCAGCAGTTTTGAATATGAATTTTTAAGAATTGTCAGAAGGAAACACTCTTGTATAAACACAAGAGTGCTTTTTTTTCTCATAGCAAAGGAGTATACGTGAGTAAGAAGAAAATCTGGGAAAAGAAAAAAAAGAAAAAATTTTCCAAAGAGAAAATATCTGTAAAACCAAAGAAAAGGGATATAAAAGCCCTCAGTAAGCTGGGACTGATCAAAGAAGGAACTTTTATCGGTAATCATAAGGGCTTTGGTTTTGTAGAACTGGAAGAGGAAGAAGATGATATCTTTATCCCGGCAGATCATACAGGGACTGCAATGCATATGGACCGTGTCCGGGTACTCCTCAAAAATGAAGCCAAAACAGGGAAACGCAGAGAAGGTACTGTAATAGAGATTCTGGAACGTGTAAATAAAGAAATCGTTGGTACATTCCAGAGGGAGAGGGATTACGGTTTTATTCTGTGCGATAATCAGAAGTTCTCAAAGGATATCTACATTTCGCCTAAGAATTCCAAAGGGGTTCGCGATGGAGACAAAGTTGTTGCAGAGATTATAGATTATGGGAACGACAGGAGAAAACCGGAAGGTAAAATCGTAGAGAATCTTGGAAGTATGAATGCACCGGGAACGGACATTCTTGCAATCGTTAAAAGCTTCAATATTCCATCAGAGTTTCCTGTAAAAGTTATGAATCAGGCCATGCGGGTACCGGATCATGTGCAGGAGGCTGACCGGGATGGCAGAACGGATCTGACACAGCTTATGACAGTTACAATCGATGGTGAAGATGCAAAAGATCTGGATGATGCAGTTTCTCTTACAAAAGAGGAAAATATATATCATCTGGGTGTGCATATTGCAGATGTGAGTAATTATGTACAGGGAGGAAGTGCACTGGACAAAGAAGCACTGAAAAGGGGCACCAGTGTATATCTTGCTGACAGAGTCATTCCAATGCTTCCGGAACGGCTGTCTAACGGAATCTGTTCATTGAATCAGGGGCAGGACCGCCTGACTTTAAGCTGCCTTATGGATATTGATGAGAATGGTACAGTAGTTGCTCATCGGATTGCAGAGACGGTTATTCGAGTGGATCGTCGTATGAGTTATAATCAGGTCAGATGTATTCTTGAAGATGGAGACACTGAGACAAGCAGAGAGTATAAGGAATTTGTGCCAATGTTTTTCCTTATGAAAGAATTATCGGCACTTTTGAGAAGCAAGAGACATAACAGAGGTTCTATTGATTTCGATTTTCCTGAAAGCAAGATCATTCTGAACGGGGCAGGACGGGCAATTGATGTGAAGCCATACGAACAGAATGTTGCTACACAGATCATAGAAGATTTTATGCTGATGGCAAATGAAACAGTGGCAAAAGAATACTGCCAGGGAGAATATCCGTTTGTTTACCGTACGCATGACAATCCGGATCCGGAAAGAGTGGAAAGCCTTCTTACGCTTCTGAGACACCAGGGGATTCAGGTGCAGAAAGCATGTGAGGAAATCACACCAAAGGAAATTCAGGAGATTCTTGAGCAGATTCAGGGAATGCCGAATGAAATGATGATCAGCAGACTGATGTTGAGAACGATGAAACAGGCACGATATACAACAGAGTGCAGCGGACACTTTGGGCTTGCAGCGAAATATTACTGTCATTTTACCTCTCCGATCAGAAGATATCCGGATTTACAGATCCACCGTATCATTCGTGATAATATAAGAGGCAGATTACAGCGAGAAGGAAAAACAGAACATTACAGGGAAATACTGGAACATGTGGCAGAACAGTCCAGCGTATGCGAAAGACGTGCACAGGAGGCGGAGAGAGAGTCTGACCGTCTGAAAAAAGCAGAGTATATGTCCTATCATCTGGGAGAAATTTTCGATGGAATTATTTCGGGAGTTACTGCTTATGGATTTTATGTGGAACTTCCGAATACAGTGGAAGGCCTCGTTCATATTACGGCACTGTCAGATGATTATTATGAATTCGATGAGGAAAACTATGAACTTCGTGGAGAGCTTACGAAGAAAGTTTACCATCTGGGGCAGAAAGTTACGGTCAGAGTGGCTGATGCAGATGCACTGAAACGAACGGTGGATTTTTCAGTAGTTGAAAACACTGTAGATGAGATGAGTCTGAACGAATAAAGGAGGTGTTTTTATGGCAAAAAAATCCGGGATGAAATTGATCGCAAATAATAAAAAAGCTTTTCATGACTATTTTATAGAGGATACTTATGAAGCAGGGATCGCACTTGTCGGCACTGAGGTGAAGTCGCTCAGAGCAGGTAAATGCAGTGTGAAGGAATCGTTTATTCGTGTGGAAAACGGGGAAGTATACATTTACGGGATGCATATCAGTCCTTATGAGAAGGGAAACATTTTTAACAAAGATCCCATGAGAGTCCGTAAATTACTTCTTCACAGATATGAGATCAACAAAATCGAAGGAAGTCTTCAGGAAAAAGGCCTGACTCTTGTACCACTGAAAGTATATTTCAAGGACAGTCTTGTGAAACTTGAAATAGGAGTTGCACGCGGTAAAAAGTTGTATGACAAGAGACAGGATATTGCGAAGAAAGATCAGCGGAGAGAGGCAGAAAGAGAATTCAAAGTCAAAAATCTGTAACTTTAAAAAAAGTATGAATTCGCAGACAATTAGTTGACAAGAATTTGATACTCTGTATAATTAAACTAAAAGATGACTATTCTGGTTACTGTGAACGGAGTGAACAGTAACCTATTCCGCGACTAGAATTAGGAGGAAATATATATGATCAGGAAAAGATATCTGGCAGCAGCCGGACTGTTGACACTGGCTGTTGTGGCAGCAGGATGCGGTAAGAAAAATGATGCAGGTTCTGTAGTACAGACAACACCAACTCCGACCGAAGAAACTTCAGTATCCCCGACTCCGACGCCGGAGATGGTAAATATGGAAGAAACTGTTGAAAAGAATATCATGGGTGAGAAGACATCCACAGCATCAAAGGTGACTATTGTAAATCAGACAGGATCTGAGATTGCAGCGATCTATATCAGAGAGACTCCGTCTGATGACGCAGATGAAGACACCGCAGATGAGTGGGGTGATGATCTGGTAAACGGTATGTTTACACTGAAGAGTGGAGACAATGCAGTTTATTATTATGAAAAACCACAGTCAGCGTCAACCATATATGATATCAGAATTACGTACACAGATGAAGAAAAAAATGAATGTTTCTTCAGAAAACTGCCGCTTACAACGATTAAACAGATCACACTTCGTATGGATGGAAAAGATGAAGATGCGATTCCGTATGCAACCTATATGACGGCAAACAGTACGAAGGAAATCTCAACACTGAATGATGTTAAGAAGAGACTCGGTCTGGAAACAGATGAGGACAGTGATTCTGTGACACCGACTCCGACAGAGGCACCGGATGATTCCAATAATTCTAATAATTCCAATACAGATAATCCGGATCCGACGACGGCACCATCGGATAACAATGGCAACAGCAGCAATAATAATCCAAGCAGCGATGATCCTACAAATTCCACGATTCAGACAGCAGAGAAATATATCGGTATGTCTATTGATGACCTTGTCGGAGCCGTAGGGGATTCCCAGTCTTCCGAGTATGACGATGACTCTGCTACCGGAACAACTGGATATTACTATTATCCGGATTTCACAGTTTCCACATCCGTAGATGAAGAAGGAAATGAAATCGTTACAGGAGTTTGGTAGAGATAAACAATGCTGTGGCATTGCGGGAAAGGATAAATGATCTATGAAAAGAATATTACTGAAATTAAGTGGAGAAGCTCTTGCCGGAGCCGAAAAAAAAGGATTTGACGAGGCAACGGTTATTGCTGTTGCAAAACAGATCCGTGCGGTTGCGGAAGAAGGAACACAGATTGGTATTGTGATCGGTGGAGGCAACTTCTGGAGAGGTCGTACAAGCGAGACGATCAATCGTAACAAAGCAGACCAGATCGGCATGCTTGCTACTGTGATGAATTGTATTTATGTATCTGATATCTGCAGATATCTGGGACTTAAGACGGAAATCTTTACACCATTTGTGTGTGGCGCATTCACAAAGCTTTACTCAAAAGATGCAGTAGAAGAGGCATTTGCAGAAGGCAAGATTCTCTTCTTTGCGGGAGGTACAGGTCATCCGTATTTCTCAACAGATACAGCTACAGTTCTGCGTGCTGTTGAGATCGAAGCAGAAGCAATCCTTCTTGCAAAGGCAGTAGACGGTATTTATGACAGCGATCCAAAACTGAATCCGAATGCTGTGAAATACGATGAGATTTCTATTGAAGAAGTTGTTGATAAAAAACTTGCAGCAATGGATCTTACTGCATCTATTATGTGCCTTGAACAGAAGATGCCGATGCTGGTATTTGGCCTTGAAGAAGAAAACAGTATTGTAAATGCTGTACATGGTAAATTTACAGGAACAAAAGTAACTGTATAAGAGAATTCTAAAAAATAAAATATAACCGGAGAAGGAGAATTCGACAAATGGATGAAAGAGTTCAGAAATATGAGCAGAAAATGACAAAAACACTGGATGGCTTTGAGGCAGAGCTGACTACGATTCGTGCAGGACGTGCAAATCCGCATATCCTTGACAAGATCACAGTAGATTATTATGGTAGCCCGACACCACTTCAGCAGGTTGCGAACATTACTGTACCGGAAGCAAGAATGATTCAGATCCAGCCATGGGAATCCAGCCTGATCAAAGGCATTGAGAAAGCGATCCTTACTTCAGATCTTGGACTGAATCCGAGCAACGATGGTAAGATCGTGCGCCTGGTTCTGCCGGAACTGACGGAAGAACGTCGTAAAGATCTTGTAAAAGACGTAAAGAAAAAAGGAGAAGCAGCCAAGGTTGCTGTTCGTAATATTCGCCGTGATGCAAATGATGCATTTAAGAAGCTGACCAAACAGGATGTTTCTGAAGATGAAGTAAAAGATCTGGAAGATGCAGTACAGAAGCTTACAGATAAGTTCATCAAGAAGATTGATGCTGCGGTTGAGGTGAAATCAAAAGAAATCCTGACAGTATAAGAATTGTGCAATTGTCAGATTGGAGGGAGAGGGAGAGCCGGAAAGGGCTCTCTTTCTGTTCGCTCTGCAGGATGAGAGGAGAAACATAAATATGGAAAATATGAAAGTTCCGAATCATATTGCGATTATTCTCGATGGAAACGGCAGATGGGCAAAAGCCAAAGGGATGCCGCGAGGATATGGACATATCAAAGGATGTGCAAATCTTGAGTCTATCTGTGATGACATTAAAGATCTCGGCGTAAAATATCTTACAGTGTATGCTTTTTCTACAGAAAACTGGAAGCGTTCCAGAGAAGAAGTCGAAGGTCTGATGAAACTGTTCCGCAGTTATCTCAAAAAATGTATGAAGAGTGCAGAAAAGAATCATATGCGTGTGAAAATCATCGGAGATCCGACTGCGTTTGATCAGGATATACAGGACAAGATCAGGAAACTCGAAGAATTTTCAAAAGATTACGATGAATTATATTTTCAGCTTGCATTAAATTACGGAAGCCGTGATGAGATTACCCGTGGAATGCGTAAACTTGCACAGGATGCAGCTGATGGAAGATTGAATCCGCAGGAAATTACGGAGGACACGATTTCGGGGTATCTCGATACAGCAGGTGTTCCGGACCCGGATCTGTTGATCAGAACCAGCGGAGAACAGAGACTGTCCAATTTCCTTATGTGGCAGCTGGCATATACAGAGTTTTATTTTACAGATGTTGCATGGCCGGATTTTCATAAAGAGGATCTGATCAGAGCAATCGAAAAATACAATGGAAGAGACCGACGCTATGGAGGCGTGAAGGAGGAATAAAATATGTTTAAGACACGACTCATAAGTGGCATTCTGCTTGTAATCGCTGCGCTTCTTACGATCATAAGCGGAAACTATGTGCTGTTTGTGACATTGCTCTGCGTTTCTCTGCTTGGAATGCAGGAACTTTATAAGGCAATGGGGGTACATAAAGATCAGACGGAATTTCTGGAACTGGCGGGATATCTTGGTGCGATTCTGTATTATGTATCTCTGTTGCTGGGATTTGAACGTTATGGAACGATGGCGATTCTGATCGCTCTGATCCTGATCATGTTTGTGTATGTTTTTTCGTATCCGAAATACAATGCAAATCAGGTCATGGCAACATTTTTCGGAGTAGTTTATGTAGCGGTAATGCTTTCTTTTATTCTTCTGACAAGAAATCTTCCGGATGGTAAATTTATCGTATGGCTGATCTTCCTCTGTTCCTGGGGATGCGATACCTGTGCATATTGTGTGGGTATGCTGATCGGCAAACATAAGATGGCACCGGTGCTCAGCCCGAAGAAATCAATAGAGGGAGCTGTGGGAGGCGTTGTCGGTGCTGCACTTCTTGGCGTGATCTATGCGGCAGCAACACATGGAGCAATGCTTGAATATGCAGTTATTTGCGGCGTTGGAGCACTGATCTCAATGGTTGGGGATCTTGCTGCTTCTGCAATCAAAAGAAATCAGGGAATCAAGGATTATGGAAAGCTGATTCCGGGGCATGGTGGAATTCTTGACCGTTTTGACAGCGTAATCTTTACGGCACCGGTCATTTATTATCTGGCAAAAATGATTCTTGGTCTCTAAAAAGGAGAAGGGCATGAAAAAAATTGCAATATTAGGATCCACAGGATCTATCGGAACACAGACACTGGATGTTGTGCGTGCCAATGGTGATATTGAGGTTCTTGGAATCAGTGCAGGAAAAAATATTCAGAAACTGGAAGAACAGGTAAGAGAATTTTCTCCACGTCTGGTTGCTGTCTGGGATGAGAATGCGGCACAGGAACTTGCACAGAAGATTCAGGATACGGATACGAAGGTTGTCGCAGGAATGGATGGCCTTCTGGAGCTGGCTGCCATGCCGGATACAGAAATTCTGGTTACTGCAATCGTGGGAATGCTTGGGATTCGCCCGACGATCGAGGCGATCCGTGCAGGAAAGGACATTGCACTTGCCAATAAGGAAACTCTGGTAACTGCAGGGCATCTGATCATTCCAATGGCAAAAGAATATGGAGTAAAGATTCTTCCTGTAGACAGTGAACACAGTGCTGTTTTTCAATCCTTGAATGGAGAACATAAAGAAGAAGTCCATAAGCTGCTGATCACTGCATCGGGTGGACCTTTTCGCGGAAAAACAAGAAAAGACCTGGAGTCAGTGACGCTGGAAGATACTTTGAAACATCCGAACTGGGTGATGGGACAGAAGATTACCGTGGATTCTGCGACACTGGTGAATAAAGGCCTTGAAGTGATGGAGGCCAGATGGCTGTTTGATGTGAGCCTGGATCAGATCCAGGTTGTTGTACAGCCACAAAGTGTGATACATTCCATGGTGGAATTTAAAGATGGAGGGATCATTGCACAGCTTGGAACACCGGATATGCGGCTTCCAATTCAGTATGCACTGTATTATCCGCACAGAAGATATCTGAATGGAGACAGACTTGACTTTGCCAAATTGGGTCAGATTACCTTTGAAGAACCGGATATGGATACGTTCCTGGGTCTTCCGATGGCAATTCAGGCGGCAAAAGCAGGCGGTTCCATGCCGACAGTATTTAATGCGGCAAATGAACTTGCAGTAAGTAAATTCCTTCACAAAAAAATTCGTTTCCTGGATATTTATAACATTATAGGACAGTCTATGGAACGCCATAAAGTTGTTGAGAATCCTGGACTTGAAGAAATACTGGAAACAGAGAGTGATACATATCAATGGATTGAAAGCAGGTGGTAGATTGAAGATTCTGATTGCGATTATTATTTTCAGTGCAATCATATTGTTTCATGAATTTGGACATTTTTTATTTGCCAAATTAAACGGAATCAGTGTAACTGAGTTTTCTCTTGGAATGGGACCGAGACTGTGGAGTTTTCAGAAGGGAGAGACCAGATATTCATTGAAATTGCTTCCGCTTGGTGGCTCATGTGCCATGGTGGGTGAAGATACTGCCGAGGAGGAAATTCCGGGCTCCTTTAATGCGGCATCTGTATGGGGCAGGATTTCTGTCGTTGCGGCCGGTCCGATATTTAACTTTATTCTGGCGTTTGTGCTTGCAGTGATCATTGTAGGTTTTGTGGGATATGATCCGGCTGAAGTGCTGGAAGTGGATAAAAATTCAGCAGCTGCAGAGGCAGGGCTTCAGAATGGAGACATTATTACAGAATATGACGGATATCATGTGGATCTTGCAAAAGATCTGTATGTATATATGTATCTGAATGATCTGAAGGAGGGCGACACAGTTACCCTGAAGGTCAGAAGAGATGGCAGGACAGAAACGATTTCATACACACCTGATGTATCGGTAAGATACCTGCTGGGATTTAACAGATCAGATGCATCTTCTATGACAGTGGAATCTCTGATTGACGGAATGCCACTCCAGGAGGCAGGATTGCAGCCGGGGGATACGATCACGGCAATCAATGGTGTGGAGATTGCGGACGGTGAGGCATATGATGCATATCTTGCAGAACATCCGCTTTCGAGTGAATCGGTAGAGATTACGTATGACAGAGATGGCCTGGATTATACAGCGACAATTACTCCGAAAGAGTATCGTACACCACAGCTTGGATTTTCTTATAACCTTGGTTATACAAAGACCTCCGGCCTGCGGATACTGAAATACGGTGCACTGGAAATAAAATATATGATCAGGACGACTCTGCTGAGTCTGAAAGAACTGGTTACGGGACAGCTTGGATTCCAGAATCTCAGCGGCCCGGTAGGTGTCGTAGATGCGATTGGTACAACTTATGAAGAAAGTAAGAGTGAAGGTACTCTGATGCTCTGGATGAACATGCTGAATATGGCAGTACTGTTGTCGGCAAACCTTGGTGTTATGAATCTGCTTCCTCTTCCGGCACTGGATGGCGGAAGACTTGTTTTTCTGATCATTGAGGCAATTCGGAAGAAACCGATCAATCGAGAAATTGAGGGCAGGATTCATTTTGCAGGGCTGATGGCACTTATGGTGCTGATGGTAGTAGTTATGTACAATGATATTCTGAAAATCTTCTGAAAATAGAAAGTAGCAGATGGCAGACAGAAGGACGGATGCGAATATGCATCTGTCTTTTTGTGTTATACGGGATACATGATGCATAGAATATACGGAGAGCTCTTGGCAGGAGAAGCAGGTGGAATTTTATAATAAAGTAAAAAGTCAGCAGGATCAGCCGGATCAGGGCGAGCTGAAGGTAAGTGTTTTTACGGAAGATGGTACGCGACCGGTGGAAAATGCATTGGTGAGGATCTCTTATACCGGAGAGAGTGGACAGACGGTGGAAGAAGTACGTACGGATTCATCCGGGCAGACACCGACTCTTGAGTTAAAAACACCACCTCTGGAATATAGTATGGAACCAGTGGAAGAACAGCCTTATGCGGAGTATACGATTCAGGTGCAGGCGGAAGGATTTGAAAATACAGAAATTGCAGGAACACAGGTATTACCAGGCGTGGTGGCGCAGCAATCGATAAAAATGGCATTTCAGGCAGAAGCATCTTTTGAAAGACTTGTGATCGGACCCCATACGTTATTTGCAGAATATCCGCCAAAGATAGAAGAAGCTGAGATAAAGCCGGTGAATGAAAGTGGAGAGATCGTTTTGAGCAGAGTAGTCATACCGGAATATATCGTGGTTCATGATGGATCGGTAAATGATACAACAGCGCCGGATTATTATGAACGGTACAAAGATTATATAAAAAATGTTGCGAGCAGTGAAATTTACGCTACCTGGCCGGATGATACGATTCGAGCAAATATACTGGCAATCATGTCATTTACCTTAAACAGGGTCTACACAGAATGGTACCGGAATAAAGGAAAAGATTTTACTATTACATCTTCGACTGCATATGATCACAAATGGATTCGTGGAAGAAATGTATTTGACAGCATATCGAGAATCACAGACGAACTTTTTGAAAACTATCTGTCCAGACCGAATGTGCGTCAGCCAATTCTGACACAGTATTGTGATGGAAGAAGGGTGCAGTGCAGGAATAGAGGGTGGATGACACAGTGGGGAAGCAAATCACTGGGAGATCAGGGATATTCACCAATCGAGATCCTGAGGTATTTTTATGGCAATGATATGTATATCAATGTAGCAGAAGAAATTTCCGGTATTCCGTCTTCCTGGCCGGGATATGATCTGAATATTGGAGCTACAGGAGAGAAGGTCAGACAGCTTCAGGAACAGCTTAATGTGATCGCGGGAGCATATCCGGCAATTCCGAAAGTGGGTGAAGATGGGATTTATGGGGAACGGACCAGTGAATCTGTACGTAAATTTCAAAATGTTTTTGGCCTTCCGGAAACCGGAATCACAGATTACCCAACCTGGTATAAAATACAGGAAATCTATGTTGCAGTGAGCAGAATCGCGGAACTGAATTAGAAAATATCCGACCATAAAATCACCAAATTGAATGAAAAATATAAAATATATAAAAAACTTCAAAAAAGGTGTTGACTTTGTGAATGGACTCTGATATTATATCATTTGTCGCGAGGAGTTAACTCCTGCGAAACAGAATATGCGGAAGTGTCGGAACTGGCAGACGAGCAAGACTAAGGATCTTGTGAGCAT